>CAYYWV010000024.1:0-27869 GCA_964475385.1 uncultured Alphaproteobacteria bacterium | reverse complement strand
GTCCGCCGCCGGAGAGAGCGCTTAGGCATCGGCCATCATCGCGACGAAGCGTTCGAACAGGTAGTGGCTGTCCTGGGGGCCGGGCGAGGCCTCGGGGTGGTACTGGACCGAGAACACCGGCCGGCCCTCGACCGCGAGCCCTTCGAGCGAGCCGTCGAACAGCGAGACATGGGTCTCGCGCACGCCCTCGGGCAGGCTCTCGCGGACCACGACGAAGCCGTGGTTCTGGCTGGTGATCTCGACCCGCCCGGTGGCGAGATCCTTGACCGGGTGGTTGGCCCCGCGATGGCCGAAATGCATCTTCTCGGTCCGCGCCCCCAGCGCCAGCGCCAGCATCTGATGCCCGAGGCAGATCCCGAAGATCGGCAGCCCCTTGTCGAGAAGCGCGCGGATCACGGGCACGGCGTATTCGCCGGTCGCCGCCGGATCGCCGGGTCCGTTGGACAGGAACACCCCGTCGGGATCGTGGGCGAGGATCTCTTCGATGCGCGCCGTCGCCGGAACCACGGTCACCAGACAGCCCTGGCCGGCAAGGCAGCGCAGAATGTTGCGCTTGGCCCCGTAATCGATGGCGACGACCCGGAACCGGGGCGCCTCAAGTCGGCCGTAGCCGCGGCCCGCAACCCAGGGGGTCGTATCCCAGCGATAGGTTTGCCGGCAGGTCACCTCGCGGGCGAGGTCCATGCCGGCGAGCCCCGGCCAGGCCCGGGCCTCGGCGGCAAGCGCCTCAAGATCGAGCTCGTCCGGGCGGCCGTGGGCGAGCGCCGCCGGCTGGGCGCCCCGGTCGCGCAGATGCCGGGTCAGACGCCTCGTGTCCACGCCCGCGATCCCGACCAGCCCTTGGGTCTTGAGCCAGTCGTCGAGCCGCTCCGCCGCGCGGTGGTTCGACGGCGCGGTCACCTCGGCCCGCAGCACCAGCCCGCGCGCGGCGGGCGTCGCGGCCTCGATGTCCTCGGCGTTCGCGCCGACATTGCCGATATGAGGAAAGGTGAAGGTGATGATCTGCCCGGCGTAGGACGGATCGGTCAGGATCTCCTGATAGCCGGTGATCGCGGTGTTGAAGCAGATCTCGCCCACGCGCCGCCCGCGCGCGCCGAACCCGCGGCCACGGAACACCGTGCCGTCGGCAAGAACGAGCGCCGCCGTGGCCGAGGGGTCAGGCGGCGTCGTGGCGTCTGACATGTCGTTCAAATCCGCCCCGCGATGGTCGCGACCGATCCCGGCGCAAGTCGCAACGCCGGACCGTGCAGCCCGCGCGGAACATAAGCAAATCCCGTTCCGAGGTCAACCCCCGGGGCGAAGATAATATCTTTTTGTTTCAATCACTTACAAATCAGATAGCGTTTGCCAGCGGCCGCCTTTCGGTCTATGCTTACGCTTTCGCAAGGCCATCCGATCCATTCCCGATGTTACGAGAGCGTCTCCAGGACGAGCTCAAGGCGGCGATGAAGGCCAAGGATTCGTGCAAGGTCTCGACCCTTCGCCTGATCCTCGCCGCCGTAAAAGATCGCGACGTCGCCGCCCGCACCGCCGGCCAAGCGGACGGGATCGACGATGACCAGATCCTCGAGCTGCTCGCCAAGATGATCCGCCAGCGCCGCGAGAGCATCCGGCTCTACGAGGAAGGCGGGCGCATCGATCTCGCCGAGCGCGAGGCCGAGGAGATCAAGGTGATCGAGAGCTTCATGCCCCGCCAGCTCGACGACGACGAGATCGCCCAAGCGGTCGCCGAAGCGATCAAGGAGGTCGAGGCCACCGGGCTCAAGGACATGGGGCGCACCATGGCGGCGCTCAAGGAGCGCTACGCCGGGCGGATGGACTTCGCCAAGGCGAGCGCGCTGGTCAAGAAGGCTTTGGCCTGATCGCCGCCCAGGCGATGAGCTTTCCGCCCCAGTTTCTCGACGAGATCCGCGCGCGGTTGCCGATTTCGGACCTGGTGGCCCGCCGCGTCGCGCTGACCCGCCGCGGGCGCGAGCATGTCGGCCTGTGCCCGTTCCACAAGGAGAAGACGCCGTCGTTCACGGTCAACGACGAGAAGGGCTTCTTTCACTGCTTCGGCTGCGGGGCGCACGGCGACGTGATCGGCTTCGTCATGCAGGCCGACAACTTGGCCTTTCCCGAGGCGGTCGAGCGGCTGGCCCAGGCCGCCGGCCTCGAGATGCCGGCCCGCCGGCCCGCCGACCGCCAAGCGGCGAAGAAGCGCGAATCGCTCTATGAGGTGCTCGCGCGCGCGGCCGCTTGGTTCGAGGCCCAGCTCGCCGCTCCGACGGGCGCGGCGGCGCGGGCCTACCTCGAAGAACGCGGGCTCGACCCCGCGGTGCGGGCGCGCTTCCGGCTCGGCTTCGCGCCAGACGAGCGCGCCGCGCTCAAACGCGCGCTGACCGGCGAAGGCGTCTCCGAGCAGGCCTTGGTCGAGGCCGGCCTCCTGGTCGCGCCCGAGGACGGCGGCGCGCCCTACGACCGCTTCCGCGGACGCATCGTCTTCCCGATCACCGATTCGAGCGACCGGGTGGTGGGCTTCGGGGGGCGCGCGCTCGGCGACCGCGGGCCGAAGTACCTGAACTCGCCGGAGACCCCTGTGTTCCGCAAAGGCGCGTTGCTCTACGGCCTTGCGCTCGCCCGCAAGGCGGCGCGCGAAGCGGGCGCCCTCGTGGTCGCCGAAGGCTATATGGACGTGATCGCGCTCTACCGGGCCGGGGTGGCCCATGCGGTCGCGCCGCTCGGCACCGCGCTGACCGAGGACCAGATCCGGCTTCTGTGGCGGATCGCGCCCGAGCCGGTGATCTGCTTCGACGGCGACGCCGCCGGCCGGCGCGCGGCGGCGCGCGTGATCGAACGCGCCTTGCCCCTGCTCGGTCCCGGCCGCTCGCTGCGGTTCGCGGCCCTGCCGCCGGGCGAAGACCCGGACAGCCTGCTGGCCCGGCGCGGACCCGAGGCGGTGAAGGAGACGCTGGACCGCGCCCGGCCGCTGGTGGATCTCCTGTGGGAGCGCGAGACCGAAGGCCGCCGGCTGGATACGCCCGAGCGCTGCGCCGACCTCGAGCGGCGGCTCCGCGCGGCGGTCGGGCGCATCCAGGATTCGAGCGTGCGGGCGCATTACGGCCGCGCGATCAAGGAGCGGCTCGACGCCCTGTTCGGACGCGACGGCCGTCCCCGGGGCCGGGTCCCCGCCCGCGCCGAGGGCCGGCGGCCGGGCTTGGGCGGCCGCGCGGCGCGTTTGCCCGGCGTGGTCCCGCGGATGCGGGTGTCCGAACCTCTCGGCAGCGGGGCCGAAGGGCTCGCCGAGCGCCGCGAGCGCCTGCTCGTGACCATGGTCCTCAACCGGCCCGAGCTTCTCGCCCATATCGAAGAAGAGTTTGCGGCCGCTACGTTTTCGAGCTCCGAGCTTGACAGGCTGCGGCGCGCCATCTTAGAAATCGCGATTCGCGCACCGGGCCTTGACTCGCAGGGGCTAAAAGACCACCTGTCAACGCAGGGGTTTTCGCCGACCGTCGATCGTCTGTCGGCGCCGCTCGACTGGTCCGAGCGCCGTCTAGAGGACAGGTACGCCAGGCCCGATGCGCCGCTGTCGGAACTGGAGAGGGGGTGGCGGCATATTTTGTCGTGCCACAGGCGGGCGGTGACGATGATGGCGGAGCTACGCGCCGCGGAACGGGATCTCGCCGAGAACATGACGGAAGAGAACTTTGCGCGCCTCAAGGCGCTCAAGCGCGAGATCGAGCGTAACGAACGCGAGATCGCCATGATCGACGATCCGGGGGCGGCCCCGGAGAACGAAGCCAAGGGCTAAAGGCGGAATCTTGCGCCGCGCGCAAGCGGGGCGCGTCGAGGGGATCAAGAGACGTCAGGAGTCTTTAACGGATGGCCGCAACAAAGGTTTCCACTCAGGAAGAAGAGGTCGAAACGGGCGAAGACACTCCCGACAGCCCGCTGATCGATTCGGCCAACGCCACGGTCAAGAAGCTCCTCGCCCGCGGCAAGGAGCGCGGTTACGTCACCTACGACGAGATCAACACCGCGCTGCCGCCCGAGCAGGTGTCGTCCGAGCAGATCGAGGACACCATGGCGATGCTGTCCGAGATGGGCATCAACGTCATCGACGGCGACGAGACCGACGACAGCGCGGTCCCGGACGAGAAGGCGGCCAAGAGCACGGGCGCGGCGGCGACCACCGGCGGCAACGACGACGTCGGCTCGACCGACGATCCGGTGCGCATGTACCTGCGCGAGATGGGTTCGGTCGAACTGCTGTCGCGCGAGGGAGAGATCGCCATCGCCAAGCGGATCGAGGCCGGGCGCGAGGCGATGATCGCCGGCCTGTGCGAGAGCCCGCTCACGCTCTGCGCGATCGCGCAGTGGCGCGAGGAGCTCGAGGCCGGGCGCATTCTGCTGCGCGACATCATCGATCTCGATGCGACCTATGGCGCCCCGGTGGCCAAGGCCGCCGAAGGCGCGCCCGCCGCCGAAGACGCTCCCGCTGCGGCTGAGGCCGCGCCGGTCGAGAAGGAAGGCGACGAGGCCGCCGACGGCGACGACGAGGACGGCGACGAAGGCGCGATGTCGCTCGCCGCGATGGAGCGCGCGCTCATGCCCAAGGTTCTCGAAACCTTCAAGAAGGTGAACCGGGCCTACAACCGGGTGCGCAAGCTCCAGGAGGAGCGGCTCGCCATGGCGCTCGCCGGCGAGAAGCCGACGCCCGCCCAGGACAAGAAGTACGCCCGCGCCCGCGACGCCATCGTCCGCCAGCTCGCGGACGTCCACCTGAATAACGCCCGCATCGAGGCCCTGGTCGAGGAGCTCTACGACGTCAACCGCCGGCTCGTCCGGCTCGAAGGCCAGCTTCTTCGCCTCGCCGAGAAGCACAAGATCAAGCGCGAGAGCTTTCTCGAGCAGTACCAGGGCCGCGAGCTCGAGCCCGACTGGCTCGATCGGGTCGCCAAGCTGCCCGAGCGCGGCTGGAAGAGCTTCGCCGCGCGCGAGGCCGAGGCGGTCAAGCGCATCCGCGGCGAGATCGTCGAGATCGCCCGCGAGGTCGGCCTCGACATCGGCGAGTTCAAGCGCATCGTCAAGACCGTCCAGAAGGGCGAGCGCGAGGCCAGCCAGGCCAAGAAGGAGATGGTCGAGGCCAACCTGCGGCTCGTGATCTCGATCGCCAAGAAGTACACCAACCGCGGGCTCCAGTTCCTCGACCTGATCCAGGAAGGCAACATCGGCCTGATGAAGGCGGTGGACAAGTTCGAGTATCGCCGCGGCTACAAGTTCTCGACCTACGCCACCTGGTGGATTCGGCAGGCGATCACCCGCTCGATCGCCGACCAGGCGCGGACCATCCGCATCCCGGTGCATATGATCGAGACCATCAACAAGCTGGTTCGCACCTCGCGCCAGATGCTGCACGAGATCGGCCGCGAGCCGACGCCCGAGGAGCTCGCCGAGCGCCTCGGCATGCCGCTCGAGAAGGTCCGCAAGGTGCTCAAGATCGCCAAGGAGCCGATCAGCCTCGAGACCCCGATCGGCGACGAGGAGGACAGCCACCTCGGCGACTTCATCGAGGACAAGAACGCGGTGCTGCCGCTCGACGCCGCGATCCAGTCGAACCTGCGCGAAACCACGACCCGGGTGCTCGCCTCGCTCACGCCGCGCGAGGAGCGGGTGCTGCGCATGCGTTTCGGCATCGGCATGAACACCGACCACACCCTCGAAGAGGTGGGCCAGCAGTTCTCGGTCACCCGCGAGCGCATCCGCCAGATCGAAGCCAAGGCGCTGCGCAAGCTCAAGCACCCGAGCCGCTCGCGCAAGCTGCGCAGCTTCCTCGACTTCTGAACGATGGGCGACGACGGGCGGGCCCATGCGGCCCGCCCGCGCCGGACTTGACGGCCGGGGCTGGTGCGCTACGGTGCGGCGGGCCCGTAGTTCAGCGGTCAGAACGCGCCGCTCATAACGGCGTTGTCGCAGGTTCGAATCCTGCCGGGCCCACCACGGCCTTTCTTTCGCATCGCCCCGCCGCTCTCGGCGCGTCAACTTCTCTTGAGGCCGTTGCTCCGGGCTTTCTCGGGGCCGCATGGGCGCGCTATAGTTTTTCGTTCCCGGTAAAGCGAAGGCGGCGCGGCTGCGGTGCGACGCGTCGATGGATCATGCAGGCGCGCAAGCGGTACTTCGACGAGAACGTCCCCGACGACGTGCAGGGAGTGCTCGACGTCTCGGCGATCCTTGGGATCAGCGAGTTCCGCCTGTTCGAAATCGCGTATCGCATGTGGTTCGGCCGCGCCGCCGACGAGGCGACGATCGAAGGTTACTTCATGCCTTACATGTTTCACGATGTGGTGCCGCCTTGGGTTCGCCATTTCGTCGCCCGCGTGCTCGCCCGGCAGCGCGAAGGTCGGCTCGATCCCGCCGCCTTCGGCATCGTTCGACGGCCCGCGACCGCCGACGACGTCAAGCGCGGGCGGTACTTCGCCCTTTGGCTGGCGACGATCATGATCACGCTTTTGCTGCTTGCCGAACTCGCCGCGGACAAGTATTGCCTGTTCCCGCCCTGCTATTAGGAGCAGGGCGACGGGAGCGAGGAGCGAATCGTCAGCGAATCGTCAAGGAGTGCGAGGCGCGATGGGGGGCAGCCTGATCGACTTCATCTTCGTCGGCGTGACCGGGTTCATCGCCTATCACGGCCTGACCTACAGGGACGAGGAGGGCAACACCGAGTGGGTCCATATCCTGTTCGGATGCATCGCCCTGATCTTCATGCTCCGCGTCCTGTTCGTCGATATTCTTGGGGTGATGTAGGCCGCCGCGGCGCGCCGTCCTGTGGCCGGCTCGGTCCTTGTCTGCGGCCTCTTCGTCACATCTGATACGGGCGCTGCTTGGCGTCGACTTCGGGCACGGTGAGCGTGCGCTCCGATTCGGGGAGCTTGAACTGGGCGCGCAAATACGCCAGCCGGTCGGCGATCGTCGGCGGCTTTTCGGGCTGGTTGCGCAAGAAGCGCGTCAGCCAGTTGGGGCCTTCGGCGATCTTGGGGTCGAGGCGCAGCGCGGTCTCGTAATCCGCCATCGCCTCGCGATATCGCCCCATTCTGTCGAGAAGGATGCCGCGGTTGGCGTAAGTCGCGGCGAAGTTCGGGTCGCGCGCGATCGCCTCGTTGAAGGCGGCGAGCGCGTCTTCGTTGCGGCCGAGCTGCATCAGGCTGCGGGCGACGCCGCGGAGCGCGAAGATGTGGTCGGGCGCCTTCTTGAGCGCGGCCTGGTACTGCTCGAGCGCGCGATCGTACTCCTCGTCCTCGAACAAGCGGTTGGCGGCGAGGTACTCGGAATCGCCGGGCGCCGTGTTGACGAAGCTGTCATAGACCTCCCAGCCCAGCCAGAGAACGGTGAACAGGATCGCGACGTTGCGCAGGAACTTGTAGGTGCGGTCGTTCATTGCCCCGGTCCCGCCGTCACCGTGTTCATGACGTTGTAGATAAGGTTGTAGTTGAACAGGAAGGCGAACGGAACGACCAGAAGAACGGCGATAAAGCGCGCCCGGGTCCGCTGGCCGGCAAGCTCGCTGGGACCGAGCTTGGTCTTGGTCTTGCGCTCGAGCCGACGCACGCTGAGCACGAACACCAATCGCGCGGTGGGGATGTAGAGCAGCGCCGCGAGAATCGCCGTCGTCACGAGAAAATAGGTCATGGCGTCGGATCGGTCCTTTTGTTGCGGCATCGCATGTGGGGCGCATTCTACAGCCGAAGCCCCGGGCGAAAAAAGAGGGGCCGCCCGCGAACGGGCGGCCCCAGGGCCCGTACCTTGCGGTTCAGGAGCCAGGAGCGTCGAGATCGAGACGCGCTTTTCCTTCGCCGAGGTCGCCGATGTCTTCGACAAGGGCTTCGACCTCGCGCACGGGCACCCGCGACATCTCCATCTTGTAGGCCAGGAACCACATCATGAAGACGCCCAAGGCCCACCACAGGAGCTGCCAGGCCCAGATCGACGGCATGCCGAACACCCAGGTCGTGGCGTCGTTCGGGTTGCCGAAGATCGTGTTGCCGATCACCGCGCCCGGGCCGATCCCGAAGAAGAACCAGACCAGGGTGATGATCCAGGCCAGAGGCACCAGCTTGCGCTTGTCCTCAGAGAGGCTCGCGTGCTCGCGCAAGAAGTTGTGGAACTTCATGCGGTGGTCGAGCGCCGCCTGGTCCTGGGTGAACATCGAGACGATAATCGCGGCGCCGAGGTTGAAGATGATGCCCCAACCGGCCGAGTGGATGGTCAACGGCCACCGACCCCAGGCGGTGATGCCGAGCTGCTGGCCGATGGTCTCGGTCAGGGTTACGGCGATCAGGCCCAGAATCAGGCCCACCGTCGCTCCCTGCCGGGTGATGAAAGGCCAGTAGCAGACGGCGATCAAGGATGGCCACATCTGGAAGCCGTAAGCCACCGCGAGGCCGCCGAGCAACACCAGCGCGTCCTTCGACGTGGTCGCAACGACGAGCGCGGCGAGCACGATGACCAGAACGCCGACCCGGCCCCAGAACTTCTGGGACTGGTGGCTCGCGTTGGGCATCACGAAGTGCTTGAGAAGGTCGCGCGTCAGCATGCCGCCGGCGGTCGACATATACGCCGCGCCGGTGGACTGCATCGCGGCCAGCGCGCAGACCGAAAGCAGGCCGACGAGCCACGGCGCCGTATCGCCCATCAGACGGATGAGCTGCGGCACCAGCATGCCTTGCTTGCCCGCCGATTTCATGAGGTCGACCAGGCCGCCCGGGCCGGTGCCGGCCTGAAGGCTGGCGAGCCCTTCCTTGACGAGCTGTTCGATCTCGGCGGCCGACATGCCCGGATTGGCGTCGCGCGCAAGCCCCGTAAGCATCACCGGGTTGACGAGGTCGGGGTTCTTGGCCAGGAAAGCGAGGTCGGCGCCCAGGAAATGGCCGCCGATGCCCTGCATCGCGGTGAACACGAACAGGATCAGGCCGATCCCGAACGACGAGGCCCACACCTGCTGGGGCGCGAAGGGCTCGGGGTTCTTGTTCGAGAACGACCACATGGTGAAGGCCGGGGCCGATTGGATGCCCATCAGCGCGAACATGTAGGTCAGCACCATGATGCCGGTCCAGGCGCCGCCTTCGGCCTTCGGGCCTGCGCTGACGAACTGGATTACGCCGGGGATGGCGATGTAGTGGCTGTAGCCGTCAGGCGTGCGCTTGGTGTCCATCGCGGACAGCGCCGCGATGCCCTCGTTGAGCCGATCCCAGCCGCCGACGTAGCTCACCGCGATGATGCCGATCACGACAATGCCGAAGGCGAGCAAGATCGCTTGCAGCGTGTCCACGTAGGCCACCGCGCGCAGGCCCCCCGAGGCCACGTAGATGAACACCACCGCCGACAAGAGCCACATGCCGACGTTGATGCCGAGCATGCCGTCGGTCAGCACGTTGAACAGGAAGCCCGAGGCGCGGAGCTGGAGTCCCAGATACGGGATCGAGAACACCAGCGCGACCAGCACCGTCAGAAGGCGGATGGCGTCACCCTGGAAGTAGGTCGCCAGCATTTCGCCCGGCGTAACGAAGCCGTAGCGCTTGCCGAGCATCCACTGCCGCTTGAGGAAGATCACGCCCGTGAACGGGATCGTGATCGCATAGAAGGATGCGTAGGCGTACTGGAAACCGTCGCGATAGAGAAGCCCCGGATGTCCCATGAAGGTCCAGCCCGAGAACGACGTCGCCGTCGCCGCGAGCACGAACACCCAGAGCGAGATGCTCCGGCCGGCGATGAAGTAGTCGCTGGCCGTGCGGGCTGAAATTGCGCCCTTGATCCCCCAGAAGATGCAGTATCCCCAGTAGAGGATGACAAAGACGAATAGCCATATGACTTTGGCGTCCAATTCTACCTCCCGTGCTCAGTAGACCGTTCCACCATGCGAAGCCGCTCGGGCCGACGGCGTTGTTGGTGTTATCGCTATCGTTCCGGGCGCGGCCGCTTCGCTCGGGTCTGCTCCGGCCCCCTGTGGCTCCGAAGAGCGTTTACGGCAAAGAGCCCGCACAGTCCCACTCAGCAACAAAACATTAACACTTTCGCAACCGGCCGCCAATTGAAAACTTGTGCGGCGCGACATGGCGCGGGCGAATCGTAAGAGTTCGGCGCGTTTTTCGTAACATACGAATTCAAAAGACATTTATTGCACTGCACATGATTTGTCCCGCAGCGCAATAATGGACGCGAGCGCAAAAATTATTGCATCGCAACATAAGTTTATTTCGCGGTTGCAAAAGAAACGCCGCCGCGCCGGATTCGCGCTCTGTGGGCCGATTTCGACGGGTTCGGGCGGCCCGCGCCGTGGTGACGCGCCCCAAAAGGAAAGCCTTGTCGGGAGATCGTTTCGGCGGCTCAGCAGGCGGCGGGCCGGGCGCGGGGAACGGTGAAGGCGAACCGCGCGCCTTCGCCTGGCGCGCTTTCGACCCAGATCCGCCCGCCCATGTGCTCGACCACCTGCTTGCTCACGGCCAGCCCTAGGCCGCTGCCGCGCGGCTCGTCCTGGAGCGTGTCCTCGCGCTCGAGGAACTGGGCGAAGATGATGCCCTGGCGTTCGGGCGCGATGCCGGGGCCGTCGTCGGTGACGCTGAGCTCGACCCAGCGCGCGTCGGCCTCGGCCGCGAGATTGACGCGGCCCCGTCCGGCCTCCGAGAACTTGGCCGCGTTGGCGAGCAGGTTCTCGAGCACCTGGGCGAGCCGCGACCGGTCGGCGCGAACGGTCGGCAGGCGCGCAGGAACCGCGACGTCGAGCGCGACCACCTTGTCGCGGAACAGGGGGCGGGTGGCGGTGACCGCCTCGTCGACCGCGGCGCCGATCTCGACCGGCGCGATCCGCCATTCGGCGCGACCCGAACGCAGGCGCGCGAGATCGACCACCCGGTCGATCACCGTCGCCAGCCGGCGGCTTTCGCGGATCGCGATGTCGAGGAAGCTGTTGCGTTGGTCGAGCGGCAGGGTCGGGTAGTCGGCGAGGATCTCGGAGAACGAGCAGACCGCGGTGAACGGCGAAAGCAACGTCGGCGCGACCGCGGCGAGAAAGCCTTCGGGCAGGGCGTCGGCCTCGGCCTTGAGCTCGTCGCCCGCTCGCGCCAGCGCCGCCATCGCGTCCTCGAACTCCTGCGATTTGCGCTGAAGCTGGGCGCAGCCGTCGAGCATGCGCGCGACCTCGGCGAGCACGCGCTCGACCCCCGCCCGGGTGTCGCCGAGAGCAATCTCGTTGGCGGCCTTGAGCGTTTCGACGTTTTGCTGGTGCCGCGCCAGGAGTTCGTCCCAGTCCTTGCCGGAGAGGGTCACCCTGCCGGTCATCCTACCCCGTCCTTGCCGCCTCCTCGCCCGGCGGTTCCGTCGGGCGCATCGAGTTTACCCCTCTGAAACGCGCCTGGCCAGCATCGACAGGCCGCCGCCGGCGCGCATCGGTTGCAATGAGGCGTCAAAAAGGGCGAGTATGCGCGAAAATTAACCCCCGGGAGCGCCGTGTCCCGCACCGCAGCCTTTCGCCAATCCGCTCGCGACCACATGCGGCCCCGGCCGCTTCTCGTTCCCCGGGGCGCATCCTGCGGCGAGGTGGTCTCGCGCATGGCGGCCGCCGGCGCCGAAAGCGCCGTCGTCGTCGATGCGGACGGCGCGATCCAGGGCATCGTCACCGAGCAGGACGTCACCCGCCGCATCGCCTTTCGGGTCGATCCCGGCGCCCCGATCGAGACGGTGATGAGCGCGCCGGTCAAGACCATCGCCGAGCGCGACTACCTCTATCACGCGATCGCGCATATGCGGCGCGCACGGTTGCGCCATATGCCGGTGGTCGACGACGCCGGCCGTGTCGTCGGGTTGATCGCGCTTCACGAAGCGCTGGCCGCGACTTCGACTCGACTCGTCGATTTGATCGACCGATTGACCCATGAGGAGAGCCTCGCCGGCCTCAAGGAGGTCAAGGCGGCTCAGGTCGAGGTCGCCGAGGCCCTGTTCGCCGACAACGTTCCGGCGGCCGAGATCCAGACGCTCTTGAGCGATATCAACATCGACATCTACCGCCGGGTGATCGCGCTCGCGCTCAGCGAAATGGCCGAGGCCGGTTGGGGGACGCCGCCGGCCGCGTTCGCCGCCATCGTCATGGGCTCGGGCGGGCGCGGCGAGAGCTTTCTGTTTCCAGACCAGGACAACGGCTTCGTGATCGCCGATTACCCGGACGCGGAGCACGGACGGATCGACGCCTTCTTCATCGAGCTCGCGCTTCGCATGACGCGCACGCTCGACACTCTCGGCATCCCGCTTTGCCGCGGCAACGTCATGGCGACCAACCCGGTCTGGCGCAAGACGCTCTCCCAGTGGCGCAAGCAGATCAATATCTGGATCGCGCGCCGCAGCGATGTGGCGCTCAGGCTCGCCGACATCTTCTTCGACTTCCGCCACGCTTACGGCGAGGCCGGGCTCGTCCGGGCATTGCGCGCCCATGTGGTCGAAGCGCTACCCGCCAATGCCGGGTTCCTGCGCGAGATGTACAGCCTTCAGGCCGACCATCGGGTGGCGCTTGGCTGGTTCGGCCGGCTCAGAACCGAGCGCGCCCCCGACCGGGTCGGGCGCTGCATCGACCTCAAGTACGCCGGCACCCTGCCGCTGGTCGAAGGAGTGCGGCTGCTCGCGCTTCGTCACGGCGTGGCGGCGACGCCGACGCTCGCCCGGATCGCGGCGCTTAGCGAGACCGGCGCGCTCGACGCCAACGAAGAGGACTATCTGACCGGGGCCTTTCATCTGATGACCGACTTTCTGCTCCGCCAGCAGATCGAGGACTTCCGCGCCGGCCGCAAGGTCGGCAACCGGGTGCCGGTGCGCGCGTTGTCGAGGCGCGAGCGCGACATGCTGGTCGCCCATCTCGCCGCCATAGACGCCTTCCGTGATCGGCTGCGCCACGAGCTGACCGGCGCGCTTTGAGCCCGAATCGAAAGAAACGGCCGCAGGCGAAAGGGGCGAGAGACCGATTTTTCGTTGCCCGCGCCCCCGCCTTGGGGCAAAACCCTTCGGCAGCGACGACCATCACCAGCACAGTGGAAGAGCCGATGTTCCGTTCCGGCCGGGCGCCCGCCGAGGGCGTCGCCGATCCGGCGTCCAAGGACGCCTCTCCGCCGCCCGGGGCCGAAGACGCGCCGCCGGTTGCGGTTTCGGTCGTCGTGCCGGTCCGCGACGAGGCCGACAACATCCTTTCTCTGATCGGCGAGATCCACGAGGCGCTCGCGGGGCGCGAGTCCTTCGAGATCGTTTATATCGACGACGGCTCGCGCGACGACACGCCGGCCCGGCTCGCCGAGGCGCGCGCCCGTTTTCCCGAGCTTCGCGTCCTCCGCCACCGGGCGAGCTGCGGTCAGAGCGCGGCGATCCGCTCGGGCGTGCGCGCGGCCCGCGGCGCGTTGATCGTCACCCTCGACGGCGACGGTCAGAACGACCCCGCCGATATTCCGGCGCTGCTCGCCGCTTGGCGCGCAAAGGACGCGCCCGCCAATCTTGGCATGGTGACGGGCGAGCGCGTGCGCCGCCGCGACAGCGGCCTCCGCCGGCTGTCGTCGCGGATCGCCAACGGGGTGCGCCGGCGGCTGCTCGACGACGGGATCGCGGACACGGGCTGCGGCCTCAAGGTCTTCTCGCGCGAAGCCTTTCTCGCGCTGCCTTATTTCGATCACATGCATCGCTTTCTGCCGGCGCTGATGCGGCGCGATGGCTACGCCGTCGCCGTGGTGCCGGTGAATCACCGTCCCCGCCAGGCCGGACGCTCCAAGTACGGGGTCATGAACCGGCTCTGGGTGGGGATCGTCGATCTGTGCGGCGTAATGTGGCTCAAGCGGCGCTGCCGTTTGCCCGAGATCGCCGACGATTCCCACGACCACGAGAGGAGCTCGTGATGACGTTTTGGCTGGCGGTCGGTTTCTTGGGACAGGCCTTGTTCTCGATGCGGTTCTTGGTGCAATGGGTGTGCAGCGAACGCGCCGGCCACAGCATCATTCCAATCGCGTTCTGGTACCTCAGCCTCGCCGGAGGGGCGACGCTCTTGAGCTACGCGATCTGGCGCGAAGACCCGGTGTTCATCCTCGGCCAGGGGGCTGGCCTGTTCATCTACGCCCGCAACCTTTACCTGATCTATCGCGCGCGTCGCCGCGCTAAGGCGGAAGGCAAGGCGGCCGCCTGATGTTGTCGACACGCACGGCGCTTGCCGTCGCCACCCTCATTTGGGCGGCCGCGGTCGCAACCGGGATCGTCTTGCGTCCGCCGCTCCCGGTCGACGAGACGCGCTACCTCACCGTCGCCTGGGAGATGTGGTTGCGCGGCGATTTTCTCGTCCCTCATCTCAACGGCGCGCCTTACAGCGACAAGCCGCCGCTTCTGTTCTGGGCGATCAACCTCGCCTGGGCGCTGTTCGGGGTGAACGAGACGGCGGCCCGCGCGGTGCCGCCCCTGTTCGCGTTGGCGTCCATCTGGCTGACCGCGGCGCTCGCCCGGCGGCTGTGGCCCGAGACGCGCGGGGTCGCGGGGCTCGCTGCGCTGATGGTGGCGGGCGCGATCCTGTTCCAGCTCTACGGCAGTCTGGTGATGTTCGACTCAGCGCTCACCGCCTTCGTGCTCGCGGCGGTGATCGGCGCGCTCGACGTCTGGCGACGGGGCGGTTGGCGGGGCTGGCTCCTGTTCGGCGCGGCGCTTGGCGCCGCGATCCTCGCCAAAGGCCCGGTCGCGCTTCTTCTCACGCTTCCGGCGCCGCTTCTCGCCCCTTTGTGGATGCGCGCGCAGAGACCCCGGTCTTGGGCGCGGTGGTACGGGGGCCTTGTCGCCGGCGTCGTTCTCGGCGCGGCGATCGGACTCGCCTGGGCGATTCCGGCCGCGTTCGCGGGCGGACCCGAGTACGAACAGGCGATCCTGTGGCGCCAAACCGCGGGGCGGGTCGTCAAGTCCTTCGCCCATGCGCGCCCGTGGTGGTTCTTCATCGTTCTTTTGCCGGTCGTTTTCTACCCCTGGATCGTCTGGCCCCCAGTTTGGCGGGGCCTGCGCGCGTTCAAAGGCCGCGGCTTCGACGACGGCCTCAAGCTCTGCGCGCTCTGGTTCGTGGTGGTCCTGGCCGCGCTGTCGAGCGTGAGCGGCAAGCAGCTCCACTACCTTCTGCCCATGATCCCGGTCACCTCTCTGTTCTTCGCCCGCCTGGCCCACGCCGCCGCCCGCACGCTGCGCATGCGCGATCTCGCGGCGCCGACGCTGGTCGCGGTGGCGGTGGGCGCGGGCTTCGCCGCGCTTCCCATAGCGGCCCCCGCGCTCGCCCCGCGGTTTCGCGATGCGGCGACGATCGGCGCGCTCGCCGGGGCCGATCCGCTGTGGGCGGTTGGTCTGATCGTCGCCGCGCTCGCGATCGCATTCGCCGCCCGACGATCCATGGGCGTAGCGGTCGTCGGCGTCGCCGCGATCACGCTCGCCGCTTTCATCGTCGTCCATGTCGAGGCCGCGCGCACCCTTCTGCCGCGCTACGATCTGCGGCCGCTCGCCGCCGCGCTCGGCCAGAGCGAGGCCGACGGGATCGCCGTCGCCGGCGGCTATCGCGGGGAGTTCGGTTTTCTGGGGCGCTTACGTTCGCCGGTCACCGTTCTGGAGAAGAGCGGCTTTTCGGACTGGCTTGCGGCGCATCCCAAAGGGCGGCTCGTGATGATCTACCGCGACCGGCCCGCCGATCCGCCCTGGCCGCCGGTGAGCGAGCGCCTTTACCGCGGTCGGGTGCTCGGCGTTTGGCGAGGTCGCGAGGCCGCGGGAAGCGGCTGAAGAAACGCAGCTTTCGAACCCGGCCTTCTCAGCGCCCCGGGCCGCCGGCTGCGGCGCGCTGGGCCTCGGCGGCGGTCGAATCGGTTTCCGCAAGGCGAGGCGCCGGGGCGAGCGGGAGGGTGAACACGAAAGACGCCCCTCGACCGTGGCCTCCCTTGATCCAGATGCGGCCGCCGAAATGTTCGACGATCTGGCGGCAGATAGGCAGGCCGAGCCCGGTGCCCTGGGGCTTGTCGGTGAGGGTGTCGGCGGCCTGGCGGAACTTCTCGAACACCCGCGCGCGTTCGCTGCGCGGAATGCCGGGGCCGTTGTCGCGGACCGTCACTTGAACGCCGTCGCGTCCCACTGCGGCCGAAACCCAAATCCGGCCGTTCTTAGGGTCGCAGAACTTGACCGCATTCGACAACAGGTTGAGCACCACCTGCATCAATCGGTCGCGGTCGGCGTGAACCAGCGGCAGGCGGGCCGGCAGGTCGACCTCGATCGTCACCCCTTTTTCCTTGAGCAGTCCGCCGGTGGCGGCGAGCGCTTCCTCGATGACCTCCTTGGGGTCGATATCGGCCATCCGCCATTCCATGCGCCCGGCCTCCATCCGCGCGAGATCGAGGATCTGGTTGATCAACCGGGTGAGCCGCTCGCTCTCCTTGATGATGATGCCGAGGAACTCGCGCCTCTGTTCGGGGTCCACGTCGGGGTTGTCGAACAGGATCTCCGAGAACGAACGAATCGAGGTGAGCGGCGTGCGCAGCTCGTGGCTGATGGTCGAGATGAAGTCGTCCTTGAGCCGATCGAGTTCTTGGAGCTGGCGGTTGGCGGCGCGCAGCTCGGCCGTCGCGGCTTCGAGCTCGCGCGACTTCTCCTCGAGCCGGCGGCTGTACTCGATCACCTGCGAGGTCTCGTCGAGGATCTCCATCACCTCGTCGATGCCGAGCGGCTCCTCCTTCACGACCGAAGAGACCATCACCCGCGCCGAGGCCGCGCCGATCGCGCCGGCGAGCTCGCGCTCGGCGAACTCGACGAAGCCGGCGTCCGCCGCGCCCGCGCGGGCGAGATCGAGCCCCCGCCGCTTGGCGTAGCGCGCAAACGCCGCGTTCGCGCGACGGGTTCCGATGAAGCGGGCGATGAGCGCGTGCAGGTCGTGGACCATCGCGGTGCCGCGCCAGAACAGAGAGCCCGCCTGGTCGCGGCGGAACACGTCGACGAAGATGGCGGCCTGGGCGCGCTCGATCGCGGATTGGTCGGTGATCAGGGAGACCCCGATATAGGAGCTGACATTGGCGAGCATGCTCCACAGCACCGCGTGGCTGACCTCGTCGAGGTCTTGGAGGCCGAGAAGCTGATAGGGCTTGAGCAACGCGATCCCGAACGGTCCGTTTTCGACGAAGGCGTCGGGCAGCCAGCCCGAACGAGCGAATGACGGCAGCAGCAGCGTGTACGCCCAGACCGCGAAGCCGGCGAGCAGCCCGGCGAGCGCGCCCGAGCGCGTCGCTCCTTTCCAGAAGATGCCGCCCACGATCGCAGGCGCGAACTGGGCGGCGGCGGCGAAGGAGACGAGGCCGATGGTGACCAGCGTATAGGACTCGCCGATCAGCCGGACGTAGAGGTAGCCGAGCACGAGCACGAACACGATGGCCGCCCGCCGGATGCCGAGCAGAAGATCGCCGAGATCCTCGCGCTCGGTCAGCCTAAGCCAGCGCAGCCTCAAGAGGATCGGCATCACGAGATCGTTGCACACCATGGTCGAGAGCGCGATGGTCGCGACGATCACCATCGCGGTCGCCGCCGACAGCCCGCCGATGAAGACGAACAAGGCGAGCGCCTCGCGGTTCATGGCCATGGGCAGGGCGAGCACGAAGGTATCGGGATCGACCGTGCCGTCGGGAAACTGGAGCCGGCCGCCGAAAGCGATCGGCAGCACGAACAGATTGATCGCCAAAAGGTAAAGCGGAAACAGCCAGACCGCTTTGCGCAGATGGGCCTCGTCGGTGTTCTCGACCACGGTGACCTGGAACTGGCGCGGCAGGCAGATGATCGCCGCCATGGCGAGAATCGTCATCGCCGCCCACTGGCCGTAGCCGCCCGCTCCTTCGATGGTGAACAGCCGGCTGAGCTCGGGCGAGGCGGCGGCGCGGGCGAACACGTCGCCGAAGCCGTCGTACATGCCGAAGGTGACGAAAAGGCCGACCGCGAGAAAAGAGACCAGCTTGACCAGCGATTCGAAAGCGATCGCCGCCACCATGCCCTCGTGGTGCTCGGTCGCGTCGATGTGCCGGGTGCCGAACAGGATCGAGAACGCGGCCATCGCGGCCGCGGCGTAGAACGCGGTGTCGGAGAGCACCGGAACCCGCCGCGCTTCTTCGGGCATCACGATGTCGGGATAGTGGACCAGGACGTTGAAGCTCGTCGAGACGGCTTTGAGCTGCAACGAGATGTACGGCATGATCCCGACCACGGCGATGACCGTCACCATGCCTCCGAGAAGGGTGCTCTTGCCGTAACGCGAGGCGATGAAGTCGGCGATCGAGGTGATTCGGTTCACCTTGCTGATGCGGATGATCTTGCGCAGAAGGAACCACCACAAGACGAAGGTCAACGTCGGGCCGATGTAGATCGGCAGAAAGCCGATGCCCGCGCTCGCCGCTCGCCCAACGCTTCCGTAAAAGGTCCAGGAGGTGCAGTAGACCGCGATCGAAAGCGCGTAGATGTAGGGGTTGCGGATCAGGCTCCGGCCTTCGTCGGCCCGCTTGTCGCCGTAATACGCGATGGCGAACAGAAGCGACAGGTAGCTGAACGCCGCAAACAGAATGAAGCCGCCGGTCAGCATCAGCCCGCCTCGTCGTTGATGCGCGGCGGCGGAGGCGGCGGCGGATCGACGAGCGGGGGCTCCGCATGGCGGGCGCTCCGCGCCATCAGCGCGATCAGAATGGTCCAGGCGGTGAATAGGTAGACGTAGAGCACCGGGATGCCGAAGACCATGGCCTCGACATCGAACAAGAGAAGGACCGGCGCGTTGAACAGGAGCGCGCCGAGCAGGAACAGGGCGACGATGCGGTCTCCCTGATTGGTATGGCGCCTGCGGCCGGTTCCCCGGCGCGTCCGCGCGCCCTTGGGCGCTGCTTTTTGCCGGCTCATCGCCGTTATTTTAGCGTATTCCGCCCCCTCTTGCCCGCCTTCGCCGCTAATGAAGCGGGTTGGGATCCGCTGAAAGCGTTATCAGTGAAGTTAGTCGTGGGCCGGGAACAGGCCGCGCGGCCGCCACACCAGCACCGTCGCCATCAGAAGGTAGATCGCCATCGCCGCGAGCGAGGCGCCGAGGTTGTCGGCGACCGCCGGATCGACGAAGGCGCGCAGCCCGGCGGGCAGGAAGGCGCGGCCGTAGGTGTCGACGAGGCCGACGAGCACGGCCCCGATCAGCGCGCCGCGCACCGAGCCCAGCCCGCCGATGATGATGACCACGAAGGCGAGGATGAGCACGTTCTCGCCCATGCCGACCTCGACCGCGAGCAAAGGGCCGGCGAGCGCGCCGGCGAGGCCCGCGAGCATCGCGCCGAGCCCGAAGACGAGGGTGTAGAGCCGCCCGACGTCGACGCCGAGCGCGGCGATCATCTCGCGGTTGCTCGCGCCCGCGCGGATTCGCATGCCGATTCGGCTGCGCGCGATCAGCGCCCACAGGAACAGGGCGACCGCGAGCCCGGCCCCGATGATCGCCAGGCGATAGGCGGGATACGGCGCGCCGGGCAGCACCTCGACCGTGCCCGAAAGCGCATCGGGCGTCTCCAGGAACCGCGCCTGCGGCCCCCAGATGATGCTGACGAGCTCGTTGAACACCAGGATCAGCCCGAATGTGGCGAGCACCTGATCGAGGTGGTCGCGCGCATAAAGCCTGCGCAGCACCGCCCACTCGGTCGCGAGCCCGACAAGCCCGGCTGCGGCCAGCGCGGCGAGGACGCCGAGCGCGAAGCTTCCGCTCGCCCGGGTCACGGCGACCGCCGCGAAGGCCCCGATCATGTAGAACGAGCCGTGCGCGAGGTTGATCATGTTCATGATCCCGAACACGAGCGTCAGCCCGGCGGCCATGAGAAACAGCATGACCCCGAGCTGAAGGCCGTTCAGCGTTTGCTCGAGGAACAACAGCATGGCGAAAGCGCGCGCGGCCGCCGCGCGGGGCCGCCCCGCGGGCGGCCCCGGTTGGCGGAAAGGACGTTCGGTCCGGCTACATCTTGCACTGGGCGGCGTAGGCGTCCTGGTGGTCGGTGAAGACCTTGCCCACCGTCCGGTTGGTCACATGGTCGCCGTCCTTGTAGACGACGCGCAGGTAGATGTCCTGGATCGGATGATGGTTGGGGCCGAAGCGGAACTTGCCCCGCACCGACTGGAAGTCGGCCTTCTCGATCGCGGCGCGGAACGCATCCGTGTTCGAGACGTCGCCGCCCACCGCCCGGATCGCCGAATCGAGCAGCATCGCCGCGTCATAGCCCTGGCTTGCGTACAAAGAGGGATAGCGCCCATAGGCCTTGCGGAACGCGGAAACGAAAGCCCGGTTGGCCGCGTTGTCGAAGTCCCAGTTCCACTGCGAGGTGTTGTAGACGCCGACCGCGGCGTCCCCGACCGCGCGCAGGATGCCTTCGTCGAACGAGAACGCCGGGCCGTAGAGCGGCACGTCCTTCAGGAGCCCGGCCTGGGCGTACTGCTTGACGAAGTTGATTCCCATGCCGCCGGGCAGGAAGAAGAACACCCCGTCGGGCTTGGCCGCGCGCAGGTTGGCGAGCTCGGCCGCGTAATCGACCTGGCCGAGCTTGGTGTAGACCTCGCCCACGATCTCGCCCTTGTAGAAGCGCTTGAAGCCGGTCAGCGCGTCCTTCCCCGCCGGGTAGTTGGGGGCCAGGATGTAGACCCGCTTGAAGCCCCGGTCGGTCATGGTCTGGCCGGCCGCTTCGTGAAGGTTGTCGTTCTGCCAGGCGACGTTGAAGTAGTTCGGGCTGCACCCCTTGCCGGCGAGCCGCGACGGGCCCGCGTTGGGGCTGATGTAGATCTTGCCCGCCCGGGTCACCGTGGGCACCACGGCGAGCGCGAGGTTCGACCAGACGATGCCGGTGACCACGTCGACCCGGTCCTTCTTGAGCAGGCGGTTGGCGATCTGCTTGGCGTTCTCGACCTTGCGGCCGTCGTCGACCACGATCACGTCCGTCTCGGTCCCGCCGAGCTTGCCGCCCTTCATCTTGACCGCGAGCAGGAAGCCGTCGCGGATGTCGATGCCGAGCGAAGCGCCGCCGCCCGACAGCGTGGTGATCATCCCGATCTTGACCGCCGCTTGCGCGGGCGAGGCCGCGGACCCGACCGCCGCCGCGATGACGAGCGCCGCCGCGGCGGCGAGCGAAAACTGGGCTTTGTTCTTCATGGGTTTGCCCCCCTGACGATGGGTTCGATCCTTATCTGTGCCGAAGGGCCTTGGTACCAGATTCCCGGCCCGGCCGCCATATCGGGCGCAGGGTTCGGTCAAGGCCGCGCTGGAATGGGGCTGGAAAGACGCGCGCAGCGGTGGGGTGGCTGGGGGACCTGGATTCGAACCAGGACTGCTCGGTCCAGAGCCGAGAGTTCTACCGTTAAACTATCCCCCATGCGGGCGCAGGATGGCGCGACCTTAGGAACGCGCCTTCGCCCTGTCAAGCCGCGCCGATGATGGTATAGACGAAAGGGCGGAGCAGCCTGGGCGATGGACCGGATGGAACGGCGTGAAGACTAAGGGCGACGGCGCGGACGGCGCGGACGACGATCGGCTCTATGCGGCGGTCGACCTCGGCAGCCACAACTGCCGCATGCTGGTCGCCCGCCCCGCGCCGGGCGGGTTTCGCGTGGTCGACGCCTTCTCGCGCATCGTGCGGCTTGGCGAAGGGCTCGCCGCCGGCGGCGCGCTCAGCGAGGCGGCGATGGCGCGCGCCGTCCGCGCGCTCGGCGTCTGCGCGCGCAAGATGCGCCGTCTCGGCGTCGTCCGGGCGCGCGGCGTCGCGACCGAGGCCTGCCGCCGGGCCGCCAATTGCGCCGATTTCCTCGCCCGCGCCGAGGCCGAGACCGGGCTCGCGCTCGAGGTCATCTCCAGCCGCGAGGAGGCGCGGCTCGCGCTCGCCGGCTGCTTGCCGCTTCTTGACTCGGACCGGCCGCGGGCGGTCCTGTTCGACATCGGCGGGGGCAGCACCGAGGTGGTCTGGCTCGCTTGCGAAACCGGGCGGACGCCCAGAATCCTCGCTTCGGTCTCTCTGCCCTGCGGCGTGATCCGCTTCGCCGAGGCTTACGGCAAAGACCGACTCTCCGAGGCCGACTACGCCGCCATGGTCGAGACGGTCGCCCGCCTGCTCGCGCCGTTCGACGCCGCCCACGGCATCGCCCGCGAGATCGCCGCGGGACGGGTGCAGATGATCGGGGCCTCGGGCACGGTGACCACGCTCGCCGGCGCGCACCTCGCGCTTCCGCGCTACGATCGCGCCCGGATCGACGGGCTTACCCTCGGCTTCGACGAGATCGCGCGGATCTCGGACCGGCTGCGCGCGCTCGATTCGGCGGAGCGGGCGGCGATTCCCTCGATCGGGCCGGGGCGCGCCGATTACGTCGTCGCCGGCTGCGCCATCGTCGAGGCGATCCGCAGGCTGTGGCCCGTGGGCCGGCTCAAGGTCGCCGACCGGGGCCTGCGCGAGGGCCTGCTCACCACCATGATCGCGGGCGATCCCTTCGCCGGGGCGGCGACGGCCGATGCCCCCGAAGGGTAACAAGGGCGGGAAAAGCGGCGGCAAGAGCGGCCGCGGCGCTCGGCCCGGCGCCAAGCGGCTCCGCGCCGGGCCTCGGCGGGCGTCGTCGCGGCGCTGGCTCGAGCGCCAGCTCAACGATCCCTTCGTCGCCGCCGCCCGGCGCGAGGGCTGGCGGTCGCGGGCGGCGTTCAAGCTGATCGGCCTCGACGACCGCTTCCGCATCTTGCGCCGGGGGGCGCGGGTGGTCGATCTCGGCGCCGCCCCCGGCGGCTGGACCCAAGTGGCGGTCGCGCGCGTGGGCGCCGGACGCCCCCGGGGGGGACGCGTGGTCGCCATCGATCTCAAGCCGATCGCGCCGATCGCGGGCGCGACCCTGATCGAGGGCGACGCGCTCGACGCGGCCGCGCCCGCGCGCATCCTGGCGGCGCTCGAAGGTCCGGCGGACGTGGTCTTGAGCGATATGGCCGCGCCCGCCACCGGCCATAAGCCGACCGATCACTTGCGCGTGATCGCGCTTTGCGAGGCGGCGTTCGCCATCGCTTGCGACGTGCTCGCGCCCGGCGGGGCCTTCGTCTGCAAGGTGCTCCAGGGCGGAACCGAGACCCAGCTCCTCGCCGCCGTCCGCCGCCGTTTCGCCCGCGTCCGCCACGCCAAGCCGCCGGCGAGCCGCAGCGATTCGGCCGAGATCTACCTGGTGGCGACCGGCTTCCGCGGAGCGGACGAGGGAGGGGCCTGATCGTCCTTGGCGCGGGGCCGTTTTCGTGTATGATGCCGCGCCAACCTATCTCAGGGCTTGGCATGACCTTTCGCGAAGCGCTCGCCTTCGACGACGTACTCCTCGTTCCGGCGGAGTCCGAGGTTCTTCCTGCGGACACCGACACGCGCACCCGGCTGACGCCGCGGATCACGCTTGGCATTCCGCTGATCTCGGCGGCGATGGACACGGTGACCGAGAGCCGGCTCGCCATCGCCATGGCCCAGGCCGGCGGGATCGGCGTGGTGCACAAGAACATGTCGATCAAGGCCCAGGCCGACGAGGTCCGCAAGGTCAAGAAGTTCGAGGCCGGCATGGTGGTCGATCCGGTGACCATCGGCCCCGACCGGCCGCTCGCCGACGCGCTCGCCCTGATGGCGCGCTTTCACATCTCGGGCATTCCGGTGGTCGAGGAGAACGGGCGCTTGGTCGGCATCGTGACCAACCGCGACGTGCGTTTCGCCACCGATCCGGACCAGCCGATCCGCGAGCTGATGACGCGGGAGAACCTCGTCACCGTGCGCGACGGCGCCGACACCGACGAGGCCAAGCGTCTTCTCCACCGCCATCGGATCGAGAAGCTGCTGGTCGTCGACGACGCCTTCCGCTGCACCGGGCTGATCACGGTCAAGGACATCGAGAAGGCGCGCCAGTATCCCGACGCCTGCAAGGACGAGCACGGCCGGCTCAGGGTCGCGGCGGCGACCGGGGTCGGGGCGCAGGGGATCGCGCGCGCCGAGGCGTTGATCGAGGCCGGCTGCGACGTCGTCGTGGTGGACACCGCGCACGGGCACTCGCGCGGCGTGCTCGAGGTCGTCGGCCGGGTCAAGGCGCTGTCGAACGCGGTCGAGGTCATCGCCGGCAACGTCGCCACCGCCGACGGCGCGCTGGCGCTGATCGACGCCGGGGCGGACGCGGTGAAGGTCGGCATCGGACCGGGCTCGATCTGCACGACGCGGGTGGTCGCGGGCGTCGGCATGCCCCAGTTCACCGCCGTCCGCGACGTCGCCGAGGTCTGCCGCAAGAAGGGCGTGCCGGTGATCAGCGACGGCGGCATCAAGTACTCGGGCGATCTCGCCAAGGCGATCGCGGCCGGGGCCGACTGCGCGATGATCGGCTCTCTGTTCGCGGGCACCGACGAAAGCCCGGGCGAGGTCTACCTCTATCAGGGGCGCTCGTACAAGTCCTACCGCGGCATGGGCTCGATCGGGGCGATGGCGCGCGGCTCGGCCGACCGCTACTTCCAGCAGGACATCAAGGAGAAGCTCAAGCTGGTGCCCGAAGGGGTCGAGGCGCGGGTTCCCTATCGTGGCCCGATCGCCAACGTCATCCACCAGCTCGTCGGCGGTTTGCGGGCGGCGATGGGGTATACCGGCAACCGCGACATCGCGGCCATGCAGCGCGGGTGCCGCTTCGTCCGCGTCACCGGGGCGGGCCTGCGCGAAAGCCACGTCCACGACGTCTTCGTGACCAACGAAGCGCCCAACTACCGCACGGAACCCTGACCGCGGCGGTGGAGCGGGCAAGGAAATCGCCGCGGTGACCGACCGGATTCTGATCCTCGACTTTGGTTCGCAGACCACCCAGCTTATCGCCCGGCGATTGCGCGAAAGCGGGGTCTACAGCGAAATCCGCCCCTACGACATCGACGAGGCGGCGATCCGCGCCTTTGCGCCGCGGGCGATCGTGCTTTCGGGCGGGCCGGCCTCGGTGACGGCCGAAGAAGGGCCGCGCGCGCCGGACGCGGTGTTCGCGCTCGGCGTGCCGGTGCTCGGCATCTGCTATGGCCAGCAGGTCATGTGCGCCCAGCTCGGCGGCGCGGTCGAGAGCGCCGACCACCGCGAGTTCGGCCGCGCCTTCATCGAGGTCCGCGACGACTGCCTCTTGTTCGAAGGGCTATGGCGGCCCGGCGACCGCGAGCAGGTGTGGATGAGCCACGGCGACCGCGTGACCCGGCTGCCCCCGGGCTTTCGGGTCGTCGCCGAAAGCGAGGGCGCGCCGTTCGCCGCCATCGCCGACGATGCGCGCCGGTTCTACGGCGTTCAGTTCCATCCCGAGGTCGTGCACACGCCCCACGGCGCGCGGCTGCTCGAAAACTTCAGCCGCCGGGTCGCGGGTTGCGCCGGGGACTGGACCATGGCCGCCTTTCGCGAGCACGCCATCGCCCGGGCGCGCGCCCAGATCGGCGCGGGCCGGGTGATCTGCGGGCTTTCGGGCGGCGTCGATTCGTCGGTCGTCGCCGCGCTTCTTCACGAGGCGGTGGGCGACCAGCTCACCTGCGTGTTCGTCGATACCGGGCTGTTGCGCGAGGGCGAGGCCGAGGAGGTGGTGAGCGTTTTTCGCGACCGCTTCAACATCCGCCTCGTGCACCGCGACGCAAGCGCGCTGTTCCTCGAAAAGCTCGCCGGCGTCACCGATCCCGAGGAGAAGCGCAAGACCATCGGCGCGACCTTCATCGACGTGTTCGAAGAAGAGGCGCGCAAAGCGGGCGGGGCCGACTTCCTCGCCCAGGGAACCTTGTACCCGGACGTGATCGAATCGGTCTCGTTCGCCGGCGGGCCGAGCGCGACCATCAAGTCGCACCACAACGTGGGCGGCCTGCCCGAGCGCATGAACCTCGCCCTCGTCGAGCCCTTGCGCGCGCTGTTCAAGGACGAGGTCCGCGCGCTCGGCCGCGAGCTCGGCCTGCCCGAAAGCCTCGTCGGTCGGCATCCTTTTCCGGGGCCGGGGCTCGCCATCCGCATTCCCGGCGCGGTCACCGCCGAGCGGCTCGCGATCCTGCGCCGGGCCGATGCGATCTTTCTCGAAGAGATCCGCGCCGCCGGGCTCTACGACGCGATCTGGCAGGCCTTCGCCGTCCTTCTTCCGGTGCGCAGCGTGGGCGTGATGGGCGACGAGCGGTCTTACGACTATGTCTGCGCGCTCAGGGCCGTGACCTCGACCGACGGCATGACCGCCGAGGCGTACGCGTTCGCGCCCGAGTTTCTGTCGCGGGTGGCGACGCGGATCTGCAACGAGGTGCGCGGCGTCAACCGCGTGGTCTACGACGTCACCTCGAAGCCGCCCGGCACGATCGAGTGGGAGTAGGCGGCCCGCCGCTCCGCGCTCGGGGCGCGGCTCGGGCGCAACCCAGACACGACGAAGCCCCGCCGTCGTGACGAGCTGGCGGGGCTCTATCTCTGGCGACCATCCCGTGGCCGCCGCCCGGCCCTACGGTCGGGCCTGTGTTCGGCTAGGTAGCCTGGTTGTCCGAAAGGGCCGCTCCGTCGGGCGGCGTCATCTTCTTAACTCCCCTCTCTGGAGTGTGACGCAAATTAACTATCCCCCTTCGCGCGCCGCAGGTCAAGTGTAAGCGGCCGTGGAGGCGAGGAATTGTTCGTGTTTTTACTTCGAATTTTATTTCAATTTGTTCAATGACTTAACGGCCAATTAAAGGATCGCGGCTAGACTCGCGCGCAAGCCGGACCAACGAACGCCTGGCGACGAGGAGTCAACGGATATGCTTTCGATGCGGGTGATTGCGATCGCGGCTCAGAAGGGCGGCTCGGGCAAGACCACGCTCGCCGGCCATCTCGCGGTGCAGGCCGAGCGGGCCGGCGCCGGCCCGGTTGCGGTCATCGACACCGACGCCCAGGGCAGTCTCGCCGCCTGGTGGAACGAGCGCGAGGCCGAGACCCCGCTGTTTGCGGCGACCGATTTCGCGCGCCTTCCTTACGATCTTCAGAAGCTTCAGGACGGCGGCGTCCAGCTCGCGGTGATCGATACGCCGCCGGCGATCACCATGGCGATCAGGCGCGTCGTCGCGGTCGCCGATCTGATCCTGATTCCGACCCGGCCGAGTCCCCACGACCTGCGCGCCGTGGCGGCGACGGTCGACCTTGTCGAGGCGGCGAACAAGCCGCTGGTTTTCATCGTCAATGGGGCGACTCCGCGCGCGCGGATCACCGCCGAGGCGGCGATTGCGCTCTCGCAGCACGGCACCGTGGCCCCGGTCACCGTCCACCACCGAACCGATTTCGCCGCCTCGATGATCGACGGCCGCACGGTGATGGAGGTCAACGGAGGCGGGCGCTCGGCGCGCGAGATCGAGGCGTTGTGGGACTACATCGCCGGGCGGCTCAAGCGCCTCGACAGCCATGTGCTCGGTCCGACGCCGGTGGCGCGGCGGGGGAGCTTCGGCCGCCGCGTGGCGAACGTTTGATAAGGGG
The DNA here is from genome assembly GCA_964475385.1 of uncultured Alphaproteobacteria bacterium. Lineage (GTDB taxonomy): Bacteria > Pseudomonadota > Alphaproteobacteria > JAAXGF01 > JAAXGF01 > CAYYWV01. The sequence goes on along the minus strand of CAYYWV010000024.1, from coordinate 378 downwards.
AAGGAACGCGACGACCATGGGAAGCCTCGCGACGCTTACGGGCGCGCTCCTCGTCCGCAAGGGCGAGGCGCGGCCGACCGCGACATTGACGGCGGTGTCCGGCCGGGCGGACGGCGCGCCTGCGAACGAACGGACCGCGCGCGCTCGCCGAGGCCCGGCCGGGGGCGGGTCCGGCGCGCATCCGGTCGCCATGACCCTGCGTCTCGATCCCGCGCGCCATCGGCGGCTGCGCCTGTTCGCGGCCTGCACCGAGCGCAGCATGCAGGCGGTCCTCGTCGCCGCGCTCGACGACTACCTCGCCCGCGCCTGCGCCGACGACGACCTGGGCTGCGCCTGCCTGCGCCTCGCCCCGCCCGAGCCTTCCGAGTCTGGGTGAGC
>CAYYWV010000023.1:0-28683 GCA_964475385.1 uncultured Alphaproteobacteria bacterium | reverse complement strand
CGATCGCGCGCCGGGCCGGCGCGGTTCAGCTTTCGATCAGCTTGCGGTTTCGCAAGTAAGTCGAGGCGATGATCGCGGCTTGGGTGCGGTTCGAGGCCTTGAGGGTCTTCAGGATCGCGGAAAGATGCACCCGAACCGTGTTCTCGGAGATCCCCAGCTCCTCGGCGATCTCGTGGTTCGACTTCCCCTGGACGAGGAGCCCAAGCACGGCGGTCTGGCGTTTCGTGAGCTGCCCATAGGGGATGTCGACGTCCGACATTCCAAGAACGCCTGAGTCCACGAAGGATGGCTCTTTGAAGAAGGCGTTCTCTTCCAAGGCGAGAAGCCTCCGCGGGAAAATGACCATTCCGCGCAGAACCTGGCGGATGATCTCCTGCATTTCTTCGATACTGCAATTTTCCGGAATAACGCTGGCCACGCCGGAAGCAATGGCGCGTAAGATATTGCTAGCGCTCCCGCAGAAGGGCACGGAGACGATGATCGCGGAGTCGGAAAATTGCGAGCATATATTCCGGATCTCGTTTATTTCCCTGTCCTTGCTCTCTATTTCTAAGAGCAATATTAGATCATACTTCCTTATGTTTTCATTTCCATGGACAGGGCTGTGGAGGCCGTCGGCTTCGTCTATAACGAAGTCTTCGACCATAAGATCAAGAATGCGCACAATGCCAGCGCGACGAATCTCGTCTTTGTCGACAATCAGAACACGATGATTTGATTTTGTTGTGTTCATCTAATTTCCGCTCAATGATCGGAAACAAGGTCGTTCCGGAGCGAAGGAAATACGAGAATTTCCTCTCTATTGCGGAGACCGATCACTCCCCGTTTATGATAGTCGTATATATATGACATGGAAACGCAAAATCATTAAAAAAAAATCAAAAGGCCATTCCGAATTTGTGTGTATGGATATTAGCAGAATTAACTAATCTTTTTGTTTAGCTTATTTTTTTGATTATATCTCATAAACTCGATTCCTCCCTTCCGCCGATACGCATTCCACGTCCGCGAAGCCTAAAGGCGGACGGCGCATAGGGCCTCTTTAACGTAAAATTCAAGGCGTTTTCAAACCGAGCCGACGGTCCCGCGCTCTTTTCGGCCTCATGCGGCGTTGTGCGGCGATGAAAGCGAATCAAGGCGGGATGCGCCGGGCCGGCTTCGCCGGGCTCGTTACGGAGACGCCTTCTAATTCTAAATCCTAAATCTGGTCGTCCCCGATCTCTGTTTTGATCTTGCGCACGAGGTCGCGGATCGCGGGCATGTGGGGGTTGATCGCGAGAGCGCGCGCGAACCAGTCGAGCGCGCCGGCCTTGTCGCCGAGCTCGGAAAGGATCAGCCCCATGCCGGCGAGCGCTCCGAAGTGGCGCGGTTCGAGCGCCAGCGTCTTCTGCACGTCGCGGATCGATTCGTCGTAGCGGCCCATCAGGAAGTACACGGTCGCGCGCTTGTTCCAGCCCTCGGCGAAGTTGGGCGCGGCCTCGATGATGCGGGTGAAGCTCTCGACCGCGACGTCGTACTGGTGGGTCCGGATCGCGAGGATGCCGCGCAACATCAGCCGGTCGAGCGTCTTATCGCCGGTCTCGATCCAGATTTTCCAGATCAGGTTCTCGATCCGGCTCGCCGTTTCCTCGTCGTCGGCCGAGGCGAGCCGATCGAACAGCGCATCGAGCCGCGGGTCGTCCTGACGCGCCGTCGCCGGGCCGGCGACGAGCGCGCCTGCCAAAAGGATGAACGCGATCAGCAGGCGCATCATAATTTCAATGATACTGAATCGCGGGGCCACCGCGCTACACGATCCTGTGAGCGGCGGGGGCGCGGGATCAAGACGCTTCGCCCAAGCGGCCCGCAAGCGCGGGCGGCACCGGGCCGCCGGTCGCCCAGTCGACGAGTTCCACCGGATGGAGGACCGGCAATGCGGTTCCGGATGCGATCTGGACGATGCAACCGATGTTGCCGGCGGCGATCACCTCGGCGCCGACGCTTTCGATGTTGGCGACCTTACGCGTCCGCAGGCGCTCGGCGATCGCGGGCTGGAGCAGGTTGTAGGTGCCCGCCGAGCCGCAACAGAGATGGCTCTCGGGCGGTTCGCGCACCTCGAACCCGGCCGCCGCAAGCACCGCCTTGGGCTGGCTGCGGACGCCCTGGCCGTGCTGGAGCGAGCACGCCGCATGATAGGCGACCTTGGGCCTAGGGCCATCGCCGCGGGGCGCGATGTCGAGTTCGGCGAGCACCTCGCTCACGTCGCGGGCGAGCGCGGAGATCCAAGCCGCGCGCTCGGCGTACGCGGGATCGGCGCGCAGAAGAAAGCCGTAGTCCTTGACCGTCGTGCCGCAGCCCGAGGCGTTGATCACGACCGCATCCAGTCCGCCGTTATCCAGCGCCTCCGCCCAGGCGGCGACGTTGCGCCGCGCCGCGGCCTTGGCCTCGTCCTCGCGGCCCATGTGATGGACCAGCGCGCCGCAGCAGCCCACGTCCTTCGGGACCACGACCTCGCAGCCGTGGCGAGTGAGAACGCGGATCGTCGCGGCGTTGATCTGGGGGCTCAGCACCTGCTGGGCGCAGCCCGGCATCAGCGCGACGCGCATCCGGCGCTTGCCTTCGGCGGGAAAGGTCCGGCCTTCGATCGGCCCCTCTTGCGGCGGCAGGCGCGCAGGCGCCATCGCAACCATGCCTTTCATGCGTCCGGGCGCGAGGCGGGCGAAGGGCCGGGCGATTGCGGCCGCTTTGAGCGCGCTTCGGAACAGGCCGGGACGCGGCAGAATGCGCGCCAGAAGCGCGCGCAAGAGCCGTTCGCCCAGGGGACGGGTATAGGTTTTCTCCACATAGACGCGGGCGTGATCGATCAGATGCATGTAGTTGACGCCCGAAGGACAGGTCGTCATGCAGGACAGGCACGACAAGCAACGGTCGAGATGGGCGACCACCCGGGGATCGGGCGTGCGCTCGTTCTCGAGCATGTCCTTGATCAGGTAGATGCGCCCGCGCGGGCTGTCGAGCTCGTCGCCGAGCAGAACGTAGGTCGGGCAGGTCGCGGTGCAGAAGCCGCAGTGCACGCATTTGCGCAGGATGCTTTCGGCTTCCTTGAGGGCGGGATCGGCGAGCTGGGCGAGCGAGAAATTGGTCTGCATCGTACCGTGGGTTGCAAGAGAGGCGCGCCGTTATGCGGACTTTCGGTCGAGCGCCTCACAGAGGATTCGGTACGCTTCGCCCATGACCGAACGCTCGTAATGCGCGCGGAGTTTACCGTCTTCGTCGCAAAGATCGCAGTCGCCGAGCAGCGCTTCGAAGGCGTCGCAGTAGCGGATCGCCAACGAACGTCCGGCGGCGCGCTTGTCGATCAACGCCCGAAAGGCCTTGGGCGGACCGCGCCGAGATGGGTCGAGCAGCGCCTCGAAGGCGGCTTCGACGTCGTCGGGCTCGGTGCGGCCTGCGTTCGCGCCCTCCTTGGCCGGCGGGAGAAAGGCGGCGATCCGGCGAGCGATCGCGCCGAGCTCGCGTTCGATCAGCTCGGCCGAACGCAAGAAGGTCAGGCAACGCGCGGCCCGGAGCTGAGCCGCCGCGGCCTGGGACTGATTCTCGACCAGCGTCCGCAGGACCGCTCCGGTGCGCCGCGCCGCCGCCGCCTGCTGGAAGGCGCCGGCCGCAACCCAGACCAGAACCACCGGCAGCGCTGCGGCGGTGACGAATAGGGCGATCTCGGTCGGCAGAAAGCCGAGCGCATTCTCGATGCCGACGTACTCGATGACATAGAAGGCGACGGCGGCGAGCCAGGCGATCGAGACGATCAACCCCAAAACGATACGCATCGGACCATCCTCCTCCCAGGGACTCTAGAGACCGGCGTACATGCGGCCCGGGTTGAGTATACGGCGCGGATCGAAGCCGTCCTTGACCCGCGCGGTGAGCGCGGCGAGCGGCGCGGGCTGGGGCTGGAACACGGGCACGCGCGCGCGCAGGGCCGCCTCCGCCCGGACCAGGGTGGCGTGCCCGCCTTCCGTTTCGATCGCCGCCCGCACCCAGGCCGCGCCGCCGTCCTCTTCGCCGCCGCCGTCTGGAAGGGCGAGCCAGATCAGCCCCCCGGCCCAGTCGTAGAACCACGCTGCGTTCTCGATCCTGTCGGCGATCGCCGCCGTCACGCGCGCGCCCGCCGCCGGCGGCACCGAAAGCCGCCAAACGATCCGGCCGCCGCCGGCGTCGAGCACCGCAACGTCGCGAATCGCGCGCCACAGCGTATGCGTGTCGGCCTGGTTCAGGATTTCGACCGGGCCGAATGCGGCGAGAAGCGCCGCCAGCGCCTCGGCCCGCTGGGCGACCGAAGGACCGGGGCCTTCGATGCGGACCACGGTCGCCGCCCGTCCGTCGCCGAGCGCCGCGACGCCCGCGGCGGCGGCGCAAGGGGGCGGCAAGTGCGCCGCGCCCGAGACCTCGTGCGGGCTTCCCATCGCCGCCGTCATGGCGCGGACCGCATCGGCGTCGGCGGCCTCGCGCAGCGCCACCGTCGCCGCGTCTTCGGCGGCGGGAAGCACTTTGAAGGTGAGCTCGGTCAGCGCCGCGAGCGTGCCGTGAGAGCCAGCGAACAGCTTGCACAGGTCATAGCCGGTGACGTTCTTGACCACCCGCCCGCCGGCCTTGATCGTCTCGCCGCGGCCGGTCACCGCGCGCACGCCCAAGAGATGATCGCGCGCGCCGCCGGCCTTGATCCGCCGGGGGCCTGCGAGGTTGCAGGCGAACGCGCCGCCGATGCTGGCGGTCTCTTTTTCGCCGCCGAGAAGCGGGCCGAGATCGGCGGGCTCGAAGGCGAGCATCTGGCCGTTCTCGGCGAGCGCGGCTTCGATCTCGGCGAGCGGCGTGCCGGGCCGCGCGCTCATGACCAGCTCGGCGGGCTCGTAAAGGACGATCCCCGAAAGCCCCGAAAGGTCGAGCAGACGGTCGGCTTCGACCGGGCGGCCGAGCCTGCGCTTGGTTCCTCGGCCGACGACTTCGAGCGGGCTTTCCTCGGCCGCCGCCCAGGCCACGACATCGCGGACCTGGTCCTCGGTCTCGGGCCTGAGGGTTTCGATCATCAGAACCGCGGAAGATCGGGAAAGCGGACCGCGCCGCGGTGAACGTGCATCTGGCCGAGCTCGGCGCAGCGGTGCAGGGTGGGGAACACCTTGCCGGGGTTGAGCAGGCCGTCGGGGTCGAAGGCGCATTTGAGGCGCTGCTGCTGGTCGAGATCGACCTTGTCGAACATCACCGGCATCAGGTCGCGCTTCTCGATGCCGACCCCGTGCTCGCCGGTCAGCACGCCGCCGACCTCGACGCAGAGCTTGAGGATCTCGGCGCCGAAAGCCTCGGTCTTTTCGAGCTCGCCCGGCTTGTTGGCGTCGTACATGATGAGCGGGTGCAAGTTGCCGTCGCCGGCGTGGAACACATTGACCACGCCGAGGCCGAAACGCTCGCTCATCTCGCCGATGCGGCGCAGCACCTCGGGCAGGCGGGCGCGCGGGATGGTGCCGTCCATGCAGTAGTAGTCGGGCGAGATGCGCCCCACCGCGGGGAAGGCGGCCTTGCGCCCGGCCCAGAAGCGCTCGCGCTCCTCCTCGCTTTGGCTGGCGCGGATCGTGGTCGCGCCGCAGTCGCGCGCGATCCCGGCGACCCGTTCGATCAGGTGGTCGACCTCGACCTTGGGGCCGTCGAGCTCGACGATGAGGAGCGCTTCCACGTCGAGCGGATAGCCCGCGTGGCAGAAATCCTCGGCCGCGCGCACGGCGGCGGCGTCCATGATCTCCATGCCGCCGGGGATGACGCCGGAAGCGATCACCCGGCCGACGCAGTCGCCCGCGGCCTCGATCGCCGGGAAGCCGATCAAAAGCGCCCGCGCGGTCGCCGGCTTGCGCAGGATGCGGACCGTGACCTCGGTGATCACGCCGAGGAGCCCCTCCGAGCCCGTGAGCACGCCGAGCAGGTCGTAGCCCTCGGCGTCGAGATGCTTGCCGCCGAGGCGCACCACCTCGCCGTCCATCAGCACGATCTCGAGGCCGAGAATGTTGTTGGTCGTGACCCCGTACTTCAGGCAGTGCACGCCGCCCGAGTTCTCGGCCACGTTGCCGCCGATCGAGCAGGCGATCTGGCTCGACGGGTCGGGGGCGTAGTAGAAGCCCGCGTGCTCGACCGCGCGCGTGATCCCGAGGTTGGTGACGCCGGGCTGGGTGACGACGCAGCGGTTCTCGAAGTCGATGTCGAGGATGCGGTTGAACTTGGCGAGCCCGAGCGTCACCCCGTCGGCGAGCGGCAGCGCGCCGCCCGAAAGCCCGGTGCCCGCGCCGCGCGGCACCACCTTGACGCCTTCGCGGTGGCAATAGGCGAGCACGGCCGAGACTTGCGCCGTGGTCTCGGGCAGCACGACGACGAGCGGGAGAGTGTGATACGCCGTGAGCCCGTCGCACTCGTAGGCGCGAAGCTCGTTCTCGCTTGCGATGACCGCCTCATCGGAAAGGATCCGGCGCAAAGCGGCGACGATCTCGTCGCGCCGGGCGATCACCCCGCGATCCGGTTCCGGCATTTTCATGAGCAGGCCCTCCGCCGTTCTGCGCCGCCCGGCGATGCCACGGCGTCGCGCGCCTATAGTGGTCGGGCGTCAGGCAAAGGTCAACGCCGCCGGGGCAAGGAAGCGTTAAGGGGGACTGAGGGTTGGCGGGCCGAAGGCCGGGAGCGCTCAGCCCTGGCGGGCCTTGAACCGGGGGTTGGTCTTGTTGATCAGGTAGACCCGGCCCTTGCGGCGCACGACCCGGCAGTCCTTGTGCCGCTTCTTGGAAGACTTGAGCGAGTTTCGGACTTTCATCGCGTCGTCTCGTGTCTCGTCATCTCATGACCGCCGCAGCGCGGCCCAACGCAGGCGGCGCACCCTATGCAGAGCGCGGCCGGCTGTCAACGCCCATGCGCAACGCCAACGAAATGCGCCCCAAAATGCGCCCGCTCGCAAGGTCAGAGCGGCGGCCCATCCGGACCGCCGCTCGTCCTCCCTGGTAGTCACCCGGCCCCCGGTCGAGCGAAAGGCTCAGGCGTCCTCCCTGTGTCCTGGCGTATCGGCCCCGAAAGCGGGCTGGGGTCGCGTGCAGCGCGCTCATCCGCATCCCGCGCTCCGCCAGGCCGATCGGGCTTTCGCGCGACGTTTGCGGCCGAAGCCGCCAACGCCCCCGGCGCGCGCCCACGCCAGACTGTTTTGGTACGCCAGAGATGGCTTCCGAGTCAATGATTTGGCGCAAGGCGCGCAAGGAAGGCCGCGCGCCGGAGCGCGGTTCGCGCCGCTCTGTCCCGAGGGGGTCGGGATTCTTATGTAGAAATAACGGAATAGAAGATTTTTGAGGACGATCAAAAATGGGGCCAGGCCATTCGCCGCCGGCTTGAGGCCGTTCCTCTTACAGCTTGGATAGCTGGGATGCGCTTTTGGATCCGTGGCGTTCGGGGCCGCGCGGAGCAACGAGGCGCTTGACTCGGTCGCGCAATCGGCGTAACCCTTCGAGGAAGAAATGCGAATGATTTGCATTCGCAATTTATAATCATCTCAATCAGACCGTCGCCTTCGGTCCGGTAGGGTCCAATGGGCCGAATGGAAGACCCGCAAAAGGCCGACGGTCTGAACCGGAGCATGGCGAGCAGACAAGCCCCGCCAACCCGGGCGGCGGCAAAGGCGAAGAGTGCAACCGACGGCCGGCGCTTCGCTCGGCCCGATGATCGTAAGGAGCGTATCGTGACGGAACAGGTGAGTATCGCGACGACGTGGAGTTTGGTGACGAAAACGGACCGGCGGGACAGGAAGAAGCGCGCCGGCGCGCGGCTCGGCGTCCTTGCGGCCGGGTTCGCCCTTGCGGCCGCAACCCTCGCGGCGGCGGGCGCGCAAGCGGCCGAGGTCAACGTGTATTCGGCGCGGAAAGAAGTTCTGATCCGGCCCCTGTTCGACGCCTTCGAGGCCGAGACCGGGATCACCGTCAACCTGGTCAGCGGCAAGGCCGATGCGCTTCTCGAACGGCTCAAGCGCGAAGGCAGGAACACGCCGGCGGACGTGCTTTTGACCACCGACGCCGGCCGGCTCGCCCGGGCCAAGGCGGCGGGGCTTTTGCAGCGCCTCGATTCGCCGCTTCTCGAGAAGGCCATCCCGGCCCAGTACATCGACCGCGACCGCATGTGGTTCGGGCTTTCGCTCCGGGCGCGGCCCATCATGTACGCGCGCGACCGGGTCGATCCGGCGACCCTTTCGACCTATGAGGCGCTCGCGGGGCCCGAATGGCGGGGGCGGATCTGCATTCGGTCGTCGAACAACATTTACAACCAGTCGCTTCTCGCCGCCCTGATCGATCACCTCGGGCCCGCGAAGGCCGAGGACTGGGCGCGCGGCATGGTCGCCAACTTCGCGCGCCGGCCCCAAGGGGGCGACCGCGACCAGATCCGCGCGGTTGCGGCCGGCGAGTGCGACGTGGCGATCGCCAACACCTATTACCTCGCCCGGCTCGTCGCCTCGCCGCGCGCGAGCGACCGCGAGGCCGCCGCCAAGGTCGCGGTCTTCTGGCCCAACCAGCAGAGCTTCGGTGTGCACGTCAACGTCTCGGGCGCAGGGGTGACGCGCTACGCCAAGCACCCGGAGGAGGCGCGCCGCTTGATCGAGTTCCTCGCCGGAGACGAGGCCCAACGGCTTTACGCCGAAACGGTCTACGAGTACCCGGTCAAGCCGGGGGTGCCGGTGGCCGACATCGTCGCCGCCTGGGGCGCCTTCAAGGCCGACGACATCAATCTGACGATCCTCGGCGACAACAACGCCGAAGCGGTCCGCATCTTCGACCGCGCGGGCTGGCCCTGATCGCGCGGCCCTGATCGCCTGGCCGTGTTGGCCGCGCCGGAGCGCCCGGGTAGGATCGACCCATGTGCGGGCGGTTCACCCTGCGCGCTCCGGCGCACGCCTTGGCCGCGGCCTTCAAGGTCGCGATCGCCGCCAATCTTGCGCCCCGCTACAACATCGCGCCGACCCAGCCGGTCGCCGTCGTGCGGACCGCGCCTGCCCCGGCGGGGAAGCGCGTTCGCGCGTTCGCGCTTTTGCGCTGGGGGTTGATCCCGGCCTGGGCGAAGGATGCGGCGATCGGCGCGCGCCTGATCAACGCCCGCGCCGAAACGCTCGCCGAGAAGCCGGCCTTTCGCGCCGCTTATCGCGCGCGGCGCTGTCTGGTGCTCGCCGACGGCTTCTACGAGTGGCAAAGGACGACGGGCGGCGGAAAGCAGCCCTGGTTCATTCGCCGCGCGGACGATGCGCCCTTCGCCTTCGCCGGGCTGTGGGAGGTTTGGCGGGGCGGGGCCGGCGAGGCGGTCGAAAGCTGCGCCATCGTTACCACCGGGGCCAACGCGCGGCTCGCTGCGATCCACGACCGGATGCCGGCGATTCTCACGCCCGAGGCCGCCGATCTCTGGCTTGCGCCGGATCAGCCGCCCGCCCGGCTCGCCGAGCTTCTTCGCCCGGCGCCCGAGGAGGCCCTCGTCGCCCATCCGGTCGATCGCCGCGTCAACAGTCCGGCCAACGACGATCCCGCCTGCATTGCGCCCCTTGCCCCTCTCAATCGCCGAGATGGCGATGGAGGCGGGCGTCGAAGCTCTGGAAGTGGACCGTGAACCAGCGCTCGAGGCGAGTCGAAAGCACCGCGTCGAGGTCGATGCCGGCCTCCGTCTCGACGTCGTCCATGATGTCGCGGATCTCGTCGAGCAGGCGCTCATGATCGGCCTTGTGCGCGGCGAACTCGTCGTAGCCTTTCTCCCGCATGATCGCCTCTTCGAGCGCGAAATGGGCCGAAATCCGGGCGAAGATCTCGCCGAGGACGCGTATCACCGCTTCGCGCTCGGCGTCCGGGCCGAGCTTGCCGTGAAGGTCGTTGATCAGGTCGATCAGCGCCCGGTGCTCGTGATCGACCGAGTCGATCCCGACTTTGAACGCATCTTTCCATTCGATCAGCGCCATGGCGCGCTCCGGCTGTTTGCGCTCAGCGGCCTCATCGGAACAGGAAGCCTCCGGTCTCGGACCGGAAGTCGATCACGAAATTCTGCGCTGGCGCAAGCGTGACCTCGGCGGTCTTGACGTAGTCGAAGCCCTCCTTGCGCCGGCTGTCGCGCAGCCGGGCCTCGATCCGGTGGGGGCCGGGGGCGACGCGGAAGCGGCGGTAAAGCCGGGCCGGGCCGTCGCGGCGCAGGCCGCCCGGTTGAAGGGTCTCGGCGAGCAGCGGCTTGCCGTCGAGCCGGATCTCGATTCGGATTGGAACCCGCTCGCGCGAGCACACCGTCGCGCGGCGCATGTTCTGGGCCAGCGCCTCGAGCTCGGCCGCGCTGCGCTGGCGGCAGCCGCCCTTGGGCTTGCCGCTGTGGTTGAGGCTCACCTTGATAAGCGCCTGGTCTTCGGGAAAGTGCGTATAGAGCGGCCGGTTCGAGGCGTAGGCGAGCGCCGCCCCGAAGGCGAGATAGACGAGCCCTTGCCCGATCATGCGCAGACCCTTACCCATGACGCCGCACCGCCTCGTTCGTGTCCTCGTCGTCGGCCTCGCCCGCGTCGAGCGCGGCGAGCCGCGCGCGGAAGGCGGCGATCTCGGCCGCGAGCCGCGCCTCGCCGCCGGCCCCGGCCCAGCACAGCGCGATGCGCTCGCGGGGAACGCGGGCGCGCAGATAGGGGTCGCGCTCGCGCGCGATGCGGGCCTCGGTCCATTCGATCCCAAGCCGGTGGTGGCACGCGCCCTCGCCGCAGCCGGTCAGCAGCACCCCGTCGGCGAGGTCGCGGCTCAGCACGTAGTCGATGAAGGACGGCGGCAGCATGCCCGTGCAAACGAGAGAAATTGCCGCCACGCCGTCGCCTTTCACCCCGTCGAGCGCGACCCCGAACTGGCAGCCGAAAACCAGAACGCGCGGCCGCGCGCGAAGGCCGGGGGCAAGCGCGTGGATCTCGTCGCGCAACGCCTTGAGCGGAAGCTGCGGCACGTCGATCCCGGGGACCAATGCGCTCGCCCGGCGGAAGGGGGTCGAGGTCGGGCAGGCCCCGGCGCAGATCCCGCAGGCGGTGCAGATGTTCGGGTTGACCGCGGCTTCGCGCTCGAAGGGTCGGCCGTCGGTCCGCGGCTGCATGATCACCGCGCCGTAAGGGCAGTCGGCGAAGCAGCGCGCGCAGCCGTTGCAGTTCTCGAGATCGACCACCGCCGGCGCCGGCTCTCTGCGCGGCGGCAGCCAGGGCATGACGATCAAGAGCAGCGAGGCGGCGCCGACCAGAAGCCAGACCCAGCCCGCCGACCACAGATCGAGCAACGGGTAGATCGCAAGGTAGTACCAGTCGAGCCCGACGGTGGTGACCACCTTGGTCAGATCTGCCGGACCCTGGCTCACCGCCGGTTTGACGAGCGAGACCGCGAGCAGCATCGCAAGCGCGCCGAGCGCGAGCAGGCGCGGCGGGTTGTTGTCGGCGCGCGAGATCCGCATCAGGTGAATCCACATCGCAAACAGAAGAAACAGCGGGATCGCGATGTGCAGGAACACCAAGAGGCTGAAGAAACGGTCCCCGAGGCTGCCCGCGGTGAGGAAGTTGCGGGCGAGCGATTCGCCGAAGATCGGGAGCCAGTCGAGCCACTCCATGGTCGCGATCGCGAGGTACTGGGCGAGCCGGTCCCAGACCAGCCAGTAACCGCCGACGCCGGCGGCGAACATCAGCCACAGGATCGGCACGCCCGTCACCCAGGCGAACCAGCGCATCCCGCGATAGCGGTCGAGCGCGAACTCGCGGAGCATGTGCAGGACCGCGACCGCGACGAGGGCGTCCGAGGCGTAGCGATGGAGGCTCCGCATCACGCCGCCGAGGTACCACTGCGCGTTGGTGAGATGCTCGATCGAGGCGTAAGCGCCTTCGACCGAGGTGTCGAACACGATGTAGAGGTAGATGCCGGTCGCCGCGACGATCCAGTAGAAGAAGTAGCCGAGCGCGCCGAGGTGGTGGAACGGGTTGCCGTCCGGGCCGAAGACCCGATCGAGCGGGCGCTCGATGCGGAGGAAGGCGATGCGAAGCGCGCGCCGCAGCCCCGAAGGCGCGGGGCGCGCCGGCCTCGCGGGGGGCGCTTCGGTCCCGGGCTTCGAGCCGGCGCTCACGCGAGGCGCTGGCGGCGCAGACGCAGCCATGACCTTACGATCACGAAGCCCACCGCGCTCAGCGACATGCCGCCGATGGCGAGGCCGATGAACAGCGAATAATCGAGCGTATAACGCCCGGTGACCGGGTCGTAAAAGGTGCACACCAAGCGCACTCGCTCGACGAGCGCATCGAGCGTCCCCGCCGCCTGGGGCCGGTCGAAGGCGAGCGCCTTCAACGGCTCGACCAGCGCCGGGGCCTCGAACTGGTCGCCGTAGATCTGCTGGTAGAGCCGGCCGTCCGAATCCAGGATGCTGGTCTGCGCCAGATGCTGAAACCCGCCCGGCGTGCGCAGATACGTGAACCCGAGATCGCGGGCGAGCGCAGAGACGGTGGCCGCGTCGCCGCTCAAGAAACGCCAGTCGGGATCGTCGATCCCTTGCGCGCGGGCGAAGCGCGCCATGCGCGCGGGCGTGTCGGCCCGGGCGTCGAAGCCGATGGTGACGACCGAAAAGGCGTGCGCGCCGACCACCGCGCGCGCCGATTCGATATGCTCGGCAAGGGTGCGGGTGATCGTCGGGCAGACCCGGAGGCAGCTCGTATAGACCAGGCTTACGACCAACGGCTTGCCGCGAAACGACGACAGCCGGACCTCCCGGCCGTCGGCGTCGCGCAAGACCGCATCCCCGATCAGGCGGCCGACCGCCGCCCGGCTCGTCGCCAGCGCAGCGTCGAGGTCGAAGTCGCGGGCCTGCGCAAGCGCGGCCGAGGAAGCGAAGGCGGCGCCCGCGGCGATGGCGAGGAGAGAGGCGCGGAACATGGCGGCGCGCTCAGCCGACGATCAGACGGTCCACGAGGACGCCCACGAGCAGAAGGCTGAGCTGGACGAGCGAGGCGTGGAAGTTGGCCATTGCGGTCGTCCGGCCGGGGTTGCGCAACAGCGCGATGCTCTTGGCCACGAACCAGCCGCCGCCGAGCGCGGCGAGCGCCAGATAGACCGGGCCGAGGCCGAGGTCGAAGACCGCCGGCGCGAGCGACAGCGCGACCAGCGCGAAGCTGTGGGCCGCAATCACGCGCGCCGCCCGCGCATCGCCCACCACCACCGGAAGCATGGGCACCCCGGCGGCGGCGTAATCGTCGCGGAGCGCGGTCGCCAAGCTCCAGAAATGCGGCGGCGTCCACAGGAACAGCACCGTGGCGAGCATCAACGGCGCGCCCGACAGACCGGGCGCCGCCGCGGCCGCCCCCGCCATCACGGCGAAGCTGCCGGCGAGCCCGCCGACCACGATGTTGATCCAGCTCCGCCGCTTGAGCCAGACCGTATAGACGACGCCGTAGACGAAGGCCCCGAGAAAGACGTAAAGCGCCGCCAGTCCATTGAGCGCCGCCGCCGCCCCGCCAACCGCGATCGCCAGCATTCCCGTCATGACCGCCGGCCAGATCCAGCCCGGCGCATAGACCCCGGTCACGAAGGGGCGATTGCGGGTCCGGCTCATGCGCGCGTCGATGTCCCGCTCGACGTACTGGTTGAAGGCCCCCGCCGCGGCCGAAGCGACGAGCACGGCGGCGGCGAGGATCGCGATCCGCCATGCCTCGGGGCTCGGTCCCGGGCTCGCCGCAAGCCCGGCGAGCGCGCTCAGCGCGATGGCCACGCCGATCCGCAGCTTGAAAACCGAACAGAGCCGCTTTGCGGTTCCCATCATCTCATTAACTCCGCCCCAAAATGGCCGCGAGACGCGGTTGCAAATGATGCAACCGCGCCTCGTTCGCCGCTCAGCTCAGCCCCCAAGTGGCGGCGAGATACTTCCAGTTGACGAAGTAGTACAGAACAAAGGCCGCCAGGAACACAAGCGCGAGCGTGAAGGTTCCCGGCACCTGCATGGTGCCCGCGCTGCCGTAGCTCGCGATCGCCGCCGGCGCCTGGGGCGCCAGGATCGACGGCGCGTCTTCGCCGCGCTTCTTGCCGAACAGGATCGAGCCCACCGCGATCACGATGTAGGCGAGCCCGCCGACCGCCGCGAGAAGGGCGGCGAGGCCGTTGAGCCCCATCATCAGATAGGCCGCGCCGGGATAGTCGAAGGTCAGCGTGGCGTCGGCGAAGGTGATGTCCCAATGCCGCCGCGAGACCCCGAGGGTGCCGGCGCCCATCATGAACAGCGACACCAGCCCCATCCCGATCCCGTACAGATAGGGCTGCCACTGCGCCAGCCGCTTGAAGACGATCTCGCGGCGGAACAGGAGCGGGATCAAGAGGTAGGTCAACGCCATGAAGGCGAGCGTCGTTCCGGTCACCACGGTGGCGTGGAAATGCCCCGGCACGTAGAGCGTGTTGTGCACGATGAGGTTGATCTGCTCGACGCCCATCACCACGCCCGAGATGCCGCCGAGGAAGCCGAACATCACCAGCGACAGGAACATGCCCGCAAACGCCGGGTTGCCCCAAGGTGCCTTGCGGAGCCATTCGAACAGCCCCTTGGTGAAGCCCTTGGCGCGTTGCGCCGCCTCGACGCTTCCCGGCACCGTCAGGCCGTGGATCATGCTGCCGAGAACGGCGAGATACATGGCGTAGCTGGTGTTGAAGATCTTCCATTCCGAGCTAATCCCAGGCTCGACCAGAAGGTGGTGCGCCGAGGCGAGCTGGAGGAACAGAATGTAGAGGAGATAGGCCGAGCGGCTCACCTTCTCGGACAAGGGCTTGGCCCCCAGCACCATGGCCGCGATCGCGTACCACACCGCCACATGGGCCGAGACGTTGATCTGCTGGGACGAATGCCCCATGCCCCACCAGATCACCTTGTACATGAGCGGGTCGATGTAGCTGATGTAGCCCAGCGACCACAGGAGCGTGGGAACCAGGATGATCGCGCCGGCGGCGATGGTGAACACGGCGATGATCGCCGCGGTCATGGCGCCGAAGGTGACGAGCGGGATCGAGCCTTCGTAGGTGCGTTCGTCGCGCGCGATCACCAACGTGCCGAAGAAGATGAAGCAGGCGATCAAGGCGCCCACCGCGAACACGATGATCCCGAGATAGAACAAAGGATCGGCCCGCATCGGCACATACGAGGTGAACATCACGCTCGAGTTGCCCTGGAGCACCACGATGTTGGTGAGCACGGCCCCGCCCAGCATCAGCCAGTAGGCGACCCAGCCGAGCCACGGGGTCGCGAGCCGCGCGTTCAGAAGGATCGCCGACGCGAAGTAGAGGAGCGCGACCTCGAAGAAGATGATCCAGACCAAAAGCACGTCGATTCCGTGCGCGGTCAAGGCCAGATAGAACCACTCCGCGGGCAGAAGGTGCACGGCCGGCCAGCGCGTCAGCGCCACCGAAATGCCGAACAGACCGCCGATCAGCAGAAAGACGACCGCGGTCACGGCGTTGACCTTGATCAGCGTCTCCGCGGGGCGATGGATGCGAAGCCCGGTATCGGGGCAAACGCGAAACAACGATGTTACCGCCATGATCGGTCCCCTTCCTACTCGACCACGTAGAGCCGGCCGACCATCGTGTGGTGGCCGATCCCGCAGTATTCGTTGCACACGATCGAGAACGCGCCCGATTCAGTGGGCGTGATCGTCACGACCATTTCGTATCCAGGATGGACCTGGAGGTTGATGTTGGTCGGTTGCAGCGAGAACCCGTGCTGCCAGTCGAGCGATGAGAGGTGCAGGCGATAGGTCTTGCCCTTCTCGAATTCCAGAATCGGCCACCACTCCCAGCGCCGAGCGATCAGATAAACGTCGCTGCCGGCCGGCGGATGGACGACGGGAATCCCCGTGTCCCCCTCCTCGCGCACTGTGTATTTGTCGGCGAAGGCTTCGGCCTTCGCTTCGAACACGTCGGGTTCGATCCGGTAAGCTTCGTTGGAGAGGTTCTGGTTCCCGTAAAGGTGCCAGTACGGCATCATCAGGAACATGATGATGCCCCAGGCGAACGCAATCGCGATCCATAGAAGCTCGACCCGTTCAACCCGCTGCTTCCACCAGATCCGTTCCGCAGGCGGAAAAATCGCCATCGTCCTTCTCCTCCTAGCGTGCGATCGGGATCGAGGTGACCTCCATGATCCCCCAGATCAGGTAGAACACGGCCGGGATCACCACGCCGAGAAAGAGTAGAAGGAAGGGATTGTCGAGGACGCGTTGCATGAAGGGCACGCGCTCTTCGTCGCCGTCACCCGGTGCGGCGGCCGCCGCCGGGTCGGAGCCTGTTTTGGCCATCGGTCTTGTCTCCCCCTTATCCGTGGGCCGAACACCCGCATGATCGGGCGGCCTCTCGTCGATCCGGATTCGATTAGGAATCCAGTGAAAGCCGTTTGACGGGGGACGTCCTTGATTTCGGTCAAGCCCCTTTGGGCGCGCAGGCTCTCAGGCGCCGACCAAGCGGCGGATGATGGCGAAGCTCACCAATGCGAGAGTCAGGAGAATCCCGAAGAAAATGAGCGACCGGTGCTCAAACCGGGCGCCGCGGGCGACCTCGATCCGGTCGAGAATCCGGTCGGAGATGAAGTAAAGCGCCACCGCAGCGATGGTGAAGTAGACGGCTTCCACAGCGCGCTCCCGGCAAAGCGTTCTACGCGGCGCCCGGCGCCCGTCGCAGCGCGTGCAGGGCGACGATCACCGTCGTGAACAGCACCAGCGCGCCCGCCTGATGGGCGGCCGCCGGCACCAGGGCGACCACGGTCAGAAGCGTGGTCAGGCCGAGCGCCACCTGGATCGCGCCCGCCGCCAGCACGGCGTCGAGAGCGAGTCGCGCCCGGCGGCCGAGATCGGCGGAGCGTCCCATTGCCCACAGCACCACGATCACCGTCGCCGTGGTCACCGCCAGCACTCGGTGGTCGAACTGCACCGTGATCGCGTTGTCGAACAGATTGATCAGCGGCGGGTACAGCTTGAGGATTCCGTCGGGAATCCACTTCCCGTCCATCAACGGGAAAGTGTTGAAGGCGAAGCCTGCGTCGAGCCCGGCGACCAGCCCGCCCGAGAGCACGGTGATGCTGACCAGGACGAGAAGCCCGATGGCGGCGTTTCGGACCCGTCGGGTCGCCCGGTCGTCGTAAGCGCCGGCCCCGGGAGACAGGAGCCCGAGCGCCACCCAGAGGATGTAGCCGTAGATCAGAAAAGCGGCGGCGAGATGGACGGTCAGGCGGTAATGGCTCACATCGGGCCGGTCGACCAGCCCGCTTTTCACCATGTACCAGCCCATCGCCCCTTGCAGCGCGCCGAGGAGGAAGATCAACGCGAGTCGGGGCGCAAGCCATCGGTCGATCCGGCCCCGGATCAGAAAGTAGAGGAACGGCACAAGAAAGACGACGCCGATCGCGCGGCCCCACAGACGGTGGATGAACTCGAGCCAAAAGATCGACTTGAACTCTTCGAGCGTCATGCCCGCGTTGATCTGACGGTACTCGGGGTACTGCTTGTACTTGGCGAAAGCGTCCTCCCAAGCGGTCTCGGTCATCGGAGGCAGAATGCCGGTGACCGGCCGCCACTCGACCATCGACAGGCCGGAGTGGGTCAGTCGCGTGACGCCGCCGAGGACCACCATGACGAAGATCATCGCGCAGCACACGAAAAGCCACAGGGCGACCGCCCGCTGCGAACGGGCGACCGCGTGGGTCGGGCCGCCGGAAAGAGCGATGGCATCGGACTTCATGAGACCTCCCGCGCTTTGGCCGCGTCGATCGCGCTCACCTACCACTCCTCGGGCCCGCAGTCCATGACCGCGATCAAGAAAAAGGCTCTTGCGCGTCGCCCGCCTCTAGGGGACTCTTGGTCCTAGGGTCCGTACGGGCGGGCGAAGGATTTTTCATGGCACATCTCGACCCGGTCAACTTCGATCTCGTGCGCCGAACGGTTATGTTCAACGGGCTGCCGGTGAAGACGGTCCACGCCCTTCTCGGTGCGGCGCGGGTGATCGAGTGTCCCCGCGGGGCCATTCTGTTCGTGCGCGGCGACGTGGCCGACCGTTTCTACGTGATCCTTCGGGGCTGGGTGAAGCTCTCGCGCGAGACCGCCGACGGCGACGAGCACGTGATCGGCATCTTCAGCCGCGGCGAAGCGTTCGCCGAGGCCGCCATCTTCGGCTCTGGGCGCTTTCCGGTCACCGCCGAGGTGGTCGAGAAGGCGCGCCTGGTCGTCATCCCGGCGGCGCCGCTTCTCGCCGCGATCCGCGCCGACGGGGAGCTTGCGATCAACATCCTCGGCGCGATGTCGCACCGGCTGCGTTATCTGGTCGGCCAGGTCGAACAGATCCGCGCCAAGTCGGCGCCGCAGCGGGTGGGGGAGTTCCTGCTTCGCCTCAGTCCCGGCGAAAAGGGGCCGCTCACCATCCATCTCCCTTACGACAAGTCGTTGATCGCCGCCCGCCTCGGCATGAAACCCGAGACGTTCTCGCGCGCGCTCGCCAAGCTCCGCGAGCTCGGCGTGCATTGCGAGGGCAACGACGTCATCCTGACCGAGCCCGACGTGCTCCAGCGTTACTGCGCCGGGAGCTGAGCCCTTTATTGCCGACACGGTTCCTCTCCGGCGGCTACGAAACCGCGCGGAAGTGCTCGATCAGCATCCAGCCGCCGATGGCGATAAAGGCGACGCCCGCGATGGGCTTGAGCGGGATCGCCGCGAGATAGCGCGCGGCGAGGCTGCCGGCGAGCACGGCGAGCGCGGTCGAGACCACGAGCGCCGCGGCGGCGGCGAGAAAGACCTGGAACGGCGAAAGCGCGCGGTCGCTCGAGAAGAGGAGCGTGGCGAGCTGCGTCTTGTCGCCGAGCTCGGCGAGGAAGACGACCGCGAAGATCGAAGCGAGCTTGAGCATGGCCAGCGTTTCGTGATCCGACGGAAGCCTAAGGGAAACCAGAGCCGCCGCCGCCGCGCAAGGCCGAATTCCGCGCATGCGCTTGCCGCCCGCCCGCGCCCCGGCTATAAGGCCGCGCGCAGGCGTCCGCAGGGGGCGCGACGCAAAAGACGCAAAAGGAATCGGAACGCATGGCCCAGCCCGAAGGCATCGTTGCGGGACAGCTTCGTTCTTATGTCGAGCGGATCGAGCGGCTCGAGGCCGAAAAGGCGGCGCTCGCCGCCGATATCCGCGAGGTCTACGCCGAGGCCAAGGCCAACGGGTTCGACGTCAAAACCATGCGGGCGGTGATCCGCCTGCGCCGGCTCGACCGCGAGGCGCTGCGCGAGCAGGAGGCGTTGCTCGATCTCTACAAGTCGGCGCTTGGGATGTAGCCGCCCCGGACCCAGCCCTTCGGCGCGCCCCTTGAGGGTATGCGCTACTCGGCGGCGTCGCGCGTCTGGCGGGCGTCGCGGAAGGCGGCGAGAAGCGCGGCTTCGCGCGCCTTCGCCTCCGCGATCGCCTTGGCCTTGACCGGGCCGAAGCCGCGGATGCGCTCAGGAACGGCGGCGATCTCGACCGCGAGCGCGTGGTTGTCCTTATCGAGCGCGGCGAGAATCTCCTCGATCGTCGCCTCGTAGTCCGCGATCAGGCGGCGCTCGGCGCGGCGCTCCTCGGTCCGGGCGAAGGGATCGAAGACCGTCCCGCGCAGGCCCTTGAGCCGGGCGAGCAGGCGAAAGACGCCCATCATCCACGGACCGTAGCTTTTCTTGATCGGCCGCCCGGTCTCGGGATCGATCTTGGCGAACAGCGGGGGCGCGAGATGGAAGCGGAGCCGCCAGTCGCCCTCGAATCGCTCGGCGATCTCGCGCAGGAAGCGGCCGTCCGAGAACAACCGGGCGACCTCGTACTCGTCCTTGTAGGCCAAGAGCTTGAAGTAGTTGCGCGCGACCGCCAGGGCGAGGCCGTCGCGCCCCGGCGCGCGTTCCGCCTCGATCGTTCGCGCCCGGGCGACGAGGGCGGCGTAACGCCGGGCGTAGGCCGCGTTCTGGTACGCGGTGAGCGCCTCGACGCGCGCCTCGACGACGGCGTCGAGATCGTCCGCCTGGGCGGCCGGCTCGCGGGCCGCGTCCGCCGCGACGGCGGCCGGCTCATGGGCCGCGATCCGCCCCCAGGCGAAGGCCCGCCGGTTGAGATCGACCGCCACGCCGCCCGCTTCGATGGCGCGCAAGATCGCCGCCTCGCCGATCGGCACCAGGCCCTTCTGCCAGGCGTAGCCGAGAAGGAACAGGTTGGCGGCGATGGCGTCGCCGAGGACGCGGGTCGCGATCCCGGCGGCGTCGATGAAGGCCGCCTCGCGCGTCGCCCGCAGAATCGCTTCGCGGAGCGCCGCCTCGGGCATCGAGAGGTCGGGATCGCGGGCGAAATCGCCGGTCGGCGCGGCGCGGGCGTTGACGATCGCCACTGTCGCCTCGCGATCGCAAGTCGCGAGCGTCGCGCGCGAGCCCGCCACCACGAGATCGCACCCCAGCACCAACCGCGCCTGTCCCGTAGCGATTCGGACCGCGTGGATGTCTTCGGGCGCGGCGGCGATGCGCACGTGGCTGGTCACCGCGCCGTACTTCTGGGCGAGCCCGGTCATGTCGAACACGGTCGCGCCCTTGCCCTCGATATGGGCGGCGAGGCCGAGCACCGCGCCCACGGTCACCACGCCGGTCCCGCCGACGCCGGTGATCACGATGTCGAACGGCCGCTCGAGCGTGGGCAACGCCGGCGCGGGCGGCAGGGGCGGCGTCTGCGCGGCCTCGGCCCGGGGCTTGCGCAGCCGTCCGCCCTCGACCGTCACGAAGCTCGGGCACAGGCCGTCCAAGCAAGAGAAGTCCTTGTTGCACGCCGACTGGTCGATGATCCGCTTGCGGCCGAACGGGGTGTCGATGGGCAAAAGCGACAGGCAGTTCGAGACCAGGCCGCAGTCGCCGCAGCCTTCGCAGACCTCCGTGTTGATCACCGCCCGCCGGGCCGGATCGGGCGCAAGCCCGCGCTTGCGCTGGCGTCGGGTCTCGGTCGCGCAGGCCTGGTCGTAGATGATGACCGTGACCCCCGGGATTTCGCGCATCTCGCGCTGCACCCGATTCAACGCTTCGCGCCCGTAGACCTGCACCCCGGGGGCGAAGCGGGTGTCGGGCGGGTACTTGGCGGGATCGTCGGCGACCACGGCGATCCGGGCGACGCCCTCGCCGTGGAGCGCGTGGGTGATCTGGGCGACCGAGAGCGGACCGTCCACCGGCTGTCCGCCGGTCATGGCCACCGCGTGGTTGTAGAGGATCTTATAAGTGACGTTGACGCCCGCCCCGACCGCCGCCCGGATGGCGAGCAGGCCCGAGTGGAAATAGGTGCCGTCGCCGATGTTCTGGAACACGTGCGGCATGTCGACGAAGGGGGCGAGGCCGATCCAGTTCGCGCCTTCGCCGCCCATCTGGGTGTAGGTCTGGGTGTTGCGGTCCATCCACTGGACCATGTAGTGGCAGCCGATGCCGGCGAAGGCGATGCTTCCTTCGGGCAGCTTGGTCGAGGTGTTGTGCGGGCAGCCCGAGCAGAAGTAAGGCAGGCGCTCCATCGGCGGAGCGATCTCGGCGAGGCCCGCTTCCCGCTCCTCGAGGGCCTTGAGGCGTTCGGCCAGGCGGCCGCCCGCGCCTTCGGGGACGATGCGCAGAAGCCTGGAAGCCAGCGCCCGGGCGATCTGGGTCGGCGAGAGCTCGCCCTCGGAGGGGAACAGGGGCGCGCCCGTCTCGTCGCGCTTGCCGACGATGCGCGGCCGCTCGCCGTCGGCGAGCGGGTAGAGCGCGTCCTTGAGCTGGGGCTCGATCAGGGCGCGCTTCTCCTCGACCACCACGACCTCTTCGAGGCCGCGGGCGAAGCGGACGGCCCCCTCTTCCTCGAGCGGCCAGGTCATGGCCGGCTTGTACAGCCTGAGGCCGAGCGCGCCGGCCTCGGCGAGGTCGAGCCCGAGCATTTCGAGCGCCTGGACGACGTCGAGATAGGACTTGCCGGCGGCGACGACGCCGAGCCGCGCATGCGCTCCGTCGGCGACAATCCGGTCGATCCGGTTGGCGCGGGCGAAGGCCCGGGCGGCTTCGAGCTTGTGGCGGTGAAGCCGCGCCTCCTGGTCGAGCGGCGCATCCGGCCAGCGGATGTTGAGCCCGCCCGGCGGCGGCGCGTAGTCGTCGGGCGCGGCGATCGCGACCCGGCCCGGATCGACGTCGACGCAGGCCGCCTGCTCGACCGTCTCGGCGACCGCGATCAGCCCGACCCACAACCCCGAGAACCGCGACAGCGCCCAGCCGACGAGCCCGAAATCGAGGATCTCCTGGACGCCTGCGGGGTTGAGCACCGGGATCATGGCGTCGACGAAGGCGAACTCGCTTTGGTGCGGCAACGTCGACGAGCGACAGACGTGGTCGTCGCCGGCGACCGCAAGCACCCCGCCGAGCGGGGCCGTGCCGGCGTTGTTCGCGTGCTTGAAGGCGTCGCCCGAACGGTCGGTCCCCGGCCCTTTGCCGTACCACATGGCGAACACGCCGTCGTAGCGCGCGCCCGGGTAGAGGGCGGTCTGCTGGCTGCCCCAGACCGCGGTCGCGGCGAGGTCTTCGTTCACGCCGGGCGTGAAACGGATGTGATGGGTCTCGAGATGCTTGCTTGCGCGCCACAGCTCGCGGTCGAGCCCGCCGAGCGGCGAGCCGCGATAGCCCGAGACGAAACCCGCCGTGTTATGGCCGCAGGCCGCGTCGCGTCGGCGCTGCATGAGGAGGAGCCGGACCAGCGCCTGGGTTCCGCTCAAGAGCACCCGGCCCGATTCGCGCGCATAGCGCTCATCGAGGGTCAGCGCCGCATCGTTCATATCGTTCATGACCAGCGGCGCGTTCATCGGTAAAGCGCCTCGAGCTGGTCGCCATAGCGCGCCACAAGCACGTGGCGGCGCGCCTTGAGCGTGGGCGTAAGCTCGCCGCGGTCGATCGAGAAGGGCTCGGGCGCAATCGCGAAGCGCTTGACGCGTTCGATCGGCGAGAGCGCGCGGTTGGCGCGCTCGACCGCCTTCGAAAGCGCTCCCCGGAAGGCGGCGTTCTGGGCCAAGGCTTCGCAATCGGGCGCGCAGCTATGGGCGAGCGCGAACGTCTCGACGAAGGTCGGGTCGGGCACGATCAGCGCCACCAGATGGGGGCGGCGGTCGCCGTAGACCATGGCCTGCGCGATCTCGGGCTCGAGCATGAGAATGCCTTCGACCCGCTGGGGTGAGATGTTGTCGCCGCCCGAGTTCACGATGATGTCCTTCTTGCGGTCGGTGATGCGAAGATAGCCGTCTTCGTCGATCTCGCCCAGATCGCCGGTATGCAGCCAGCCGTCGCGCAACGCCGCCTTGGTCGCCGTCTCGTCGCCCCAGTAGCCCTCCATCACCAGATCGCCTCGGACCAGGATCTCTCCGTCTTCGGCGATTCGCACCTCGACCCCGTCGAGCGGCGGGCCGACGGTCTCGATCCGGTTGCGCGACGGCCGGTTGGCCGAGATGATCGGCGCCGATTCGGTCTGGCCATAGCCTTGGAGAAGCGGCAGGCCGAGGGCGATGAAGAACAGCCCGACGTCGTAATTGAGCGGCGCGCCGCCCGAGACCAGCGCCTTGATGCGGCCGCCGAAACGCGCCCGGACCTTGTCGCGGACCAGCCGCTCGACCAGCCGGTCGAGAAGACGCGCCCCAAGGCCGAGCGCGTCCGCGTTCTCGTACCGCCGCCGGCCGAGCGAGAGCGCGGCGTGGAACAGCCGGGCCTTGAGCCCGCCTTCCCGCTCGACGCCCGAGAGAATTCTCTGGCGCATCACCTCATAGAGCCGGGGCACGCAGGTCATGATGGTGGGCCGGACCTCGACCAGGTTCTTCGGCAGGCGTTCGGTGCTTTCCGCGTAGTAGATCTGCGCCCCGATCGAGATCGGGAAGAACAGCCCGGCGGTGTGCTCGTAGGAGTGCGACAAAGGAAGGAAGGACAGAAACACCTCGTCCTCGAGCCCGAGCTCGGCGAGCAGCTCGGTCGCGCCGTGGATGTTGCACAGGATCGCGGCGTGGCTCAGCATCACGCCTTTGGGCCGCCCCCCGGTGCCCGAGGTGTAGATGATGCAGGCGAGATCGCCCGGGCCGATTGCGGCGACGGTCTCGGCGACGTCGTGGTCCCGCGTCCGCCCGAGCGCGAGCGCCTCGTCCCAGCCGAGGCGGCGGATACGGCCGCTTCCGCCGCCTTCGCCGGGGACGGGCTCTATGGCGACGACGACCTCGAGCGCGGAGGCGTCTCGCGCCGCCGGCATGAAGCGTTCGGCGAGCGCGGCGGTCGAGACGATAGCCCCGCGCGCGCCGCAGTTCTCGAGGATGTAGAGATGGTTGTCGGTGGTGTTGGTGGTGTAGGCGGGGACCGTCACCGCGCCCGCCGCCATAATGGCGAGGTCGGCGAGCGCCCATTCGGGCCGGTTCTCGGAGACCAACACCACCCGGTCGCCGCGCTCGATGCCGGCCGCGCGCAGGCCCCGGGCCAGCGCGTTTACGGTCGCGGCCGCCTCGGACCAAGTGATGGCCGCCCAGCGCCCGTCGCGTTTCGCCCATAGGAACGGGCGGTCTCCGCGCGCGGCGGCCCGGGCGAAGAACATCGCCACCAGATTGGGCCATGCGTACTCGCGGCGCGCCATTCCGTACCCGCAGCTCCCATTGCTCGCCGCGAAGTGTAGACGCTCAACGGCCAAGGCCCAAGTCCCTGCTCGGGGAGCATTGCGCCCCTTGCGCGCGCCTCGGCGCGCTCCTTATTGTGATTCGGTGATTCACGATCCGCGTTTGATTGGGAACAGCCTAGGCATTGGACCATTACATCATGAGCGCTTCCGCCGCAGACGGCGGCAGAGAGTCGGGCGCGGCCGCGCTCGGCCCGCTGCCGACATGGGATCTCGCCGACCTTTACCCCGGCCCCGATTCGCCCGAGTTGGCCCAGGATCTTGAAGCCGCGCGCGCCTCGGCGACCGCCTTCGAGCAACGCTACGCCGGCCGGCTCGCCGCCCTCGACGGGGCGGCGCTTGGCGATGCGATCGCCGAGTACGAAGCGATCGAGGAGATCCTCGGCCGCATCATGAGCTATGCGAGCCTCCTTCACGCCGGCGCCATGGACGACCCCGAGGTCGGCCGCTTCTTCCAGACGACGAGCGAGCAGGTCACCGAGATTTCGGCGCATACGGTGTTCTTCACCCTCGAGCTCAACCGGATCGACGACGCCCGCCTCGACGAGCTTATGAAGGCCCCGAGGCTCGCCCATTACGCGCCCTGGGTCCGCGACCAGCGCGCTTTTAGGCCCCATCAGCTTTCGGAAGAGATCGAGCGGCTCTTGCACGAGAAAGCGGTGGTCGGCCGGGCGGCCTGGATCAGGCTGTTCGACGAGACCATCGATTCGCTGCGCTTCCCGGTCGACGGCGAGGATCTGACCTGCGCCGAGGCGCTCCATCTCCTGACCGATCCGGACGGAAACAAGCGCCGCGCCGCGGCCAAATCGCTGGGCGCGGTTTTGGGGCGCAACGCGCGCTTGTTCGCGCTGATCGCCAACACGCTCGCCAAGGAGAAGGCGATCGAGGACCGCTGGCGCGGCTTCGCCCGGCCGATCTCGTCGCGCAACCTCGCCAACCACGTCGAGGACGAGGTGGTCGACG
This sequence comes from uncultured Alphaproteobacteria bacterium, assembly GCA_964475385.1. GTDB lineage: Bacteria > Pseudomonadota > Alphaproteobacteria > JAAXGF01 > JAAXGF01 > CAYYWV01. The sequence continues at coordinate 3,016 of CAYYWV010000023.1, read as the reverse complement.
CCCTGATCGAGGCGGTGCGCGCGGCGTACCCGAGGCTTTCGCACCGCTACTACCGGATCAAGGCGCGCTGGTTCGGGGTCGAGGCGCTGCCGTATTGGGACCGCAACGCGCCGCTTCCCGACGAGGACACGCGGCGCATCCCCTGGGACGAGGCGCGCGAAACGGTGCTGTCCGCCTACCGCGCGTTTTCGCCCGAGATGGCCGAGCTCGGCCGGCGCTTCTTCGAGCGGGCCTGGATCGACGCCCCGGTGCGGCCGGGCAAGGCGCCGGGGGCCTTCGCGCACCCTACGGTGCCGAGCGCGCACCCTTATCTGCTGCTCAACTACCAGGGCACGGTGCGCGACGTCATGACGCTCGCCCACGAGCTCGGCCACGGGGTCCATCAGCTTCTCGCCGCCCGTCAAGGCGCGCTGATGGCGGACACGCCGCTGACGCTGGCCGAGACCGCCTCCGTATTCGGCGAGCAGCTCACCTTCCGCGCCATGCTCGCCGCCGAGACCGACCCGCGCCGCCGGCGCGCCATGCTCGCCAACAAGGTCGAGGACATGCTGAACACGGTGGTGCGCCAGATCGCGTTCTGCGAGTTCGAGCGCCGGCTCCACGACGAGCGCCGCGCGGGCGAGATCACGGCGGAGCGGATCGGCGAGATCTGGCTCGACGTCCAAGCCGAGAGCCTGGGGCCGGCGATCCGCTTCGAGGACGAGTACGCGCACTTCTGGACCTACATCCCGCACTTCATCCACGCGCCGTTCTACGTTTACGCCTACGCCTTCGGCGACTGCCTGGTGAACGCGCTCTACGCCGTCTATCAGGACGCCGAAGAGGGCTTTCAGGAGAAGTACCTCGACATGCTGCGGGCGGGCGGCACGCTCCGCCACCGCGAGCTTCTGGCGCCTTTCGGGCTCGACGCCTCGGACCCGGCCTTCTGGTCGCGCGGGCTCGACGTCATCGCGGGCTTCATCGACGAACTCGACCAAGCGGGCTGAGCGCATGGCCGAGGGGCGCGAATCCGACAGTCTCGCCGGACGGATGCGACGCTATGCGCGGGTCTCGACCTCGGTCGGCGGGATCGCGGCCCGCTTCGGCGCCGAACGGCTTTTCGGCCTGCCGCTCGACCGCGACCGCCACGCGGCCGATCTGCGCCGGGCGCTCGGCGGGCTCAAAGGCCCGTTGATGAAGGTGGCGCAGCTTCTCGCCACCATTCCCGATTCCATGCCCGACGAGTACATGGTCGAGCTCGCCCAGCTCCAGGCCAACGCGCCGCCCATGGGCTGGCCTTTCGTGCGCCGCCGGATGGAGGCCGAGCTCGGCCCCGATTGGCGCGCCAGGTTCGCCGCCTTCTCGCGCGAGGCCGCGGCCGCGGCCTCGCTCGGCCAGGTTCATCGCGCGACCGCGCTCGACGGGACCGCGCTCGCCTGCAAGCTCCAGTACCCGGACATGGACTCGGCGGTCGAAGCCGACCTCCAGCAGCTCAAGCTGATTTTCGCGATCTACCATCGCTACGACCGCGCCATCGACACCGCCGACATCCACGCCGAGATCGCCGAGCGCTTGCGCGAGGAGCTCGACTACGACCGCGAGCGGCGCAACATGGCGCTCTACGTCGCGATGCTCAAGCGCGAGCGCGGCGTGCATGTGCCCGAGCCGATTCCTGAGCTTTCGACCCGCCGGCTCCTGACCATGACCTGGCTCGACGGCGAGCCGCTGATGCGCTGGGTCGGGCGCGGCGAGGCCGAACGCAACCGCGTCGCCCACAACATGTTCCGGGCCTGGTATACGCCGCTTTACCGCTATGGGGTGATCCACGGCGACCCGCATCTCGGCAACTACACCCTGCGCGCGGACGGGACGATCAACCTGCTCGACTTCGGGTGCATCCGCATCTTCCCGCCGCGGTTCGTGACCGGCGTGATCGAGCTCTACCACGCGTTGCGGACGGGCGATAAGGCGCGCGCGGTCCACGCCTACGAGACCTGGGGCTTCGTCGGCCTCGATAAGGCGGTGATCGAGACGCTCAACCTGTGGGCGGAGTTCGTCTACAGCCCGGTGCTCGAAGACCGCCCCCGGCGCATCCAGGAAGGGGCGCGCCGCGGGGCCTACGGGGCCGAGGTGGCGGCCCGCGTGCATCGCGAGCTGCGCGCGCTCGGCGGCGTGCGGCCGCCGCGCGAGTTCGTCTACATGGACCGGGCGGCGATCGGGCTGGGCTCGGTGTTCCTGCACCTCAAGGCCAGGATCAACTGGCACCGATTGTTCGAGGCCATGATCGCCGACTACGACGAAGCGCGGCTCGCCCGCCGCCAACGGGCCGCGCTCAAACGGGTCGGGTTGGCGCCGCCCGAGTAAGCCCTTCGGGTCTTGCGTTCTCTTGGACCGGCGCGCCGGCCGCGAGACGCGCCGCGACGCAAGCGCCCGGTTCCGAACCGGGGTAAATCCCCCGGCCGGACGGGGCGGCGACGACATAATCCAGCCAGCATCGGCCAATATGCGCGAGGAGGCATTTGACTGCAACCTTGGCAAACGACGTTGGAGTCGGCATTGTGTGCCGCTGGCGGCGTTCGGCCGCCGGCTGCATGCAGGGATGATCGGATGAAGGTAGGCATTCCCAGGGAACGACGCCCCGGCGAAGCGCGGGTCGCCGGCTCGCCGGAGATGGTCAAAAAGCTCGTCGGCATGGGGCTCGAGGTCGTGGTCGAGACCGGGGCCGGCGAAGGCGCAAGCATCGCGGACGAGGCGTTCGCCGAGGCCGGGGCCGAGATCGTCAAAGACCCGGCCGCGCTGTACGGCGCCGCCGACATCGTGCTCAAGGTCCAGCGCCCCTATGGGGCCGGCGAAGAGATCGACGAGATCGCGATGATGAAGAAAGGCGCGGTCCTGATCGGGCTCCTCAACCCCTATGGCGACCGCGCGAAGGCCCAGGCTTACGCCGATCAGGGGCTGACCGCCTTCGCGATGGAGTTCATTCCGCGGATCAGCCGCGCCCAGGCGATGGACGCGCTTTCGTCGCAAAGCAACATCG
>CAYYWV010000022.1:8340-28872 GCA_964475385.1 uncultured Alphaproteobacteria bacterium | reverse complement strand
CCGCCGGCGAGCGCCCGGGCGGCCGCGAGCACCGCGTCTGCGTGGCCCTTCACCTTGACCTTGCGCCAGACCTCGCGGATCACCCCGTCGCCGTCGATCAGAAAGGTCGAACGCTCGACCCCCATGTACTTGCGCCCGTACATGCTTTTCTCGACCCAGACGCCATAGGCCTGGCAGGCGACCTTGTCGGGGTCGGACACGAGGACGAAGGGAAGGCCGAGCTTTTCCTTGAAGCGATCGTGGCTTTTTACGCTGTCGGGCGAGACGCCGACGATCACCGTATTCGCGGCCTGAAAGTCGGCGTGGGCGTCGCGGAAGGCCTCGGCCTCCTTGGTGCAGCCCGAGGTGTTGTCCTTGGGATAGAAGTACAGCGCCACCGTGCGCCCGCGCAGCGACGAAAGCGTAAGCGTCCCGCCGCCGTCGGTCTCGAGGGTGAAGTCGGGCGCGCTTGCGCCCGGGCTTGCGCGGTCGGTCATGACTCGGTCCTCGCCTTCTTGTCTTCCTTGTCTCCGTTCTCGCCCGCGGCGATCGTCTTCGCCGCCTCCGCGGCCGGCTCGTCGATGATGCGGGCGTAAAGCGCGCGCACCGCGGCCTCGGCGGCGAGAAGCTTGCTCCGAAGGGCGGCGAAGTCAACCGCATCGCCGGCGCGGGCGAGCGCGGCGCGCAAGCCCGCCGAGGCGTGGGCCTCGATCCGATCGCCGCCGATGGTCAGCCGCAGCATGCCGCGGACCCGGCGCAAAAGCCGGACCGCGTCGATCAACTGGTCCGCGTCTTCGCGGGAGAGCGCGCCCGCTTGCGAGAGGCGCTCGAAGGCGACCACGGCGCGCGGCGAGAGAACCTCGGGATGGTCCGCGGCGTGGCGAAGCTGGAGGTACTGGGCGATGAACTCGCAATCGACCAGGCCGCCGCGCACGTACTTGGTGCGCCAGGGGTTGTCGGCGGCGTGCTCGGCCTCGATCCGTCGCCGCATTTCGGCGACGTCCGCGACCAGACGGGCGGGATCGCGCGGGCGGCAAAGGGCGTCGCGGATCACGGCTTCGATGCGCGCGACCAACGGCTGAGGCCCGGCGACCACCCGCGCCCGGGTCAGCGCCATATGCTCCCAGGTCCAGGCGCTTTCCGCATGGTAGCGGGCGAAGCTCTCGATCTCGGAAGCGACCGGACCGGCGTTGCCCGAAGGGCGCAGGCGCATGTCGATCTCGTAGAGCCGGCCTTCGTTGGTCATCGCCGTAAGCGCATTGATCAACCGCTGCGAAAGCCGGGCGAAGTACTGGCTCGCCGGCAAGGCCTTGCGGCCGTCGGAGACCGCCGCCAAGTCGGGAACCGCATAGACGAAGGTGAGGTCGAGGTCCGAGGAGACGGTCATCGCGCGGCCGCCCAGGTTGCCCATGGCGACGATGGCGAGCCCTGCGCCCGCGATCCGTCCGTGGAGCTCCGCGAAGGCCGCCTCGACCCGGGGGGCGAGCGCGCGCAGCACCGCGTCGGCCACGTCGGCGAGCGTCTCGCCCGCCGCGTCCGGGGCGACGATGCCGCGCAGCATCTGGACCCCGACCTGGAACTCGCGGTCGTGCGCCCAGCGCCGCGCGATGTCGAGCACGTCCTCGTAGTCGCGCGCCGTCGAAAGCGCCGCATCGAGCGCTTCGGTCAGGGCGTCGGCGTCGGGCAGCGGGGTGAAAAAATCGCCCGACAGAACGCCGTCCAGAAGGCCCGCGTTATGCGCGAGCCGCTCGGCGAGCCGCGGGGCCGAGCCCATGATCTCGGCGACCAGGTCGAGCAGCCCGGGGTTGGCGTGGAACAGCGAAAAGAGCTGGACGCCGGCGGGCAGGCGGGCGAGGAACTCGTCGAAGCGCAGAAGCGCCTGATCGGGATCGGCGGTCCGCGCGAACGCGCCGAGAAGCGTCGGCATCAGCTCGGTCAGGATCTCGCGGGCGCGCACGCTGCGGGTCGCGCGGTAGCGCCCGTGGTGCCAAGCCCGCACCGTCGCCCCCACCGCGCGGCCGTCGCGAAAACCGAGCTCGGCCAAGGTCTTCAGCGTCTCGGGGTCGTCCTCGGTCCCCGTGAACACGAGGTTCCCCGACGGCGCGAGCGGCGCGCTGGTCTCGAAAAGCTGGGCGTAGTGGCGCTCCACCGTCTCGAGTCGCCGGGTCAGCGCCGCGGCGAAGGCGTCCGCGCTGTCATAGCCGAGAAAGGTGGCGAGCGCGGCGATGCCCTTCGCGTCGGCCGGAAGGCTGTGGGTTTGGGCGTCGTCGATCATCTGTAGGCGGTGCTCGACCCGGCGCAGGAAGCGATAGGCCTCGATGAGCTCGTCGGCGACATGGGGCGCTATGCGCCCGGTCTCGGCCAACGCCCGCAGCGCATCGCAGGTCGCGCGCCGGCGCAGCCGGGGCTCGCGGCCGCCCCAGATGAGCTGTTGGGTCTGGGCGAAGAACTCGATCTCGCGAATCCCGCCGCGGCCGAGCTTGATGTTGTGGCCGGCGACCGCGATGGCGCCGCCGCCGTAGTGGGCGCGGATTTGGCGCTTGATCGAATGGATGTCCTCGATCGCCGCGAAGTCCAGATGCCGCCGCCAAATGAATGGCGTGAGCGAACGGATGAACGCTTCGCCCACCGCCTTATCGCCGGCCACGGCGCGCGCCTTGATCATGGCCGCGCGCTCCCAGTTCTGGCCCAGGCTCTCGTAGTAAAGCTCGGCCGCCTCGACCGAAACGGCGAGCGGCGTCGCCCCGGGATCGGGCCTGAGGCGCAGATCGGTGCGGAAGACGAAGCCGTCGGCGGTGCGCTCCTGAAGCATCCGCACGAGGCCGCGCGCGAGCCTGGCAAGCGCCCGGTGGGGCACCTCGCCGCCGTTGCGCGCGGCGATGCGGGCGGCGTCGTAGAGGATCATCAGGTCGATGTCGCTCGAAAAGTTGAGCTCGCCCGCCCCCAGCTTGCCGAGGCCGATCACCGCAACGCCACAGTCGGCGACCGGGTCGGCGGGATCGACGCCCGCCAGACGCCCCGCCTGGGCGGCGGCGCGAAGAAGTTGGGCGAGCGCCGAGTCGAGAGCGGCCTCCGCCGCCCGGGTGAGCGTTCCGGTCACCGTCTCGAGCGGCCACAGACCGGCGATGTCGGCGACGGCCGTCACCAGGGCGACCCGCCGCCGCGCACGCCGCAATCGTCGCATGACCGTGGTCTGATCGTCGTCGGGCGCGCAGCGAAAGCCGGCGAGCGCGGCCGCGCGGGCGGCATCGAGCCCTTCCTCGGCGAGGCGGCGGAAGAAGTCGATGTCCGTGAGTATGCAATGGCCGAGAAAGGGGCTGTTGCCGAAGACCGCGGCGAGGAGCGCGGCTCCTTTCGGATTCGCGGCGAAGGCCTCGGCGAAGGCGGCGAGCCCGGCCTCCCGGGCGGCCGTCCGCCAGCGATCGAGCCCGATCTCCGCCCGCGCCTTATCCTCCGCTTCTGGCAGGGCGTCGATATCTGCTAAAAGAGTGAAATCGGTCATGCGGCGTCGGCGGTGTTCGCCGCACAGTGCGCGAACCGCCGGGGTCGGTCAAGTCGTCGAAAGGGCCTTTTCCCCCCGTGATCCGCCCTGCTACGCGTATTCTTCTTCACGGACTCGCGGCCTGCGTCAGTGTGATCGCGCTGGTCATCGCGGCGGGCGCTTGGCGGCTCGCGCAAGGGCCGGTGCCGCTCACCTTTCTCACCCCGTACATCGTCGATTCCTTCCGCCAGACCAACGCGCCGTTCCGCTTCGACGTCGCCGACACGATTCTGGTCTGGGCGGGGTGGCGGCGCGCGCTTGACATCGTTCTCCTCGATGTTCGGGTCTCCAGCCCCGACGGCACGACGGCGGTGATCCCCGAGGTCTCGGTCGGGCTGAGCCTGCAGGCGGTCCTCCATGGGATCGTAGCGCCGACGCGGCTCGAGATCATCGCCGCTCGGCTTCGTATCGTCCGCGCCGCCGACGGAGGCTTCGCCTTCGGGCTCGGCACCGGCGAAGGCGAAGTGAGCAACGCGAGCGACCTCCTGTTTTCGGGTCTGCTCGCGCCCCCCGATCCAGAGACCGCGATCGGCTATTTGCGCGAGATCAGCATCCGCAACGCCGATCTGACGATCGACGACCGTCGGCTCGGCGTCTCATGGCGCGCGCCCGACGCAAGCGTGAGCTTCCGCCGCGATGCCAAAGGAATCACGGGCGAGGCCACGCTCGCGCTGCGCATCGGCGACGACCGGGCCATGGTGACCGCCACTGGGCGTTATCGAGCCTCCGACGAAAAGACCGCTTTGCGCCTCGCATTCTCCGATCTTCGGCCCGAATGGCTGGTGGGCGAAGCTGCGCGCTGGGCGGTCCTTCGCGGGCTGCGGATGCCGGTCAGCGGCAGCACCGAGATTCTGCTCGACAGCAAGGGAAAAGTCCGCTCGGTGGCCTTCGACCTCGCGACCGAAGGCGGCGAAGCCGCGCTCGACGACTGGTTCGACACCCCCCTGAAAATCGCCCGCGCGCAGACGCGCGGCGTCTATCAGGTCGATCGCGGGCGGCTTCAAATCGAAGAAGCGATGATCGACCTTGGCGGTCCGCGGGTCGCGTTCGATCTCGCCCTGGAGGGGATTGGCGCAACGCTTTCGGCGACCGGCTCGGCGCGGATCGACAACCTGCCTCTCAACGATCTCGCCCATTACTGGCCGGCCCAGCTTGCGCCGAACACGCGCGATTGGATCGTGTCCAACCTGACCGACGGCATGATCCGCCGCGTCGAAGCGAGCGTGAACCTCAAGCCCGGCGATCTCGACGCCGAAGCCTTGCCCGACGAGGCAATCGTCGCCCGCATCGAAGTCACCGACGCCAATGTCCACTACTTACGGCCGTTACCGCCGATCGAAGGCGTGGACGCCACGGTCATGATCACCGGCGAGCGGGTCGAGATCGCCACCCGCGGCGGGCGGTTCCGCGGGCTCGAGACGGGGGCCGGGCGGCTGTTGATCGCCGGCGAGGGAGGCGACTTCACCATGGACATCGATCTTCCGGTGCGAGGACCGGTTGCCGATGCCCTAGACCTTCTTGCGGAGAAGCCGCTCGGCTACACCCAGGCGGTCGGGCTCAAGCCCGAGGCCGCTTCGGGCGCGGTGGCGGCCCGGCTCCGTTTCTCGTTTCCGCTCATCGCCGACCTCGGGCAGGAAGCGATTTCGGTCGATGTCGAAGCGCGCCTTAGCGATTTCGCGCTCGTCGGTCTGATCAAAGGCTATGACTTAAGCCAGGGCGCGCTGACCCTCGCGCTCGACAATACGCGCCTCAAGGTTACCGGAACCGCGGCGATCAACGGCGTGCCGGCCGAGATCGCCTGGCGTCAGGACTTCACAGCCGCGCGCGAACAACGCTATCGGATCAAGGGACGGTTCACCGACTCCCAGCGTCTCGGGCTTGGCATTCCGGGCAACGACTACATCACCGGCCCGACCCTGATCGAGGTCGAAATCGTTGAAAACGCCAAAGGGGACTGGCGCCTCGACGCGACCGCCGATCTTCGCGAGGCCCGCGTGCGCCTGCCTGCGATCTACTGGGACAAGAAGCCGGGCGATGAAGGGCTTCTGACCGTCCATCTTACACGCGACGCGAACGGAGCGCTTCGAGTCAAGCGCTTCGCTCTTGCAGCGGGCGATTTCGCCGCTGAAGGAGGGGCCGAGATCGACCCTGCGACCGGCGCTCTTCGCCGCCTCGAAATCAGCCGATTCGCAACTGGAAAGACCGACGTCGCAGGAGTGGTCACCTTTGGCGAGAATGGCGCGGTCAAGGTGGCCATCGTCGGCGAAAGCATCGACCTCCGCCCTTACATCTCCGCCACGGGAGGCGAAGAAGAAGCGCAACAAACGCCCCTCGTTCTCGATCTCAAGGTCAACCGCGCCGTCCTCTATAACGGCGTCGAGGCGATCAATGTCAACGCGGCCATGCGTCGCCGCAACGGCCGCTGGGAAGAGCTGAAGGCCAACGCCACCCTCCCCGAAGGCAAGCGCGTGGTGCTCGATATCGCGAGAACGCGCAACGGGCGGCTTTTGTGGGTGGGCTCCGACGACGCGGGCACGGTGCTTCGCGCGCTCGACGTCTACGACAACGCGATCGGCGGCAAGCTCGCATTGACGGCGCGGCTCGACACCGAGGAGCCCGATCTCGTTCGGGGCGAGCTCAAGATCGCGGACTTCCGGGTGATCAGGGCCCCCTTTCTCGCCAAGCTTCTGTCGGTCGCCTCGCTCGGCGGCGTGATCGACCTCCTCAAAAGGGAGAAAGGCCTGCCGTTTACTCGGCTTATCATCCCATACGAGAAGCGGGGCGATATCCTGACGCTCACCGACATGCGCATCTACGGGCCGGCGATCGGGCTCACCGGAAAAGGCACGGTCGATCTCGCCCGCAACGAGCTCGACCTCGCGGGCACGCTGGTGCCCGCCTACACCCTCAACAGCGTGTTTGGAAAACTGCCCATTCTCGGCAACATCCTGGCCGGCGCAAAAGGGGGCGGGCTGATCGCCATGAGCTATCGCGCGACCGGTCCGCTCGACGACCCCAAGACGGTCGTGAACCCGCTCACGGCGCTCGTCCCGGGTTTTCTCCAGAAGATCTTCTCGTCGACCAGAAAGGACGCGCGCGAGGTCGAGCCCTTCGCCATCCGCAACCCCGATTCGAGCCGGTAACGCCCCGCGCGGGGCCGGTCACGTCGAAGCGGCGCTTCCGATGATGGCCTCGACCGCGCGGGCGTCGAAGCGTTCGGGATTCACTTTAAGATAGCCCACCCCTTCCTCGGCGACGACGATGACATCGACGACCCCTGGCACCCGCCCAAGCGCAGATGCCAGCCGTGCGGTGTCCGCCTCGTCGATATCGCCGAGCCGGGCGAGATAGGTCGTGTAATGGCCGGGCTTGCGCATGGTCGCCGCAACGATCAGCCAAACCACAGCGAGCCCGGCGGCGAACGCGAACACTCCGCTCACGCCGGCAAGGGCGTGGACCCAGCCGCCGGCCGCGCCGCCTGCGAAAATGCCGAGGAACTGGGCGCTCGAATAGATTCCAGTCGCCGTTCCCTTCGCCCCCGCCGGCGCCGCTTTGGTCACGAGCGACGGCAGGCTGGCCTCCATCACGTTGAACGCCGTGAAGAAGGCGACGATGGCGGCCAAGATCACGACCGGGCTCTCCGTGTCGTAGACGAGCGCGAGCTGGCTGGCCAACAGCAGGGCCACGGCGGCCACGAACACCTCTTTCATCCGTCTGCGCTTTTCGCCGACGATGATCGCCGGGATCATCAGTATCACCGAGATCGCGAGAACCGGCAGGTAAATGGTCCACTGGGTCTCGCTCTCGACCGAAAAGGCGCTAGCCAGGATATGCGGCATGACCAGGAAGCTCGATGTCAGGATCGCGTGAAGGGCGAAGATGCCAAAGTCGAGCCGCAGGAGCTCCCTGTTCCGCAGAACCGCGCCGAACAGCGCCGGAACCGTCTCCGCGTCGCGATGAAGGACGATCCGTCGGGGCGTCGGCACCACCCAGCGCGTGATCGCGATGCCTACGAGCGCAAGCCCCGCCATCAGCCAGAAGATGCCTGAGACGCCGATCAGGCCGGCGAAGATCGGCCCGGTGACCAGCGCGACCATGAAAGAGAGGCCGATCGAAAGCCCGACCACGGCCATCGCTTTGGTCCGGCTTTCTTCGCGCGTGAGATCGGCGACCAACGCCAAGATCACCGAGCCGACCGCCCCGGTGCCCTGGATCACCCGGCCGACGATCACCCCATCGATGGTCGTCGAGACCGCCGCCACTATGCTGCCGATCCCGAACAACACGAGGCCGATTGCGATCATCGTCTTCCGCCCGATTCGATCGGAAAGAAGCCCGAAAGGAATCTGTAGCAGCCCCTGGCTGAGACCATACGCCCCGAGCGCAAGGCCGATCCGGGTCGGGGTCGCGCCGGCGAGATGGCGGGCGTAAGCGGCGAAGACCGGGTAGATCATGAACAGACCGAGAAGCCTGACCGAAAAGACCGTCGCAAGCGAAACGGCGGCGCGGATTTCATGACGGTTCATCGTTGGACCTACTCGTATCGTTTAGACGCGGCGGCACGACCGGCGCCGGCGAAGCGGCCCCCAAATTGGACTCGCGCCGAAGCTCGCGCAAGGGCCTTGTCGGACCGAACGAATCCCGTTCCGCACCGAAATCATCGCGATGCCAAAATCCGGCCGTAGCGAAGACTGAAAAGGCCGAACGCCACGCTCCAGGCGGCCACGGACGCGTGCATCAATGGAAGATAGGCGCCGGCCGCGAACGGCGCGAGCACCCGAAGCGCCGCCGCCGCAGCGGCCAGGAGATAAAGGGCGACGGTCCATGGATCGGCGGCGAGAGGACGGCCGGTGTAGCTCAGGCTCGCGCGCGCCATCACCGCGAGCGTCATGGCCCCCATCGCGCCGGCGGTCAGGGCGTGAAGCCCCGCCGCTGGCGGTATGGCCGTCCAAAAAGCCCCAAGACCGACGAGAGCAAGCCCGACCGGCACCCACAGGAAGCCGAGGTGAAGGCTCCAGACGAAAGGCTCGCCGAGGCTGTGCGCGCCCCGCCAGCGCACGAGTCGGATGAGGTTCGCAAGCGCGGCGCTCAAGAGTCCCGCCGCGGTCACCGCGCTTTCGGGAGCCGCCGTCCAACCGGCGAGGGCTGCGAGCGTCAACCCTAGGCAGACGCGATCGAAGGTTCCGAAGGGCGCGGGCATCCGGCGCGCGCCCCGCTTGGCCAACAGGTTGCGGGTGAAGCTTGGAATCAGGCGGCCGCCAACAAGGCCGATCAGGAAAACGACGACGGCGATTCCGAGACGTTCGCCCACGGCCTCGGTCGCTCCTTGGCCCGCGGCCTCCAGATGCATGAGCAAGTTCGCCCCCAATAATCCGCCCAACGCCGCCGCCATCGGGAGGTTGCGCCAGTTCCGACCGGAGACGATCTCGTAAAGGATTGCCGCGAGCAGGACGGCGGGAAACGCGAGGTCGATCGCCGCCGCCGGCCAAGCGCCGATCCACCCCGAAACGGCGACCGCGACGCGGCCCAGCGCCCACAGCCCGAACAACCCGGCCAAGGGCCGTCCTTGAAGCGGCATCCGGCCGGTCCAGTTGGGAATCGCGGTCAAAAAGAAACCCGCAACCGCCGCCATCACGAACCCGAAGATCATCTCGTGGGCGTGCCAAGCGATGGGGTCGAAGGCGGTCGGGATCGTCGCGCCGCCCTCGATGAAAAACGGCCAGAACGCGACGACGGACAACGCCCAGACCCCGGCTCCGAGAAAGAACGGCCGGAACCCCTGACGGAAAAGCGCAGGTCCGTCGAACGGCCGGTAGCGCGGGATCGGGGTCGTCTGCGGCCTCATGTCGCGCTCGTCCGCCGCAACGGCGGCGCGGCGACGGTCGGCCGAGGCTTTTTCTTCATCGCAGCAATCGCAACCCGCGAACTGCCCGACTCAGTCGATGCTTCTCGCGCACGGGCTTTTGCCTTCCCGGAACAAAGCATCCACCACCGGACAGCGGGGCGTGGTTCCGCCTTCGCACTGCGAGACCATATCTTCGAGCACGGCCTCAATCTTCCTAAGATCGGCGATCTTCGCGCGGACGGTCTGGAGATGGTCGCGGGTGATGGTCTCGATCTCGGCGCAGGTGTAACCCTTGGCGTCGACAAGGTCTAGAAGGTCGCGCACCTCTTCCAAAGCAAAACCAAGCTCGCGGCTGCGGCGAATGAAGACGAGCCTCTTAACGAGGTCGGCGCCATACAGCCTGTGCCCGCCGGCGCTTCGCGGCGGCGATGGAAGAAGGCCGATCCGCTCGTAATAGCGAACCGTCTCGATGTTGCAGCCGGTCCGCGCCGCCACTTGGCCTCGGGTCAGCGGCCGTTCGCCGGAAAATGCGCCCCCGGTCATCGCCGTCCTCCGCGTCGATAAAGCCCTTGAACCTGTATCACCTACAGATCCTATCATGCACGTAAAATCGAAACGAGAGAAGTGACACGGATGATCGATCAGAGCCGTTCGAGCCCAGCACCAGCAGCAGAAGGCGTGCCGGACGAAGCCACGGGCAGGCGGCTGGGCCTGGCAGGCGGGCGGACCGTTCTTACCGGAGGCAGCGTGCTCGGAGCGCTCGCGATGTCGTCGTGTTGTATCGTGCCGCTTGTCCTGTTCAGCCTTGGCGTCACCGGCGCCTGGATCGGCAACCTGACGGCGCTTTATCCGTACAAGCCATACTTCTTCGTCGCGACGGCCGGCTTCCTCGCGGCCGGATTCTATCACGCGTATCGCAAGCCGAAAGCGGCCGACTGCCCGGCGGACGGTTACTGCCGAAACCCGCGTTTCGAACGCTTTAACAAAGGCGTGCTGTGGTTCTCGACGCTGCTGGTCATTGCGGCGCTGGTTTTTCCATATGTCGCGCCTTTCCTGCTCGAATCGTGAGGATATATTCATGAAACCTCTTACATTAACGATCATTGCCGGGGCGGCGCTCGCCGTGGGAGCCGTTTTCGCGGTCGGCGCCCTCAACGGCGTCACCCCCGCTTCGGCGACGAGCGACGAGACGGCCGTCGCGACCACACGCGCGACACAAGACCCGCAAACCCAAAAAACGGTGACGCTGAAGGTCGACAACATGTACTGTCCTTCCTGTCCGTACATCGTCCGCCAGGCCTTGATGCGAACGCCGGGCGTCATCGCCGCGACCGTGTCCCTTCGCGACAAGCAAGCCGTCGTTACTTTCGATAGCACGAAGACCGACGTTGCCGCGTTGATCGCCGCGACGACCGAAGCGGGCTATCCGTCGCGTCTTGCAGACAACTGACCGGGGTCGGCCGAGACCGGATTCATCTTGAGCGGGGCTTAACGAATGGCCCCTTCGACCGAAAACGCGAGGAAGCGAGTTGCTCGTTACGCTTTCTCAGATTTTGAAAAAAACAATTCTACAGACTGAACGACACAAGGAATGGTTTGACATGGACAATAGGAAACTTCTTCGCACCGGCCTTATCGGAACGGCCATCGCCGCCGTGGGTTGTTTTACACCCTTATTCGTTGTGATACTCGGGTTCGCCGGCCTTTCCGCCTGGCTAGGATGGCTCGATTACGTGTTGTTTCCCGCGCTTGGCATTTTCATCTTAATCACTGTCTATGCGTTGTATCGCCGTTGGAAGCGCCCGGGCCTCGCGTGCCGTCCTCAGCCTGAGCAAAGCGAGGCGACGTAGTGGCCCCAAGCACGGAAAACCGTCTCGCGGGCGGCAGCCCTCCTAACGGAACCAGCGATCTCGTGGTCGTTGGAGCCGGCTCGGCCGGTTTCTCGGCCGCGATCGCCGCCGCCGAACGAGGAGCGCGCGTAGCCTTTGTCGGCCACGGCGTCATCGGCGGCACCTGCGTCAATGTGGGCTGCGTGCCTTCGAAGACCCTGATCCGCGCCGCCGAAGGGCTTCATCAGGCGCGCGCAGCAAGCCGTTTCGCCGGCATCGTGGGCGAGGCGCGGCTTGTGGACTGGAAGAGACTCGTCGCCCAAAAGGACGACTTGGTCGAAAGCCTGCGCCAAGCCAAGTACATCGACGTGCTTCCAGCCTATAACGGGATCGCTTACCTGGAAGGCCGGGCGCGGTTGACCGTCGAAGGCGTCGCCGTGAACGGAAGCCTTCTGAAAGCGCCCAGGGTGATCGTGGCCACAGGGGCGTCTCCGGTCGAGCCCTCGATTCCGGGAATCGGAGGCGTTCCTTATCTCACCAGCACCACCGCTCTTGCTCTCGAAGCCTTGCCGGGCTCGCTTCTCGTGATCGGCGGCGGTTACATCGGCTGCGAGCTCGCCCAGATGTTCTCGCGGATCGGCGTCGCGGTGACGCTGGTCTGTCGGAGCCGGCTTCTCCCCGCGGCCGAGCCCGAGATCGGCGATGCGCTCAAGGGCTACTTTCGCGCCGAAGGACTCACGGTCCACGACGGTCTTTCCTACCGAGAGATCCGACGCACCGCGCGCGGCGTTGCGCTCACGGTCGAACGCGACGGCGACGAGATGACAATCGAGGCCGAGGCGGTGCTCGTGACTGCCGGGCGTCGCCCGAACACCGCAGATCTCGGGCTCGAAGAGCGGGGGGTGTCGCTTCTACCCAACGGCGGCATCGCGGTCGACGACTACATGCGGACGAACGTCCCGGGCATCTACGCCGCCGGCGACGTGACCGGCCGCGACATGTTCGTGTACATGGCGGCCTATGGCGCCCGCATCGCCGCGGAAAACGCCCTCGAAGGCGACAAACGCCGTTACGACGCAACCGCAATGCCGTCTGTGGTGTTTACCGACCCACAAGCGGCGAGCGTTGGGCTCACCGAGGCCGAGGCCCGCGCACAGGGAACCGCCGTCAAAACGTCACTCCTTTCGCTCGCGCATGTTCCGCGGGCTCTCGCGGCGCGGGATACGCGCGGGCTTATCAAGCTCGTTGCGGATGCCGAAACGGACCGCTTGCTAGGCGCGCATATCCTTGCCCCGGAAGGCGCCGATAGCATTCAGACCGCCGTCCTCGCCCTTAAAAACCGGATGACCGTGGGCGCGCTTGCCGAAACGATCTTCCCTTATCTTACGACCGTTGAAGGCTTGAAGCTCGCGGCGCAGACCTTCGACAAGGACGTCGCCAAACTGTCCTGCTGCGCGGGCTGAACGATGCGCCCGCTCGGCGCGGTCGTCGGTCACGTTCTCTGCTGCGGCGGGCTGCTGCTCGTCGTCGTCGGCGTTTCAGGCGGTCTCGGGGCCTGGGCAGGTGACGGCGGGCGGGTCTTGCCCGCCGTTGGCTTCGCCCTGGCGGCGATCGGGATCTTCCTCTTGTGGCGCCGCACCCGTTAGAGTCTTTTTCGCTTTCGTGGAATCGCTCCGGCCCGCTCCCCCGGCCGGCGGCCTGCGGCATCGTAAAATAGGGCGGCCGGGCGGGAAAGCGGGCCGGCGCCGTCAAAGCATGAAACGCGTTGGGAGCGACCCCTTACCGCTTCGAATCCGGCCGCCGAGACCCTGCCGCGCCCAGGATCGCGCCGAAAACAAGGCTCGGCGGCCGGCTCCTGGTTATTCGGTTACCACGTGCTCGTCGGAATCCCCGTTCTCAAGGTGGGCGATCCAATCCTTGACCTGGGCGGGAATGTCGGCCGCAGAGAACTTCTTTTGCTCCTTGGGATCGTGAGCGAAGGCGATGATGTCGGCCAACTCCTGCCCGTTAAGCTCGATCTGGTGGCCGAGCTCCTCGTTCTGCATGGCGATCATGGTCTCGGCCCCACGCCACATCCGGGCCGCGAAATCGAAGGGGTTCATGTAGCGCCCGGGCATTTCCGTCATGTCGAACGGGGGCGCGTCTTCCCCGCCGACTCCGTTGACCGAGTGGCAGACGACGCAGCCTTTGCTGGCGAACAGCTTGCGGCCGCGGGCCGGATCCATGACCGGAAGCGCCAGCAGGGGGCCCGCCGAGCCATTCGCCTCAGCCACCTCATCGGCGCTGTTCGTCGGCGACATCTCGTCCATCGTCCCGGCGGCCATCTGGACACCTTGTTGAACATCCTGAACGCCTTGCTCCGCCGCCTCGGCCTGCGCCGCAGGACCAGAGGCGAATGCGCCTTGCGCTCCAAACACGATGGCTCCGCCGATCATGGCGGCGGCGAGTGCGCTCGTGGTCGAGGCAAGCCTTCCCGACGTCATTCCATCTTGGCGTGCGGTCATGTTCTGGTGCTCCTTCACGTTCGCTCCCGGCCGAATCACGCGGCCTCGCAAGATGCCCGATGACGAGAAGCGCCGCGCCACAACCGGTTCCTGGGCTCTGGGCTCACGATGCCGCAAAGGTAAAACGCGGCGGCGCCCGCACCGCTTCCGTCGCTAGGGAACCTAGTGATCGTTCGCGGCGATTACCATGCGGCAGATTGTCGCACCCGGTCGCTTTACGGGCCGTAAAGCCCGGCGGGCGGCGGGCTTACCGGGGCGAGTGCTTGGCGAGAATCCGTTGCAGCGTGCGTCGGTGGAGCTTGAGCCGGCGGGCGGTTTCCGACACGTTCCGGTCACACAGCTCATAGACCCGCTGGATATGCTCCCAACGCAGCCGGTCGATCGACATGGGATCGCTAGGCGGGGGCGGCTTGGGCCGTTCGACCGCCATCAAAGCGGCCTCGATGTCGTCGGCGTCCGCGGGCTTGGCGAGGTAATCGACGGCGCCGGCCTTGATCGCGGCGACGGCCGAAGCAATGTTCCCATAACCGGTGAGAACAACGATCCGAATGTCCGGGCGACGCTCCCGCAACATGGGAACGATGTCGAGACCGTAGCCATCGTCGAGGCGCAGATCGACCACCGCGAAGGCCGGCGCAAGCCGCTCGACGACGGCAAGGGTCTCCGACAGGCTGGCCGCGGTCGTGACTTCGAAGCCCCGACGCTCCATGGCCCGGGCCAGCCGATTGCGAAACGGCTGGTCGTCGTCGACGATCAGGAGGCTGCGCTCTTTGGGGGCGGAGGGCTTGTCTGGAGTTTCGTCGGTCATCGCTTACGCGTTCTTCCATCGTCGGCCGGCGGCGATGCATCCTCGGCGGTCTGAAGGCTTTCGACGAGCAACGCGCGGGGCCAAGTAATGACGATCCGCGCGCCGCCCCCTTCCCGATTGCCGAACCGGACCTCGGCCCCGGTCCGCTCGAGAAGCGTCTTGGCGATGAACACGCCAAGCCCCATCCCTCCAGCCTCGCGGCGGGTCGAAACATAGGGTTCGCCGAGCGCGCCCAGAATACTGCGCGCAAAGCCCGGCCCGTCATCGGCGATCTCCACGACGACCTCCTTTTCCGACCAACCAACTCTGACCGATACCCGGGCGCTCGCGAAATCGATCGCGTTCTCGATCAAGTTCTCGAGACCGTGAACGATCTCGAGCCGGTGAGGCACCACCGGCTGCCCGACAGGCCATTCCTTCTTATCCCCCTCTCCATGGCCTTCGGCGCCGACCAGCTCGGGCGCGGGTTCCACCTCGACCGCGATGGCCTCGCGGCGCCGCCCCCGTTCCGCCGTTTCGACCGCCATCTCAACGAGGGCGACGAAAGGCATGCGGTGGAAGGAGGGCGCGACCCCGTCCTCTGAACGCAAAGTCAGCCGGGCGAGAATGTCTCGGCAACGCTCCGACTGGCTGACCAAAAGATTCAGATCATCGGCGAAAGGGCAATCCTCGGGGAGCTCGCGCTTCATCTCCTTGGCGACCAACGCGATGGTGCCGAGCGGCGTTCCGAGCTCGTGGGCCGCCGCCGCGGCCAAAGCGCCGAGCTCGGAAAGCCTCTGCTCGCGGGCAAGCACCATCTGGGTCTCGGTGAGGGCGGCGAGCATGCGGCGTCCCTCCTCGGCCGCCCGGAACACATTGATCGAAAAGAACAACAAACTGATGACCAGCGCGCTCCAAATGCCGAAGACGTAAACGTGCGAGATCGGGTGCTTTCCGCCTGGCCACGGCAACGGCAGATGGACAAACACCAGCACAGAGGCGCAGACGAGCGTCAAGCCGACCACGAGAAAGGTCGTGCGTTTGCTGAGAACCGTAGCCGAGATCATCGCCGGCCCGAGCATCAGAAACGCATACGGGTTATGGAGGCCGCCGGTGAGAAGCAGGAGGACCGCAAGCTGAACGGTATCGTAGGCGAGGTATCGCGCCGCTTCGCGATCGCTCAGGCGCTTTGAGGGCGGATAGCGCAGCGTGAGCGCAACGTTGAGAAGGACCGAAACCCCAACCACCGCAAGCGTCGGCGCCAAGGGAAAGGGGTAGCGCAACACCAGGCCGACGAAAAGGATCGTCGTGGTCTGTCCGGCAATCGCGATCCACCGGATCAGAACCAGGGTTCGCAGGAGGATGCTCCCCGAACGGGCCTTCGACCACGATAAGCGCGCGAACGAAGCCGTCTCTGGGACGTCCGGACCCATCGTCCCGAGCTTCGATTGGACGACCATTCGCTGCACCTCGCGCCCTTCGGCCCGACCGCCTACAGAGGGCCAGTTTCAAGACTAGCAAAGTTGGACTCCCGCCGCCATGCGCATGCCGGCGCGACGGCTGCGACAATTTGCCACATGGCGCCCCTAGTCGCCTATCGCTACATGTCTTTTCGCCAAGGGCCCCATCCACTGATGTGGAGCAACCGAAAGGGAGAGATGTGATGGCCGAAAAACCGGGACAAGCATCCGTGGCGCTCGGGGTCGCGGCGATAGCGATGGCGGCCGCAGCGGGGCTTCCCGCCCGCGCCGCGGCCCAAAGCGACGAGTCCCTGCGTCATAGAATCGAAGTCATGGAGCAGCAGCTCCAGCAGATGAAAGAGATGGCGAAGCAGCTTGAAACCCTCAAGCAAGAGCTCGCAAAAACGCAGCAAAAAGCATCGGCCGCCGCCCAGGCGGCGCGCACCGAAGACACCCGAGCCATCAAATGGCACTTGGCCGGGTTCGGGACCGCTAATTACACCGCGACCAACGCCAGCGGCGAAAACGATTCGTTCGGCGGCGGCAATTTCAACCCGATTTTCCTGCTTGGTTACAAGGATCTTCTTCTTTGGGAAAGCGAGCTCGAATTCTCTACGCTCACCGACGGATCGACCAAGACCGAGCTCGAGTTCTCCAATATCAACCTCAATGCCTCCGACTGGCTGACCCTGACCGCCGGGAAATTCCTGAGCCCGATCGGAGACTTCCAACAGCATCTCCATCCGTCCTGGATCAACAAGCTGCCCGACCGTCCGGCGGGTTTCGTCGAGGACGGCGGCAACGAACCGTTGTCGGAGGTCGGCATCATGGCGCGCGGCGCGTTTCCCGTCGGCTCCACGACGCTCGACTACGCGGTCTTCGTCGGCAACGGGCCGCGGCTCGCCGATGCGGCCGACGGCGGCGTCACGATGGAAGGGTTCGGCGGCGACGACAACAGCGACAAGGCCTTCGGCGGCCGCATCGGCTGGCGTCCCCTGCCCTATCTTTCGGTCGGGGTTTCCGGAATGCGCTCCAAGATCAAAGGCAACGCTGGAAGCGGCGGCACCGTGAGCCAGGGCGATTACGACGTCGAAGACCTCGATTTCGCGTTCACCAAGGGAAACTGGGATGTCCGCGGCGAGTACATCCGCAGCCATCTCGACAGCCTCTCGACCGCGCTCGATCCGACTTCGGCCCCGGTCCAGATCCCGGACACCACCTGGCATAGCTGGTACGCGCAGGCGGCCTATCGGCTGGCCGGCCTCACGGACGATGGCGTGCTCCGCAACTTCGAGCCCGTTGTCCGCTACTCGCAGTTCGACGTGAGCGGGCTTAGCGACTTCGCCGCAAACGAAGAAGATCGTTTGAGCGTCGGGCTCGATTACTGGTTCGCGCCCTCGGTCGTAGCCAAGCTGGCCTACGAGAACCGCGATTTCCGCAACAAGTCGGACGAGGACGTTCTCCGCGTCCAGTTGGCCTTCGGCTTTTGAGGGAGCGACGGATCATGAACCAGATCGTAAAGCAGATGAAAAACCCACGAGGCCTGCTGGTCGCCAGCCTTGCGGTGGCGGTGGCGGCATTCGCTTCGCCAATGCCGGTCGCAGCGCAGTCTGCGGCGGGATCGAACGGAGGAGCCCCAAGCGCGCTTCAAATCGCTCAAGGGGCCAAGGCGTGGTCGGAGAATTGCGGTCGCTGTCACAACTTCCGCGACCCCAAGGAGTTCTCCGACAAGGACTGGGACGTCAACGTGACCCACATGCGCACGATCGCCCCGCTTTCCGGCAAAGTGGCCCGCGAGATCAAAGCCTTTCTTAAGGCGAGCAACTAATCCGCTTTGCGCCAGATCGCAAGGCGGCATTGTCGAAACCGAACGGAAGGGGCCGTCGACTCCCATGGCGGCCCCTCTTCCCCGCAGTTCAAGGAGTTACAGAACGATGAGCCGACAAGAGCATAAGGGCCGCGGCCCCGCGCTGAGCGCGCTCGCCTTAAGCGCCGCGTTGTCGTTCGGCTTCGCCGGGCAAGCGCTGGCCAACTGCGACTACACCGGCGGCGATCCAAAAGCGGGCAACGCCATCTATCACGAGACTTGCATCGCCTGCCACGGTCCGGACGGCCGCGGCGCGGTCCCCGGAGCGCCCGATTTCACGAAAAAGGGCGGCCCGCTTTCAAAGCCTCACGCGACTCTTACCCAACACATCAAGAACGGTTTTCAAGAGCCCGGAGCGCCTTTGGCAATGCCGCCGAAAGGGGGCAACCCGGCGCTGAACGATCAGCAGATCGAAGACGTTCACGCCTATCTGCACAAAGCGTTCGGCTGCGGGAGCTGATTTCCCAAGGCGCGAACGCGCAATCCTGCGCGGCTCGACCGACCGCCGGCCCGGCCTCGCGCGGCCGGGCCGGCGCGCGCGCTTTCAGCCGAGGTTGAAGATCCGCTCGGCGTTGCCCGAACGGACCGCTCGCCGCTGGTCCGCAGGCAGCGCATCGACCCGGGCGAGGCACCCTTTCATGTCGCCGATATCGTGCGGGTAGTCGGACCCGTACATCACCTTATCGGCGCCGCCGACCTCGATACAGAGTTCGAGCGCGCTCTGCTGGTACGTGACGGCGTCGTAATAGATCTGGCGTAAATACTCGGACGGCGGCCGCGAGATCGCCGCCTTGCCGGGAATGGTCATCTCGTATGAGCGGTCCATTCGGCCGGCGAGATAAGGGATCGTCGCGCCGACGTGGGCCGCGATGATCTTCAGGTTCGGGTAGCGGTCGATGAAGCCCGAGAACACCATCCTGGCGATCGCAAGCGTGGTGTCGAACATGAAGCCGACGGTCGAGGCCAGACTGTAGTCGGTCATGTCCATCTCGGGCGTGCCCGGCGGCTCGGTGGGATGGACCAAGACCGGCAGGCCGCGCTTGTCGATGGCCTCCCAGATCGGCGCGAACAAGGGATCGGTCAAAGATCGGCCGGCCACGTTGGCGAGCACCATGACGCCGACCGCCCCGTTGCCGCAGGCTCGGTCGAGCTCGGCGACCGCGCGGGCGGGATACTCCCAAGGCAACGACGCCAACCAACGGATGCGGTCAGGATAGGCGGTCTGACCGGCGGCCATGCTGTCGTTCATGATCCGGGCGGCCTCGCAGCTCGCCTCTTCGCCGCCCCAATAGACGTTCGGGCAAGTCAGCGAGACGATGGCGAGATCGACCCCGGCCTCGTTCATGTCGGCGATTCTGAGGTCATAGTCGAAGTGGCCGGGCATCGGCGTCATGAACAGGGCGCCGGCGCGGTAGATGCCCTCGAGCCCCTCGGCGATGGGCGCGACCTCGTAGCGCGGCGCTCCCTTCTCTTTGAGCAGCCGCAACCACGCCCGATCCAACATGTGGGTGTGAACGTCGATCACCGTCATGGCGCTTTCCCCCTCTTGCGATTCGCCGCCAAAGCTTTCGCAGAACCGGGACCGTGTCAACGACGGGCGGCGGCGACCGACGGGCGATCGTTCTTATGTCGGATTTCTTTACAGGCGGGAAAAGCCGCGGATAGCCTCGTAAGGCCTTGTTCCAAAGAAAGGATCTCTGAAACGCGCCCATCCGGATCCAGATTCGGGACAGCGCGCGGCCCGAATCGCTGTCGGGATTCTTTACAACTTTCCGGCCACTTTTAACGCATACGTCGATGGGCCGCCCACTGCATTGAAGAAAAAGAACTTTTTGTTTTGGCATGATTCTTGCTTCACTTATAACAGGAGAGATTGGCGCGCTCTCCAAGGATTGCGGCGCGCCCTTCAAGGAGACCCGATGGGCAACAGGGCGAAGACCGAGCCGTCGCGCATGCTGATGGCGATCGCCGCGGTGGCGATCTCGGCGGGCGCTCTGCTTGCTCCGCGCGCCGCCGAGGCGGTGCCAACGCTTCAGCTCTATCTGCCCGACGGCGCTTATACGGATTCGAACACAATCGGCGGCGTCACGGTTACGCAAAGCTGGCTCACGCTTTCGAACCCCTTCGACCTCGTCGTCGCCGGCGCGACGAGCCCGAACAAGGTGGCGCGCATCACCGACGTGACTCTCTGGATCTCGATCCAGGCGGCAAACTTCAACAGCGCGCCGCCGAGCAATACCGTGGACGTCACCCTCGAAGGCGGAACGGTCGTGACCCTTGGAAAGGGCGACGCCGTCTACGGAACGCCCTCATTGCTGTCGCCACATGGAATCTTTCCCGCTTACTACTTTCAGGTAGGCCTTCCCGATCTCGACGTCGCGGGGGCCGGCGAAACCGTCTACGACTACAATGCCGACTTCGATCCCGCAAACCCCGGAGCCAGCGGTTCGGACAGCGGCGATCAGCAGACGCTCGCCATCGGGTATTCGCCAGAGTTCTTCTATCTCCACATGGACTTGACTGGCACCGCGCTCGACGCCAACGGCAACGTGGTCAAAACGGCCTTCGCGCCTTATTCCCACGACGCGGACGCGCCGCCGCAGGTTCCCGAGCCCGGAACCCTCGCCGTGTTCGCAACGGGGTTGCTGACCCTCGCCGGGGCCGCCGCTTGGCGTCGCCGCCGGACGGTCATGGCTCGTTAGCGCGTTTCATGGTTTGAC
>CAYYWV010000022.1:0-8240 GCA_964475385.1 uncultured Alphaproteobacteria bacterium | reverse complement strand
CGCTCCTCTACCTTCGCCCGCCGGCGAGGCGCAGCGAATCGGGCTCCGCCCGCAGGCGCGCCATCGACCAGACCCCAAAGGCCGGACCGAGCGCAAGCGCCGCAAACGCATAGCGCCAACCGAGCGCGCCAACCACATAAGGCATCAGGTGGATGGTGACGAGCGTGAGCAGAAAACCCATCGCCGTCTGCATGGTGAGAAGCGTGCCGATGCGTTCGGGCGGAGCGAGCTCGGCGATGCTGGCCGAGAACTGGGCCGAATCGGCGATCACCGACGCGCCCCACACAAACGCGAGCGCAACCAGCGCCGCGGGCGGCCCGCCGAACAGAAAACCGATCGCGAGCGCGCAGACGCCGCTGGTCGCCATCGCGGCGATGGTCAGCGTGGTCCGCCCGATGCGATCGGCGACGAGGCCGCCGATCACGCAGCCTGCGCCGCCGCCGAGCCCCATGGCCGCAAAGGTCGCCACGCGCGCCCAAAACGCGGCTCCGCCGCCATCGAGGGTGAGCCGGAAGCTCGCTTCGAGGAAGACGACCAGCCAGGCCCACATGGCGTAAAGCTCCCACATGTGGCCGAGGTAGCCGAAGTTCGCGAGCCGAAGCGAGCGGGTCCGAAACCCGGCGAGCGCGGCCGCGGGATCGAAGGGCGGCGAAGGCCGCCGGTTGGGGCCGAGCCGCACCCAACCGATCAGCGCCGCCGCGAAAACGCCCGAGGCGGACGCGGCCGCGATCGTGAACCGCCAGTCGACGCCGCCGAAGGCGTTGAACAGGTGCGGGCTCGCCGATCCCACGGTGAGCCCGCCGATCAAAAGCCCGATCAGGAGCCCCATATCGCCCTTCGCCCAGGTCGCGGCCATCTTCATGCCTACGGGGTAGACCCCGGCCATCGCCACACCTGTGACGAAGCGAAGCGCAAGCATCGCGTTCGAATCCGGCTCGAAAGCAAGGATCAGGGCATTGGCGGCCGCGCCCGCGAGAGTCGCCGCGGCGAAGAAGCGCCGCGGATCGATCCGGTCGGCGAGCCCGAGCGCGGCGCTCGCCAGGGTGCCGACGACGAAGCCCGCCTGAACGCTGCTCGTAAACAGAGAAGCTCGGACGGGATCGAGCCCGTAGACCGCCTTGAGCGTTGGCACCACCGCCGAGGCCGAGAACCAAAGCGCCATGGCGGCGACCTGGCAGACCACGAGCACCGCGACCGATACGGTTCTCGATGACTCCCCCGCCCCCCGCCGTTCGTCTGTCTTTTCCGCCATGCCCCCGGAACCAGCGTCGCCCTTTCACCTAGCCCGAATGGGGATCGGCGATCAAGCGATGCGCGCGGCGCAATCGATCAACAGGACGTTACCGGGCGGTTTGGAGTGAATCGAAAGAAAGGCGCTACGGCGTCAGGCGAGCGACGACCGCGCCCTCGCGCAGCGCTATGAGCTCGCCCTCGGCGAGCGGGCGCCAGGGCTCGTCGGTCAAAGGCACGCTCGCCACAAGCACGACCTCTTGGGCATCGAGACGCACGTCGAGCCCATCGGTCACCACATTGCGCGTCGCAAGCGCGCCGTTTTCGACCCGGCAGCGGCGGCAAAGGAAGACGAGCCCCGGCGGTTCGATGCGCCCGCTCGCCGCTTGGCGGCGGCGGTGGCCGTGAACGAAGAGCGCATCGCCATCCGCGTACAGGAAGTTCGCCGGCCCCAGCGCGCGCAGCCGCGCGGCGAAGTCCGCGATCGCCGCCATACGCCGGTCGAGCGCAGGCGGCGCGCCGCCGTCCGCCGCCGCGCGCCACAAAGGCGCAAGACGATCGAGAAGCGCGCAGAAGGCCCATTCCGAATCGGTCTCGCCTATGGGATGGAAGCGTTCCAGCGCGAACTCGGGCTTCGCGCGAATCCCATCGAGGTCGCCGTTGTGGGCGAACACGTGCATCCGTCCGCCGAGCTCGCGGATGAAGGGCTGGGTGTTGGCGAAGGTCAGATCGCCCTGCGTCGCTTTGCGAATGTGGGAAACCACCGTCCGGCTGCGAAGCGCGTGGGTCTCGATGAAGCGAACCCAGTCGCTGTCGCTTGCGGGCTCGGCCTCCTTGATCAAGCGGACATCGTGATTCTCGTAGTAGGCGATGCCCCAACCGTCGCGATGCGGTCCTTCGTCGCCGCCGCGACGGGCGAAGAGGCGCAACGAAAAGGTTACGGTCGCCGGACGGTTACTCGACAGCGCAAACAGTTCGCACATCGCGCGGATCTTCTCCTGTTAGCGTTGATGCTTTGGACCCGCCCTCGGATACGGGCCGCCGCGCGACGGGGAGGGCATCGCGCGGCGGCTCCCGGGACGCAACCGACAGCAAGGTTCAGGTCGCCGCCCTCGCCGTTGGACTCGCTTGCACCCCGGAGGAGGCCCCGGGCGAGCCCCGGGCGTTCTCAGGACCGACGGGACCGCCGTTCCTCCGCTCGATCCGCGAACCAAGCCAGAACCCGCCCGCCGCCATCGCCGCGAAAGCGGCCAGAATCGCCGGCGTCGGCAGACCGAGAAGCTGATCGAGGGTCTGGCGCGCCGGTCCCTTGGCGGCGCGATAAAAGGGCTCGATCGCGTCGAATGCGCCGGCGAAGGCCGCCGAACCCGCGACCATGCCGGCGATGAAGGCGACCGCGTCGAGCCGCCCGCTCGCGAGCCCGACCGCCGAGGTGCCCGGGCAGTAGCCGCCAATCGAGAAGCCGGCCCCGATCAGCGCGCCGCCGGCCGCGATCGACCAGAAGTAGAGCGTCGGAACATAGACCCGGCCGCGCGGCATGATCCCGGTCGCGTCGGCGAGCCACAGCCCTGTCGCCGCGATGACGACTGCGGTGAACATCACCTTGAACACGGCGAAATCGCGAAGCGTGAACTGTCCGGTCAGCTTCCGCGGGTTTCCGAAGCCCGCGCCTTCGAGCGCGAAGCCGAACAGAAGCCCGGCGAGCAAGCCCGAAAGCGCGCCGTTGTCGTAAAGAGGCAGGTTCATCTCCAGGCCCTCCGCGCCAGAAGCATCGTCGCGAAGCCGGCGACGAAGAAGGCGATCAAGAACACGAAGGCGGCGACCGAGAGCGTCGCTCCGCCCGACAGGCCGAGGCCGCTCGTGCAGCCGCGCGCGAGCCGGCTGCCGAAGCCGGTGAGGACGCCGCCCAGGAAGGCGAGCCCCAGACGCGAGGACGCTCCGAGCCCTGCGCCGCGCGCGATCCCGAGGCGGAACCGACCGCTCGCGAGGCTGCCCGCCAGCGCGCCCAGCATGACGCCCGCGATCTCCCACGAGATCCAGCTATCGAGCGGATTGCCCCTGAGATAAGGACCGAGATAGGCGTTGGCCTTGGCGGCGGCTGGCGCCGCCAGATCGGCGGCGCCGGCCGCCAGCCGGGCGAAGAATCCGCTCGCGCCGAGGCCGTGGCCGGTCGCCACGAAGGTGAAGACAAGGGCGAGCCCGAGCGCCGCCCCGGCCGCGAGCGGCGGCCAATAGGGGCGCGTCGGGGCGCTTGTCGCGGCGCGATCAGTCATGCTCCGGTCTCCTCGCTCAGCCCAGAGGCGGCAGACCGAGGCGCGCGCGGACCGCCTTCTCGCGGCTGGGCTTGAGGCCGATGGCGCGGCCTTCCTCGACCGCGATCATCGCCGGCACGCCTTTGGAAGCGCGATAGAGCGCCCACATCGCGCCGACCCGGTTCGCGGTCTCGCAGTGAACGAGAATCGGGTAATTGTCCGGATTCTCGACGATCTTGGCGAAGGCGCGCACCTGCTCGTCGGTCGGCGCCCGGGTCGAGACCGGGATGTTGATGTAGTTGATCCCGACCTCTTTCGCTTTCTCGCGTTCGAGCTCCGCGCCTTCCTTGGCCGTGAGCAGGTTGACGATGGTCTTGAAACCGAGCTTCTTGGCCTCCACCACCCCGCCTTCAAGCAGAAGCCCGGCGGTCCCGATCATGGGCGAGGCCCGATTGTAGTAGGTGATCGCCGCGCTGACCTTGTCGCCGAACGGCGCCATCGGCGCGCCCGCGTGGGCGAAAGCGGGGACTGCGAAAAGCGCAAGGACAAACGCTAGCCTTGCGGTATAGGATTTGAAAAGATTCATCACTGCCCTCCTGTTGACATTGCGAAGCACTGTCGGGCCAAATGGCTCAGTGCATGTTACGCCGTCAATGAAACCTCCGATCACTCCTCCAGCGCCTCGCGCCTGCATCCGCAAACAGGCGTTGCGCGCAGGAGAGTACGCTTGACATATATGCGTATCTGCATATCTACGCAAGTATGGATACACAAAAAATGCAAGCCACCGCAGCTCAGGTCAGCGACCTGATGCGGGTGCTTTCGCACGAAAGTCGCCTTTTGATCCTGTGCCATCTCGTCGAGGGCGAGCGCTCGGTCGGCGAGCTCGCGCGGCTTCTCGGCGTGCGCGAGCAGGCCATGTCCCAGCAGCTCGCCCGGCTGCGCGCCGAAGGGCTGGTCGCCCGGCGGCGCGAGGGCCAGACGATCTACTACTCACTCGACCGCGAGGACGTGCGCGCGCTGATTTCCTTCCTCTACGCGACCTACTGCGGCGACGAACGCGACGGGTAGCGCTACGCTTCTTTCTCCATCCTATTTATTCGCAGCAGCGTGACGCCGCGCCGACGCGGGCGTATGATCGCCGCCGCGCGTGCGCCAGCGGTCGCGTGCGCGCCAGTGGTTCAGCGACAAGGTCGACGGCGCCGCCGCGCCCGGCCGGCATCGAAGGGAGGGAGCATGAGCCGTAAGATCACCGCCGCGGTCGTCCAGGACTGCCCGGTCGTTTTCGACCGCGACCGCACCATCGAGAAGATCCATGCGCTCGCCGCCGAGGCTGCGGCCAAAGGGGCCGAGATCGTCCTCTTTCCCGAGGCGTTCGTCTCGGCCTACCCGAAGGGCCTCGACTTCGGCGCCCGCATCGGCAGCCGCACGCCCGAGGGACGCGAGGACTTCCGCCGCTACTTCGAAAGCGCAATCGCGGTCCCCGGCCCCCACTGCGACGCCATCGGCGCGGCCGCGCGCGCGGCCGGGCTCTATCTCGTCGTCGGCGTGATCGAGCGCGACGGCGGCACGCTTTACTGCACGGCGCTGACGTTCGGCCCCGACGGCGCGCTCCTCGGCCGCCACCGCAAGCTGATGCCGACCGCGTCCGAACGCCTGGTCTGGGGCTTCGGCGACGGCTCGACCCTACCCGTGGTGGAGACGCCGCTCGGGCGGCTCGGCAGCGTGATCTGCTGGGAGAACTACATGCCGCTTCTGCGCATGGCGATGTACGCCAAAGGGGTCGAGATCTATTGCGCGCCGACCGCCGACGACCGCGAGAGCTGGCTTCCCAGCATGCGCCATATCGCGCTCGAAGGGCGCTGTTTCGTGCTCTCGGCCTGCCAGTACCTGACCCGCGGCGACTGCCCCGACGACTACCACCCGGTCCAGGGCGACGATCCCAAGACCGTGCTGATGCGGGGCGGAAGCTGCATCGTCTCGCCCTTGGGCGCCGTTCTCGCCGGCCCGCACTTCGACGGTCCCGCGATTCTGACCGCCGAACTCGACCTCGGCGAGATCGCGCGCGGCAAGTACGACTTCGACGTCGCGGGGCACTACGCGCGGCCCGACGTCTTCAGGCTTCACGTAAACGAACGGAAACAAGTTCCTGTCGTAACGAATATAGGGGAGCCGGGAGACCCCTTCGCCGATCCCTGAGATCAGGGCTTCGAGCGAGCGGCCGGGCGCTTGATCCCGCAGCCGGCGAGCACCAGCCGCGTGATCGTCTCGGTGGCGACCTCGAAGTCCTCGTCCGAGAGCTTGCGCCGGCCGAGAATCGCGCTGACCTGGACGCCGAAGTCGGCGTACTGCTGAGTCGCCGCCCAGATGATCGAGAACAGATGCGCGGGCTCGATCGGGTCCATGCGCCCCTGGCGCACCCAGGCCTCGAACACCTTCGCCTTCTTGCGGACGAGCTCGCGCAGCTCGCCGGCGAGGAAGCCTTCGATGTTGGGCGCCCCGAGGATGACCTCGTTGGCGAAGACCCGCGAGGCGTGGGGTCGGTCGCGCGAGTACATGACCTTGGCCCGGATGTAGTCCGAGAGCGCCTCGGCCGGGTCGCGGTCCTCGGTGATATAGTCGAGGGCGGCGAGCCACAGCTCGAGAATGTCGTCGATCACCGCCTTATAGAGCGCCGCCTTGGTGCCGAAGTAGTAGTGCACGTTGGCCTTGGGCAGACCGGCGCGCTCGGCGATCGCCGCCGTGGTCGCGCCGCGATAGCCCCGTTCCGCGAAAACCTCTTCGGCCGCTTTGAGAATCCGCGCCCGGTTGCGCGCCCTGATCTGCCCCGGCGCCGCAGTCTGGGCGCTCGCGATCGCCTCGCTCGAATCGTCCATTTTCAAAACCCGCGCCCCCAGCCTCTTCGGCCGACCAAAAGTTGACCGCATGGTCAGTTTTCCTTGACCATATGGTCAGATTAACGGTACAGTCAAACTCGAAAAAATGGTAGGCCGGCCGCGGGCCGGTCTGCAACAAAAGCGTAGGGAGACTTCATGTCCGACCGCATGTCCGACAGCCCGGACGTCGCATCGGGCCGGCTTTCGCCCGAGGCGCTTCGCGAGAACTTCAGCGACATCCATCCGCCCTTGAGCCGCGCCCGCGCGCTTGTCGAGGCGAGCCGCTGCTACTTCTGCTTCGACGCGCCCTGCATCGAGGCCTGCCCGACCGGCATCGATATCCCGAGCTTCATCCGCAAGATCGCGACCGACAACGTCCGCGGCGCGGCGATGGACATCCTGACCGAGAACATCTTCGGCGGTTCCTGCGCCCGGGTCTGCCCGACCGAGATTCTCTGCGAGGGCGCTTGCGTGCGCGAGGCCCAGGAAGGCAAGCCGGTCGCGATCGGCCAGCTTCAGCGTTACGCCACCGACCATCTGATGGCCGAGGAACGCCACCCGTTCACGCGCGCGCCCGCGACCGGCAAGCGCATCGCCGTGGTCGGCGCCGGCCCCGCCGGGCTCGCCTGCGCGCACCGGCTCGCCATGCTCGGCCACGCGGTCGAGGTCTTCGAGGCCAAGCCCAAGGCGGGCGGGCTCAACGAGTACGGAATCGCGGCCTATAAGCTCGTCGACGACTTCGCGCGGCGCGAGGTCGACTTCATCCTCGGCATCGGCGGCATCGCATTGCGCACGGGCAAGGCGCTCGGGCGCGATTTCACGCTGGCCGAGCTGCGCCGCGACTTCGATGCGGTGTTCCTCGGCCTCGGCCTCGGCGGCGTCCGCGCGCTCGGTCTCGAAGACGAGGCGGTGGAGGGCGTGCTCAACGCGGTCGATTACATCGCCGAGCTTCGCCAGGCGGACGATCTCTCCACGTTGCCGGTCGGCCGCCAAGTGGTCGTTATCGGCGGCGGCAATACGGCGATCGATATCGCGGTGCAAACCAAACGCCTCGGCGCCGAAGACGTGACCATCGTCTACCGCCGCGGCCCGGCCGAGATGTCGGCCACCGGCCACGAGCAGGCGTTCGCGCAAACCAACGGCGTGCGCATCCGCCATTGGGCGCGCCCGGCGGGGCTGTCCACGCGCGACGGCCGCGTCCGCGGCGTGACCTTCGAGCGGACGCGTATGAACGGCGGCCGGCTCGAAGGCACGGGCGAGACCTTTTCGCTCCCGGCCGATCAGGTGTTCAAGGCGATCGGCCAGACTTTCGTCGCCGACCCATTGAACGAAGGCGAGCGCGCGCTGCTCGAGATCGAAGGGGGGCGCATCGCCGTCGACGAGGACCGGCGCACTTCGCTCACCGGCGTCTGGGCCGGCGGCGACGCGGTCGCGGGCGGCGAGGATCTCACCGTCTCGGCCGTTCAAGATGGTAAGATCGCCGCTCAGGCCATCGACCGCGCCCTGCGGTCCTGAACCCTACTCAAGGAGGAGGCCATGGCCGACCTTCGCTGTGAAATCGCGGGCGTTAAGTCTCCCAATCCCTTCTGGCTCGCCTCGGCGCCGCCGACCGACAAGGCGTACAACGTCGTGCGCGCCTTCAAGGCGGGCTGGGGCGGCGTGGTCTGGAAGACCCTGGGCGAGGATCCGCCGATCGTCAACGTCTCGTCGCGTTACGGCGCGGCGAGCTACGGCGGCGCGCGCATGGCCGCGTTCAACAACATCGAGCTGATCACCGACCGCCCGCTCGACGTGAACTTGCGCGAGATCAAGCAGGTCAAGCGCGATTGGCCCGACCGCGCCATGGTGGTCTCGCTGATGGTGCCCTGCGAGGAGGACAACT
>CAYYWV010000021.1:0-29420 GCA_964475385.1 uncultured Alphaproteobacteria bacterium | reverse complement strand
TGGTGCCCCCGGGGAGACTCGAACTCCCACGTCCTTGCGGACAACAGATTTTGAGTCTGCCGCGTCTACCAATTCCGCCACAGGGGCCGCTTGCGCGGCATCATAGCCGAGGGGGGCGAAGGGTCAACAAATCCGGCCTTCCTCGACGAAGGGCCGGCGCGGTCGGCGCGGGCCGGACGCTTGGCCGTCCATTCCAAGCCCGGGCGCAGCCGACGGCCGGCCGCCGCCCGAAATCGCATCCCGAGCCTCGCCACGCCGCCGCCGCGTCCGCCCAAGCATTGCGAAGCCGCGCCCGCTCGGGCTATATGCCCCGGCCGGGCGTCGTCGTCCGGGAACCGCAGGGCGAGGGACAAGGGACGCGATGCTGAAGGCTTTGTACGATCGGCTGATGGGGTTCGCCGAGCACCCCCAGGCGCTTGCGGCGCTTGCCGCGGTGGCCTTCGTCGAAAGCTCGGTCTTTCCGCTCCCGCCCGACGCCCTTCTCATTCCGATGGTGCTCGCGGACCGGTCGCGGGCCTTACGGATCGCCCTCGTCTGCACGGCGGCCTCGGTGGCGGGCGGGCTTCTGGGCTACGCCATCGGGTACTATCTGTTCGATGCGATCGGCCGCCCGCTTCTCGATTTCTACGGTTACGGCGACGCGTTCGAGGCCTTTCGCGCGCGCTACAACGCCTGGGGCGCGTGGATCGTGGCCGGCGCCGGGCTCACGCCCTTCCCTTACAAGGTCATCACCATCGCGAGCGGGACGACGGGGCTCGACCTCGTGACCTTCACCGTCGCCTCGACGTTGTCCCGAGGCCTGCGGTTCGCGGCCGAGGCGGCGCTTCTGTGGTACTTCGGCCCCCCGATCCGCGACTTCGTCGAACGCCATCTCGGCAAAGTCGCCGCGGCCGCCTTCGCCCTCCTGGTCGGCGGCTTCGCGCTGGCGAAGTGGTTGTCGTGAAGACGACGGCCGGCCTCCCCAAGCCGCCCCTGGCGCGATAGGATGCGACCGCCATGCTGACCGTTCGCCGCCTCGCCGCTTTTGTCCTCGCCGCGGCCTTCGGCGCGCTCGGGGCCGCCTTCGCCCTTCAGTACGGGGCCGGGGTCGAGCCCTGCGCGCTTTGCCTTTACCAGCGGTATCTGTACGGCGCGGCGATCCTCCTCGGGCTCGCCGCGTTCGCCGCCGCGCCTTACGGCCGGCGGGCGGTCGTTTTCGCCGGACTCGCCGGGCTCGTTCTCCTCGCCGATGCAGGCGTCGCTTTCTACCACGTCGGCGTCGAGCAGGGCTGGTTCGCAGGCCTCGCCGCCTGCGGAGGCTCGGCCGGCGCGACCCCCGACACCCTCGAAGCGCTGCGCGCGATGCTGCGCGACGCGCCGCCGCCGTCCTGCGCGGACGTGCCCTGGTCGCTGTTCGGGATCTCGATCGCCGGCTACAATTTGATCTACGCTAGCGCGGTCGCGGCCTTCACCTTGGCCGCCTCCGCCCGGCTATGGACATCGCCCCGACCATGACCGACCGCGACACGCAGGCCCCCCCCGCGCAAGCGCGCCCCAGGCGCACCGGCGAGGACCGGCTGCCCGGCGATCCGGGCCCCGAGGCGCTGGTCGCGCGCATGATTCGCGTCGATCACGCGGGCGAGTTCGGCGCCGCGCGCATCTACGAGGGCCAGCTCGCGGTCCTCGGCCGCAGCCGTTCCGCGAAGACGATCCGCCGCATGGCCGAGCAAGAGAAGGCCCATCTCGCCGCCTTCGACCGCCTGATCGCCGAGCGGCGAGTGCGGCCCACGGTCCTGTCGCCGCTGTGGCATGTGGCGGGCTTCGCGCTCGGCGCGGGCAGCGCGCTTCTCGGCGAACGGGCGGCGATGGCCTGCACGGTCGCGGTCGAAACCGTGATCGGCGAGCACTACGCCCGCCAGGCCGCGAAGCTCGGCGACGACGAGGCCGAGCTGCGCGAGACCATCGAGGCCTTCCGCGCCGACGAGCTCGATCACCGCGATATCGGGCTTGCCGAAGGGGCCGAGGCGATGCCCGGCTACGGCCTGTTCTCGGCCGCGATCAAGACGGGAACCCGGCTCGCGATCTGGCTGTCCGAGCGGCTCTGACGTTACGGGTAGAGCTCGGTATCCCAGTAGAGAAAGTCGTGCCAGCTCTCGTGCAGGGTGTCGGGCTGGAAGGCGCGCCCGATCTCTTGAAGCTGACGCACGGTCGGCGTGTGAGGGGCGACCCTCGGGTGCATGCGCGCCTCGCCGGTCAACCGGTCGCCTTTGGCCCGGTTGCAAGCGACGCAGGCGGTGACCACGTTGGTCCAGGTCGTCCGCCCGCCGCGCGAACGGGGCACCACGTGGTCGAAGGTCAACTCCTCGGTCGGCGCCCGGGTTCCGCAGTACTGACATTGAAACCGGTCGCGCAGGAAGACGTTGAACCGGGTGAAGGCGGGCTTGCGCGACATCGGAATGTAGCGCTTGAGCGAGATCACGCTCGGCAACCGCATCTCGAAGCTCGGCGAGTGCACGAGCCGGTCGTACTCGGAGAGGATGTTGACGCGGTCGAGGAAGGCGGCCTTAACCGCCTCGTGCCAGGGCCAGAGCGACAGCGGAAAGTAACTGAGCGGCCGGTAGTCGGCGTTGAGCACCAGAGCGGGATAACGGTCAAGCGGAATAGAAAAAGACACGACTCCGTCCTCTTACTCGCAGAGCTCTCAAACGGTTGCGCCTGCCGCGGACATGCGGAGCGACGATTGCGCCCCGCGGCGTCTTTCTTATCGTCTGCGCCGCGCTTCCGCACGCGCCCGGGATAGCCCGTCCCGCCAAGCGGCTGCCGGAGGACGAGACGCATGGGCGGGGCGGCGACACCGGTCCGACCCTAACGCAGGGCGGTGACGCCGGCTGGAAGGTCGGTGGGCGGGTTCCGCCCGGCGAGCCAAGCATCGCGGATCGACGGCCAGTCGGCAAGCGGCCGAGCGCCCTGGAGGACGTCGATGGTCGCCCGCACAAAGGCCGCGGCGCGCTCGGGCAAGCGCTGGATTGCGGGCTCGATGTCGGCGAAGTCCCAGTCCTCGCAGGGGCTGCGGTCGAGCCGCGGGAGTTCGTCGAAGGGTGCGAGCTCAGGGGTCAGCCCTTGCTCGAGAACGAACACGAGGTAGACCAGCGCGAGCGCGAAGCGGACCGGATCGGGAAGCTTGGGCGGCGGCGATTCGAGGAAGCGGGCGATCGCCTTATGCCGTCCGTGGGCGAGCGCGACCTCGAGATAGCCCACATAGGCCGTGTCATCGCCGAGTTGATAAGCCGCCTCGAGCCGGTCGAGCGCCTTGTCGATCAGGGCTCCGGCCTCGTCGTCGGCGACGAGGCGCGCCCGGCCGACCAGGGCCCGGGCGCAGTCGCCGAGCGCCTCGGCGTCGCGCGGCCTCAGCGCAAGCATCGCCTCGTACTTCTCGATCGCCGCGGCCCAGGCCGCGGCCGCCGCCTCGCCGTCGAGCCCCTGGGCGCGGGTGGCGAGCGCGCCGGCCCAGTTATAGAGCGCATCGGCGTGATGGGGATCGACCTCGATGGCCTTGGCGTACTTCTCCATCGCCCGCGCCCACAGCGCCTCGGCCCGGGGGCCGCGCAGCGCTTGGGCCTGGCGCGCGTCGTCGTTGGCGAGCATCACATAGGCCCAGGCCACCGCCTCGCGGCTGTCGTCGTCGAGTCGGCCGGCGGCGTAATCCTCGACCAACCGCTCGTAGTCGCCGACCACGAGGCGAAGCCGCGACGGCGTCGCCCCCGGCTCCTCGGCGCGCGCCCTGGTCGGCGCGGGGGACGCCGCGGCGGCTACGGCCGGAGCTTCCGTTGCAGTCTCAGGCTCTGTTACAGTCTCAGACGTTTCGGCCTCAGCTTCCGGAGCCTCGGGCGCGGTCTCTTCCGCCGCGGCCGGCGGCGCAGGCGGCGCGACCGGGGGCGACTCCGGTCTTTCGGTCGCCGTCTTCGCCGCCGCCTCTTCGGTCCTCTCTGTCTTTTTCGCCGTCTCCGCAACGCCCGTCGTCTCCTTCATCGGAGCGGACGGCGGCGGGGGCGCGGCCTCGGGCGCAGGCGGCGACGCCGGCGGAGGCGGAGGCGTCTTGCTTGCAAGCATCGCGAGCGCGGCTTCGAGCGGCGCGGCGACCTCGGCGTCGCGCGGCGGGCGGACCGCCGACCACACCCGCACGGTCTCGCCGAGCGGATCGGCGAGGACGCGCGGCGGGAAGGCGTCGAGCTTGCGGGCGAGCCCGATCGCGAACCCCTCGGCGTCGAATCCCGAAAGAAAGAGCGCGTCGTTGCCCGGCGCATCGAGGATCTTGCGCACTGCGGGCGCGGGCGGATGGTCGTAATGGCCGACCCAGAACAAGCGGTTCGCGAATCGGCCGTGGTCGGCGAGGATCTCGACCAACGGGTCGTTCTCGCCCCGGAACCCGAGCGCGACGATCGGCAGGCCGCGGTAGAGCAGATGGCGGACCATGGGCTCGATCCGACGCCGGTAGGCGGCGCGTTCGGCCGCGCTCGCCGGCGGCGAAGAGCGATCGCCGAGCCCGTGAAGATAGACCACCGTCGGCCCGTCGGCGGCGGCCGCCGCCGGCACCTCGGAGCCGCCGGCGAGATCGTAAACCGCAGGCTGAACGTTGACCCGCGCGCAGGCCGCGATCAAGAGCCGGTCGAAGTTCACGGTCAGCACCGGCCCGATGAAGCCGCGCGCCATCAGGTCGGCGATGACGAGATGCTCCCAATTGAGCCGCGCCTGGTCGAGCACGTCGCCGATCAACCGCGCCCGCTCGCCCTCCGAAAGCCAGCCGAGAAGACGATGATAAGACGGCGGGCTCCCGTCCTCGGTCGCCAGGCGATAGGTCTCGGGGAATCGTTCGCGGATCAGCGCGACCATGCCGGCCGCGGTCGGCACGCCGGCGCTGACCGACGCGCCCGCGCCGAGAATGAGGCACCCCCCGCCCGCCTCGCGCGCGAGCCTGAGGGACTGCGCAACCAAATCAAGCGTCGCAGCCGGCTTGTCGAGCCCTGCGACGGCCGGATCGCCTTCTGCGGACATTCGAATCCTCCCGCCGCCAATCTACCATGCCGCGCCCGTCAAAGCCGCAAGAAATTGGCTGCGCGCCGACGCAGGCGCCCCCGCGCGGACGGTGATTCCGCGTCATTTCTTCTCGTAAAGGGCGGCGCGCAGCACGTCGCCGCCGCGGGCGAGCGCGCCCGCGTCGATGCCGTGGCCGATCCCGCGGGCGATATGCCAACGCACCGGCACCTCGAGGGCGGCGAGCGCGGCCACCGCCGCCGGCAGCGCGCTCGGCGGCACCACCGGGTCGGCGTCGCCGTGAGCGAGAAAAACGAAGGGCCGGACGCGGATCGCATCCGCGAGCGCCTCGGCCCCGATCAACGCGCCCGAGAAGCCGACCACCGCCGCCGGCGGGCGCGGCCGCCGAAGGCCCACGTGCAGCGCCAGCATCGCGCCTTGGCTGAAGCCGACGAGCGCGAGCCGGCGCTCGTCGAGGCCGCGGCGCGCGAGCGCCTCGTCGAGAAAGCGGTCGATCCCGCGCGCGGCCGCCTCGGCCCCGCGCAAGAGCGCATCGCTCGCGCGCGATCGCAGGCTGAACCACTGCCGCCCGGCCGGGTTCTCCTCGCAGACCTCGGGCGCGTGGGGCGCGGCGAAGGCCGTGCGCGGCAGCAGCGCCGCCCATTCGTCGGCGAGCCCGATCAGATCGTTGCCGTCGGCCCCCCAGCCGTGCAGGAAGACGACGAGCGAATCGGGCGCGCCCGAGGCGGCGGGCGCGCGTTCCGGTCCTGTCAGTCGCGGCGGCGCGGTCATTTTCCGTCTCTTCGATGGCCCCCGGTTCTCACGGGTCGGAAATCCCGCCAAGCGCCCTGGGGATTCCCAAAAGCGCGGCCATGTGGCAGCTTAGCGGCCGTATCCCGCCACCGTTCCTATACCAGATGCGCGATCCCGTCGACGACCCCGCCTCGAAAGGCCCCGCAAAGACGCATCGAGCGCTCCCCGCCGATCCGCTTGCGCGCGACCGCGGCGCGGCGCTCACCACCCGGTTCGCGCCCAGCCCCACGGGCTACATGCACCTCGGACACGCATATGCGGCGCTTCTGGGATGGCGTATTGCGCGCGAGGCGGGCGGGCGGTTCCGGCTGCGCATCGAGGACATCGACTCGGGCCGCTGCCGGCCGGCTTTCGAGGAGGCGATCTACGAGGATCTCGCCTGGCTCGGCATCGATTGGGACGGCCCCGTCCGCCGCCAGTCCGAGCACATGGCCGACTACGCCGCGGCGCTCGAGGAGCTGAGCCGCCAGGGGCTTCTTTACCCCTGCTTCTGCACCCGGGCCGAGGTCCGCGCCGAGATCAAGCGCGCCGACGCCGCCCCCCACGGCCCCGACGGCCCGCTCTACCCCGGCACCTGCCGCGCCCTCGGCCGCCAGGAGCAGAACCGCCGCATCCGCGCCGGCAAGGCCCACGCGCTTCGTCTCGACGTGGCCAAGGCGGCGGAACGGGCGGGCCGGCTCGTCTGGCGCGACCGGCGCGCGGGCGAGATCGTCGCCGATCCGGCGAGCTGCGGCGACGTGGTGCTGGCGCGCAAGGACGTGCCGACGAGCTACCATCTCGCGGTCACCCTCGACGACCACCTCCAAGGCGTGAGCCTAGTGACCCGCGGGTATGACCTGTTCCACGCGACCCACGTTCACAGGCTGCTTCAGGCGCTTCTCGGCCTGCGCACGCCCGAGTACCTCCACCACCCCATGATCACCGACGCCAACGGGGTCCGGCTCGCCAAGCGCAACCGGGCGGTGACCTTGCGCGCGCTCCGCAGCGCGGGCAAAACCGCCCACGAGGTCCGCGTCATGGTCGACGTCGGCGCGGGCGCGCCGCGGACGCCCCCTTTCAGCGGCGAAGGCCGGTGACGATCTCGACGTAGTCGGGATCATCGGGGCCGATCAGCCCGTGGCGACTGTAGGGGAAAAGAAATCTAAAGAATTGAATTGGCTTCTACTCAAGCAGTAGTTGGCTCCAATCACACAGATGCATTATAATTTATCATAGTAGGCTCACCTGAAAAGATGGGGCCACGATCATGCTAACAGCAAATCAAGGATTCCCAATTAAGGGGAGAGAATGGATATACGTCCTAGGGGCACGAAAACCAGTGATTGGATGGCAAACGATAGGTATTGCTGATGATTTAAGAAACCGTATTTCCAAGTACAAAACTCATAGTCCTGTACGTCTTAATCTTGCTTTTTGTCAGACATGTAAAAAATATGATGCCTATCGTATTGAAACCTATGCACATAAACTTCTTCATGACAAGAGAGTGCACGGAGAATGGTTTAATGTAACTTCAGATGAAGCGGTTGAAGCGGTTCGGGAGGCAATGCGACACTACAATCAACCAGAATTTTTCTGTGAGACTTGGGGAGGCCATGTGTATATTAGAGCAAATCCAATAACATATACACACGACAATAAAATTCCTTGTATAGAAATATATATAACAGAGGAATCTAGAGAAACCCAACATAGGTTTTTCCCGCCTAGTTTTTTCTATAAATTTAAGATACATGTAGATGGAATCCCAAGTGAATGTGAATATTCATTCGATGACCTTAGCTCGGCGTTTAATTACGCGGAAGAAGAGGTTTCTGACTTTATTAAGGAATGCGAGCAGTATTGATCTGCCAATTATTCCTTATTAAGATGCTTTGTGTCTCGTGATGGGCTGCCATTTCACCGTGAGTGATTCGCGTCAATGTTGCCGAAAATCTTCTCCCGACATCCCGACTATCTGCTCGCAGCAGAACTCGCCGCCAATGATTGCCTTCTGTGGTCTGATTGAGCCCGATCTCAGCGGCGAAGGCCGGTGACGATCTCGACGTAGTCGGGATCATCGGGGCCGATCAGCCCGTGGCGGACGAAGAAGTCGATGTTGACGAGGTTGCAGTTGAACTTGAACGCGCGGGTCTCGGCGGTCACCGCCATCACCTTCTCCGCCGGCCAGAGCATGAATTCGTCGATCTCGCCGTCGGCGGGATAAGGCGCGAAGTCGGGCGGGAGCTCGAGGTCGAAGACGAACTGCACGTCGGGCTTGAGCCCGTCCTCGGTCTCGTGGCAGTAGCTGACCGCGCCCGCCGGGCGCGCCCGGGCGGCGAGCGCGGGCGGCACGCCGGCCTCTTCGCCGCACTCCTTGACCACGTTCTCGATCACGCCGAGGCCGATGGGCTGGCCGCCGGCGACGAAGTTGTCGAGCATGCCCGGATAGGTCGGCTTGTCGGCGGCGCGGCGCGCGACCCACATTTCGATCGCCCCGCCCTTGCGCACGAAGCCGTTGACGTGCACGCCCCAAGCGCGAATCCCGAACAACGGCACCGCGGCGCGCTCCATCCGCATCCAGGGCGCTGCGCCGAAGCGCGGGGCCACCGGGTACATCTCGCCGCGCCAGCCGGGGACCAGCCCGTCCTCGGCCAGCCGGCGCAAGACGCGATCGACCGCCGCCGAGCGGCTCTCGAAGTCGTCGAGCCCGGGCGCGAGCGCGACCGCCGCCGCGCCGACCGTGAAGACCTCGGGGAAGTCCGCGAGCCGGGCGGCGAACGGGCGCTTGATCCAGCCTACGCGGCGCTCGCCGATGTAGAAGGGCAGAAAGCGCCCGAGGTCATGCGCGTTGCACTCGGCGATGCGGTCGAGAAAGCTCATGCCCGCCCCCCATCAGGCGCGCCCCTCGCAGGGCCGCGGCCCTCAGCACAGCATCTCGGTGACGTCGAAGTCGGCGTCGTCCATGGCCGGCCAGGGCGCAGGCGACGAGGCCGCCTTGTCGGGCGCAGAGACCGGGGCCTCACCGGCCTTCGCCGCGCCCGCGGACCCGAGTCCGAACGCGGCGGCGAGCAGAACAAGCATCAACAGCCGTGCCATCGCGCGCATCTCCTTGTCTGACACACCCTTCGCGGGTTCAGGATACACCACGCCCCGCGCGGCCGGCGATCACGCCTTCGCGAGAGGGCCGCGGCCGGCGAGGGGCCTTGCGCGGCCGCCGTCTCCGTCACGCCGCGTCGCGGCCGGGCCGGTCGATCAGATCGACGATGTCGGCGACGATCGCCGTAAGGTCGAAGTCCTTGGGCGTATAGATCCGCGCGACCCCGGCCTCCTTGAGCGCCGCGGCGTCCGATTCGGGGATGATGCCGCCGACCACCACCGGCACGTCGTCGAGGCCGAGCGCGCGCATCTCGGCGATCACGTCCGCGACCAGCGCCCGGTGCGAGCCCGAAAGGATCGAGAGCCCGACCACGTGGACCGCTTCTTCGAGGGCGGCGTTGGCGATCCGCTTGGGCGTGAGCCGGATTCCTTCGTAGACCACCTCGAGGCCGCAGTCCCGGGCGCGGACGGCGATCTGCTCGGCCCCGTTGGAGTGGCCGTCGAGGCCGGGCTTGCCGACCAGGAGCTTGGGCCGCCGGCCCTGGCGCGCGGCCACCGCCTCGACCCGGCGGCGGACCGCGGCGAGCGCGTCCGCGTCCGCGCTCGGGGTCTGGACGCCGACGCCGGTGGGAGCGCGATACTCGCCGAACACGGCGCGCAGGCACGCCGCCCACTCGCCGGTGGTGACGCCGGCCCGGGCGCAGAGGATCGAGGGCTCCATGACGTTGCGCCCTTCTTGGGCGGCGGCGCGCAGCTCGGCGAGCGCGGCCTCGACCGCGGCCTCGTCGCGCGCCGCGCGCCAGGCCCGGACGCTCTCGATCTGGCGCGCCTCGGCGTCTGGATCGGGGGCGAGGAAGGACTCGGCGCCGCCGAGCGGCGAGGGCGCGGTCTCGGTGAAGGCGTTGACCCCGACCACGATCCGCTCGCCCGATTCGATCGCCGCGACCCGGCGGGCGTGGGCCTCGACCAGGCGCTCCTTCATGTAGCCGTTCTCGACCGCGGCCACCGCGCCGCCCATCGCTTCGATGCGCGCCATCTCGGCGCGCGCCGCCGCGATCAGCGATTGGACCTCGCGCTCGATCACGACGCTTCCCTCGAAGATGTCGTCGTAGTCCAGGATGTCGGTCTCGAAGGCGACGATCTGCTGGAGCCGCAGGCTCCACTGCTGGTCCCAGGGGCGCGGCAGGCCGAGCGCCTCGTTCCAGGCCGGAAGCTGGACCGCGCGGGCGCGCGCGTCCTTCGACAGCACCACCGCGAGCATCTCGAGAAGGATGCGGTAGACGTTGTTCTCGGGCTGCTGCTCGGTCAGCCCGAGCGAGTTGACCTGAACCCCGTAGCGGAAGCGGCGCAGGCGCGGGTCTTCGACGCCGTAGCGCTCGCGCGCGATCTCGTCCCACAGCCGGGCCATGGCGCGCAGCTTGCAGATCTCGCCGATCAGCCGAATCCCGGCGTTGACGAAGAACGAGACCCGGCCCACAACCCGCGGGAAGTCCTCGGCCGCCACCTGGCCGCCGGCGCGCACCGCGTCCAGCACCGCGACCGCGTTCGAAAGCGCGAACGCGATCTCGTGCACGGGCTCGGCCCCCGCCTCCTGGAGGTGATAGGAGCAGACGTTGATCGGGTTCCACTTCGGCATCTCGGAGGCCGTGAAGCGCACCACGTCGCCGATCAGGCGCAGGCTGGGGCCGGGCGGGAAGATGTAGGTGCCGCGCGAGAGGTACTCCTTGAGGATGTCGTTCTGCACCGTGCCGGCGAGCGCCGCCCGCGGCGCGCCCTGACGGTCGGCGAGCGCGACGTAGAGCGCGAGCAGCCACGGCGCGGTCGCGTTGATGGTCATCGAGGTGTTCATGCGGGCGAGCGGGATGCCCGCGAACAACGTCTCCATGTCGCCGAGATGGCTGACCGGCACGCCGACCTTGCCGACCTCGCCCCGGGCGAGCGGGTGGTCGGGGTCGTAGCCGGTCTGGGTCGGCAGGTCGAAGGCGACCGAAAGCCCGGTCTGGCCGCGGGCGAGGTTCTCGCGATAGAGCGCGTTCGACGCCGCCGCCGAGGAATGCCCGGCGTAGGTCCGCATGATCCAAGGTCGATCGCGCCCGTTCCGGCCCGGCGTCCGCGTCTGATGATCGTCCATCCCCGCCCCCCGGCGTCGCGTCTGGCGCTGCGGCGCTCCCTTGCGCGCCGCCGAGCGCCCGACCAGAGCCAGTATAGCGCTTTGTGCGCCGCAACAAAACCGTTGCCAAACGGGGCCGGCGCGGGAACAATTGTCAGGGCGCGCGCGGCGAACAGGGGCCGGGCGGCGCGCCGCGACCAAGGGGTCTGGCGAGGGGGTCAAGGACATGAGCGAGCAAGCGGAAGCGATCCGTTCCGACGACGCAGGCGCGCGCAAGGATCTTTACGAGATCGGCGAGATTCCGCCGCTCGGACACGTGCCCGAGCGGATGTACGCCTGGACGATCCGCCGCGAGCGCCACGGCGAGCCCGACAAGGCGATGCGAATCGAGGTGGTGCCGACGCCGGAGATCGATTCCGACGAGGTGCTGGTCATGGTGATGTCGGCGGGGGTCAACTACAACGGCGTCTGGGCGGCGCTGGGCAAGCCGATCTCGCCGTTCGACGTGCACAAGGCCGAGTACCACATCGCCGGCTCGGACGCCGCCGGGATCGTCTGGGCGGTGGGCCGCCGGGTCAAGCGCTGGAAGGTCGGCGACGAGGTCGTCGTCCACTGCAACCAGGACGACGGCGACGACGAGGAATGCAACGGCGGCGACCCCATGCTGTCGCCGAGCCAGCGGATCTGGGGCTATGAGACCCCCGACGGCTCGTTCGCCCAGTTCGCCCGCGTCCAGTCGCGCCAGCTCATGCCGCGGCCTCGGCACCTGACCTGGGAGGAAAGCGGCTGCTATGTGCTGACCCTCGCCACCGCCTATCGGATGCTGTTCGGGCATCGGCCCCA
This sequence comes from uncultured Alphaproteobacteria bacterium, assembly GCA_964475385.1. Classification (GTDB taxonomy): domain Bacteria; phylum Pseudomonadota; class Alphaproteobacteria; order JAAXGF01; family JAAXGF01; genus CAYYWV01. Next base: position 17,566 of record CAYYWV010000021.1, on the reverse strand, counting down.
TATCCTCAGGCCCGGCGACAACGTGCTCGTCTGGGGCGGCGCGGGCGGCCTTGGGTCGATGGCGATCCAGCTCATCGCGACCGCGGGCGCCAACGCGATCGCCGTGATCTCGGACGACGACAAGGAGGCGTTCGTCAAGTCGCTGGGCGCGATCGCGGCGATCAACCGCAAGAAGTTCGACTGCTGGGGCCAGCTTCCCGACGTCGACGACGCCGAGGCTTACGCGGCCTACGCCAAGAAGGTGCGCGCGTTCGGCCGCGCGATCTGGGACATCACCGGCAAGGGCAACGACGTGGATTTCGTGTTCGAGCACCCGGGCGAGCAGACCTTCCCGGTCTCGTGCTTCGTGGTCAAGCGCGGCGGCATGGTGGTGTTCTGCGCCGGGACCACGGGCTACAACCTGACCTTCGACGCCCGCTTCGTCTGGATGCGCCAGAAGCGAATCCAGGGCAGCCACTTCGCCAATCTCAAGCAGGCCGCCCAGGCCAACCGGCTGATGATCGAGCGCCGGATCGACCCCTGCATGAGCGAGGTCTTCGCCTGGCACGACATCCCGCGGGCGCATATGAAGATGCTGCGCAACGAGCACAAGCCCGGCAACATGGCGGTGCTGGTCCAGGCCAAGCGGCCCGGCCTGCGCACGCTCGAAGACGCCCGCGAGGCGTGATGTCCGCGACGGAGCGCGATGCGCTTCTCGCCCGTTGCGAGGGCGCGCTTGCGGCGGCGGACGGGTTGTTCGCCGCGGCGCGGGAGCGGCTCGCCGACGAGATCCTGGCCGAAGGCCGCATCGACGGCGCGCGGCTGAACGCGCGTCAGTTCGCGGCCCACGGGCTCGCCTGGCTCGGCACCTATGTCGAAGCCCTGCGCCAGATGCTGGCCTGGGCGCGCCGCCTCGAGGCGGCGGGGCGTTTGGGCGCGCTCGAACGCTTGATGCTGGAGGCCGCCTTCGGCGAGTACCTCGCCCAGATCGCGGGCGGCATCGCCATGAGCCAGGGCGAGATCGTCCGTCCCGCCGACCTCGGCCTCGACGAGACCGCGCTTGCCGCCTTCCGCGCGCCCGAGGTGGAGGCGCTGACCGGGCGCGCCGCCGGCGGCGCTTTGCGCGAGGCCCTCGCCGAAGAGATCGCCGACGGGCGCTTCGGCGATCCGGCGCTCGACGACGAGACGCTCGCGATGGTCCGCGATCAGTTCCGCCGTTTCGGCGAGGAGCGCGTGGTCCCATACGCCCAAGACTGGCACCGCGAGGACCGCTTGATCCCGATGGAGGTGATCGCGGCGCTCTCCGAGCTCGGAGTGTTCGGGCTCACCGTGCCCGAGGCGTACGGCGGGCTCGGCATGGGCAAGGTCGCGCTCTGCGTCGTGACCGAGGAGCTGAGCCGCGCCAACCTCGGCGTCGGCTCGCTCGCGACCCGCTCCGAGATCGCGGCCGAGCTGGTCCGCCTCGGCGGCACGGAAGAGCAGAAGGCGCGCTGGCTGCCCCGGATCGCAAGCGGCGAGACCATCCCCACCGCCGTGTTCACCGAGCCCGGCGTGGGCTCGGACATGGGCGCGATCAAGACCCGGGCCGTGCGCGACGGGGCGGTCTACCGGATCACCGGCAACAAGACCTGGATCACCCATGCGGCGCGCGCCGATCTGATGACGCTGATGGCGCGCACCGATCCGGACGAGCCCGGCTGGCGCGGGCTGTCGATGTTCCTCGCCGAGAAGCCGCGCGGGACCGACGACGACCCCTTCCCCGCCCCGGGCATGAGCGGCGGCGAGATTCGGGTGCTCGGCTACCGCGGCATGAAGGAGTACGAGATCGCCTTCGACGGCTTCGCGGTGCCGACCGAAAACCTGCTCGGCGAAGTCGAGGGGCGCGGCTTCAAGCAGCTCATGGCGACCTTCGAATCGGCCCGCATCCAGACCGCGGCCCGCGCCGTGGGCGTGGCCCAGAACGCGCTCGAGCTCGCGCTCGCCTACGCCCGCGAGCGGGTCCAGTTCGGTCGGCCGATCTACGCCTTCCCCCGGGTCTCGGGCAAGATCGCCTGGATGGCGGTCGAGACCATGATCGCGCGCCAGCTCACTTGGTTCGCCGCCCGCGAAAAGGACGCCGACCGGCGCTGCGATCTCGAGGCCGGCATGGCCAAGCTGCTCGCCGCCCGCGTCGCCTGGGCCGCGGCCGACAATGCGGTCCAGATTCACGGCGGCAACGGCTACGCCGAGGAGTACCCGGTGAGCCGGGTTCTGGTGGATTCGCGCATCCTCAACGTGTTCGAGGGCGCCGCCGAGATCCAGGCCCAGGTCATCGCCCGCCGCCTGCTCGCCGAGGGCTGAGAGTGGAGCGCGAAAGGCCGTTGCGCCGCGACCGCGGGCGGTGTCGAATGGAAAGGCTCCTGCGGAGGGCCGCATGGAGCATCCGGGGAGGCGTTGGGGCGAATGACCGTTCTCGAAATCCTCGCCGCCGTCGCCATGGGGGCGACGCTCGTGGTCCTGCTGACCGGCGTGATCGCCATGCTGCGCGGGGGCGCGTTCAACCGCCGTTACGGCAACCGGCTGATGCGGTTGCGGGTCGCGCTGCAAGCGGTGGCGCTCGCGCTTCTGGGCCTTTTGATGTACCTCAGCAGCGGCTAAAAAGAGGCATGGAGAAGCCCGCATGGTGAAGCTCACGCGCATCTACACCCGCGGCGGCGATGCGGGCGAGACCTCGCTCGGCGATGGACGCCGGGTCGCCAAGCACGATATGCGCGTCGCGGCTTACGGCGCGGTCGACGAGGCCAACGCCGCGATTGGCGTCGTTCGGCTGCACACCACGGGCGCGGCCGACGCCATGTTGCAGCGCATTCAAAACGACCTCTTCGACCTCGGCGCCGACCTCTGCCGGCCGGGCGCGGCCGACGACGGCGCGCTGCGCGTCCAGCCAGCCCAGACCGAGCGCCTCGAGCGCGAGATCGACGCCATGAACGCGCGGCTTGCGCCGCTCGCGTCCTTCGTCTTGCCAGGAGGCACGGCGGCGGCCGCGCATCTCCACCTCGCGCGCACGCTCGCGCGACGGGCCGAGCGCGCGATCACCGCGCTGGCCGCGGTCGAGCCCGTGAACCCCGCCGCCATCGCCTACATCAACCGGCTTTCGGACCATCTCTTCGTTCTCGCCCGCCACCTCAACGACGACGGCGCCCGAGACGTGCTTTGGGAGCCCGGCGCCAACCGCTGACGGCGGCCCGGCGCGGGCCCCGCGCGCCCGCCCGAACCCCCCGCGAAAGGGGGCCGAACCGGCCATCACACCGCGTTGACATCGCCAAATGCGAGCGATAGTGTGCGACCGCGAAATGATCCCGGCGGGCGCGCCGGGGTCGTCTGTCTTGGCCGACGGCAGCCACGCGCTTCCCTTGCTGCGGAGAGATCCGGAATGAAAGTCCTCGTCGCCGTGAAGCGGGTGATCGACGCCTATGTCAAGGTTCGCGTCAAAGCGGACCAGACCGGCGTCGAGACCACCAATGTCAAGATGTCCATGAATCCGTTCGACGAGATCGGCGTCGAGGAGGCGATCCGCCTCAAGGAAGCCGGCGTCGCGAGCGAGATCGTGGCCGTCTCCCTGGGCGTTTCCCAGTGCCAGGAGACCATCCGCACCGCGCTCGCCATGGGCGCCGACCGCGGCGTCCTGGTCGAGACCGACGCCGAGCTTCAGCCTCTGGCCGTGGCCAAGCTGCTCAAGGCGGTGGTCGAGGCCGAGAAGCCCGAGATCGTGATCCTCGGCAAGCAGGCGATCGACGACGACGCCAACCAGACCGGCCAGATGCTGGCCGCTCTTCTCGGCTGGCCCCAGGGCACCTTCACCTCGAAGATCGAGATTGCCGACGGCGCCGCCACCGTGACCCGCGAGGTCGACGGCGGGCTCGAGACCCTGCGCCTCAAGCTGCCGATGGTGATGACCACGGACCTGCGCCTCAACGAGCCGCGCTACGCCTCGCTGCCCAACATCATGAAGGCCAAGAAGAAGCCGATCGAGGTCAAGACGCCGGCGGATCTCGGGGTCGACGTCGCGCCCCGGATCGAGGTTCTCAAGGTGGTCGAGCCGCCCAAGCGCCAGGCCGGCGTCAAGGTGGCCGACGCGGCCGAGCTGGTGGCCAAGCTGCGCGATGAAGCGGGGGTGATCTGATGGCCGTTCTCGTTTACGCCGAACACGACGACGCCGCGTTGGGCGCGGCGACGCTCAACGCGGTTTCCGCCGCTCGCGCCCTCGACGAGACGGTGCATGTGCTGGTCGCGGGCCAGGGCTGCGGCGCGGCGGCCGAAGCGGCGGCCAAGGTGGCCGGGGTGTCGAAGGTTCTGCTCTGCGACGACGCGGCCTGCGCCCACCGGCTGGCCGAGAACATCGCCCCCTTGATCGCCCGGCTCGCCCCCGAGTACAGCCATCTGCTCGCCGCGCATAACGCCGGCGGCAAGAACGTGATGCCGCGCGCGGCCGCGCTGCTCGACGTGGCGCAGGTCTCGGACATCGTCGAGGTGGTCGACGCCGAGACCTTCGTGCGCCCGATCTACGCCGGCAACGCGCTCGCCACCGTGCGCCTCAAGGACGCGCCCAAGATCCTCACCGTGCGCACGACCGCCTTTCCGGCCGCCGAATCGGAAGGCGGCGACGCCGCGGTCGAGTCCATCCCGGGACCGGAAGACGCCGGGCTTTCCGCGTTTCTCGGCCAGGAGCTGTCGTCGTCCGAGCGGCCCGAGCTGACCAGCGCCAGGGTCGTGATCTCGGGCGGCCGCGGCATGCAGTCGGGCGAGAACTTCAAGATGCTCGAGGAAATCGCCGACATCCTCGGGGCCGCCGTCGGCGCCTCGCGGGCGGCGGTCGACGCGGGCTTCGTGCCCAACGAGTACCAGGTCGGCCAGACCGGCAAGATCGTCGCGCCCGAGCTCTACATCGCGGTCGGCATCTCGGGCGCGATCCAGCACCTCGCCGGGATGAAGGACAGCAAGGTGATCGTCGCCATCAACAAGGACGAAGAGGCGCCCATCTTCCAGGTCGCCGACTACGGCATCGTGGGCGATCTGTTCAAGGTTCTGCCCGAGCTCAAGGCCGCGCTCCAGCAATAGGGCGCGGCCCCGGCCAGGGGCGGGACAGCAAAGGACCGGCGAAGCATGACCATAGACAAGATCGGCATCATCGGCGCGGGCCAGATGGGACACGGGATCGCGCATGTCTGCGCGCTCGCCGGAATCGAGACCCGGCTGCTCGACATCGACCCCGCGCGCCTCGAGGCCGCGCTCGCCAAGATCGAGAAGAACCTCGACCGTCAGGTCTCGCGCGGGCGCATCGCCGAGGCCGACAAGGCCGCCGCCCTCGAACGAATCCACCCGATCGCGTCCTACGACGAGATCGCCGATTGCGACCTCGTGATCGAAGCCGCGACCGAGAACGAGGAGATCAAGAAAGAGATCTTCCACAAGGTCTCGGCGGCGCTCAAGGCGGACGCGCTGATCGCGACCAACACCTCGTCGATCTCGGTGACCCGGCTCGCCTCCAGCACCGACCGTCCGGCCAAGTTCATGGGGATGCACTTCATGAACCCGGTGCCGGCGATGAAGCTCGTCGAGCTGATCCGCGGGCTCGCCACCGACGACGAGACCTTCAACGCGATCCGCGCGCTTTGCGAGCGCCTCGGCAAGACCACGGTCAACGCCGAGGACTTCCCGGCCTTCATCGTCAACCGCATTCTTCTGCCGATGATCAACGAGGCGGTGTACACGCTTTACGAAGGCGTGGGATCGGTCCAGTCGATCGACACCGCCATGAAGCTCGGCGCCAACCACCCCATGGGGCCGCTCGAGCTCGCCGATTTCATCGGCCTCGACGTTTGCCTGTCGGTGATGCAGGTGCTCTATGAGGGGCTCGCGGATTCCAAGTACCGGCCCTGTCCGCTTCTGGTGAAGTACGTCGAGGCCGGCTGGCTCGGCCGCAAGACGGGCCGCGGGTTCTACGACTACTCGGGCGAGACGCCGACCCCGACGCGCTAAGGCGTTTCCGTTCAGGCGAGCGCGCCGCCGCCGGCGAGCGCCCGCGCGATTGCGAGCGCCTGCGCCCGCGGCGTTCCCGGCGCGAGCCGGGGATCGTAAAGGGTGCGGATCGCCGCGAGATCGAAGACGGAAAAACGACTGACCCGGGCCGGCGTGAAGCGGTGGGCGAGCGCCGAAGGCATGGCGGCGGTCGCCCGCGGACCGGTCCAGTGGTTGTCGAAGCCGAGCCCGTGCATCAGCTCGTGGTGCAGGCAATCGGGATAGCGGGCGCTGATCTCGATCACTCCGGCCCGCAGGCGGCCGCCGTTGCCCCAGGTCATGCAGTTGCCGACCGCGCCGCCGTAACGCGCCATCATCTCGTCGTGGTCGAGATAGCGAATGCGGAGCTCTCGGCGCATGGGCGGTCCTTCGCTCGAAACGAGACGAAAGTCGAGGCCGGTCTGCCGAGAGATCGCGGCCAGGGCGGCCGCAAGCTCCGGTCCCCGCCGGTCGTCGGCGGCGCCGAAGACCCGGACCGCGACCGGCCCGGTCCACTTGCGCACCCAACCGGGGGCGTCGCTTCCGTCCGCGCGGCGACGGCGCAGCGCGACCTGGTCGAAGAAGGCGAGCCAATCCTCCGTCGAGACCCGCGCGGGGACGGGGTCGGCGGCGGCCAGCCCCGGCAGGCGAAGGGAAAGCGCGGCCGCGGCGGCCGCGCCGAGAACAAGGCCGCGGCGGCTCAGTCCTTCGGGCCGCGACGCCCGGGGCGGCGGCGGGAGCCGGCGTCCGTCAGGGCGCGACATGGGGCGGGGGCAGGCCGGGAAAGCCCAGCCGGCGCTCGATCAGCGGCAAGGCCCGGCGAGGCAAAGGCGCGCGCCGCGGCGGGCGGCGCAAAGGCGGGCGCGTCCGAATCCAAAGACAGATCATGTGCCGGGGCCGGCGTAGGCCAGCGCGCCGGCCGTCCTGCGACGCCATTGTCGCCTCGCGACGGTTGACGGACTTCGCCCCAGCTCAACCGATCAGGCTTAAGATCCGGTTAATCCAGGCCCTGCTCCAACATCGCGCTCGTCTTGCGCGGGGCCATGATATAGCGGCGGACAAACGCGACCGCGGCCTCCGAATCCCATTCGGCCGGCCCGACGACGCGCCCCGCCACGCGGCCGTCGCGGTCGATCAGAACGGTTGTCGGCAGGCCGTTGACCCGCATCGCGTTGGCGAGGCGCGAGTGGGGGTCAAGATACATGGCGAGGTTCGCGATCTTACGTTCGGCGAAGAAGGGGGCGACGCGGATCACGCCTTGGCGGTCGAGGCTGAGCGCGATCACCGTGAAGTCGTCGCCGCCGAGCATGCCCTGAAGCCGGTCGAGCGACGGCATCTCGCGGATGCAGGGCGGGCACCAAGTGGCCCAGAAGTTGAGCAGCACCACGCGGCCGCGGAAATCGGCGAGGCGGACCGGGTTTCCGTGCACGTCCTCGAAAGCGGTCTTGGGCGCCGGCGTCGGCGGATCGGCCGCCACGAAGCCCGGCAGGACCGCTTCGCCAGCCGACGCAAGGCTTGATTGCGCGAGGATTGCCGTCACAATGAAGGTTTGGGCGCAACGTTTCAGGGCATGTATGATGAAGCCCAAGGCTTTTCCCTCCCGATCGGGGGCGATGGACGCGGAATGAGCGACGACAACCGCGCCGCCCGGGCCAGGCCCGACGCCGCCAACCCCATGTGGGGCGGGCGTTTCGCCGCCGGGCCGGCCGATGTTATGACAGAGATTAACGCGTCGATCGACTTCGACAAGCGCCTTTACGCCGAGGACATCGAAGGCTCGAAGGCCCATTGCGCGATGCTGGTCGCCCAGGGAATCCTTTCCGCCGCCGACGGCGAGGCGATTCTGGGCGGGCTCGACCGCATTCGGGACGAGATCGCGGAAGGCCGCTTCGCCTTCGACCGCGCGCTCGAAGACATCCACATGAACGTCGAGGCCCGCTTGCGGACGCTGATCGGCGAGGCGGCGGGCCGGCTGCACACGGCGCGTTCGCGCAACGACCAGGCGGTCACCGACCTGCGCCTGTGGCTGCGCGCGACCATCGACCGCATCGACGCCGCGCTCGCCGACTTTCAGGGCGCGCTGATCGATCGCGCCGAGGAGCACGCCGCCACCGTGATGCCGGGCCTGACCCATCTTCAGCCGGCCCAGCCGGTGACCTTCGGCCACCATCTTCTCGCCTATGTCGAGATGATCGGGCGCGACCGCGGCCGGTTTGCGGACGCGCGCCGGCGCATGAACGAATGCCCCTTGGGCGCGGCCGCGCTCGCCGGCACCTCGTTCCCCATCGACCGCGAGGCGACGGCGCGCGCGCTCGGCTTCGACCGGCCGACGGCGAACTCGATGGATTCGGTCTCGGACCGCGACTTCGTGGTCGAGTTCCTGGCCGCCGCCGCGCTCGCCGCGGTGCACCTGTCGCGGCTCGCCGAGGAGATCGTGCTGTGGTCGAGCCCGCAGTTCGGCTTCGTGGCGCTGTCGGACGCCTTCACCTCGGGCTCGTCGATCATGCCCCAGAAGCGCAACCCCGACGCGGCCGAGCTCGTGCGCGGCAAGTGCGGACGCATCATCGGCGCGCTGGTCGCGCTTCTCGTCACCCTCAAGGGGCTCGCGCTCACCTACGGCAAGGACATGCAGGAGGACAAGGAGCCCCTGTTCGACGCCGCCGACAATCTCACCCTCGCGGTCCGCGCGATGACCGGCATGGTCCGCGACATGACGGTGCATGCCGAGGCCATGCGCGCCGCCGCCGAGGCCGGTTACGCGACCGCGACCGATCTCGCCGACTGGCTGGTGCGGAAGCTCGGGATGCCGTTCCGCGACGCCCACCACGTGGTCGGGCAGGCGGTTCGGCTCGCCGAGGAGCGCGGGGCGCGGCTTTCCGAGCTGCCGCTCGAAGACCTGCGCCGGTTCGAGCCCCGGATCGACGAGTCCGTCTACGCCGTGCTCGACGTCGCCCGCGCGGTCGAAAGCCGGACGAGCCTCGGCGGCACCGCGCCCGATCTGGTGCGCGCGGCCGCGAAGGCCGCCCGCGAGCGGTTTCTGTGATGCGCCGGCTCGCGGCGGTTTTGGTTCTTGCGCTCGCGCTCGGCGCGCTCGCGGGCTGCGGGCGCAAGGGCAAGCTGCAACCCCCGCCCGAATCGGCGCTCGCCCCGCCCGCCGTCGCGGCCCCTACGGACGCTCCGGCATGAACCACTTCGACCGCCGGAACGGCGCGCTCTACGCCGAGGACGTGCCCATCGCCGCCATCGCAGAGGCTGTGGGAACGCCCTTCTACGTCTATTCGACGGCGACGATCGAGCGCCACTACCGGGTTTTCGCCGAGGCCTTCGCCGACCGCGAATCGATCGTCCTTTACTCGCTCAAGGCGAACGGAAACCTCGCCGTGGTGCGCACGCTCGCCCGGCTCGGCGCGGGCGCCGACGTGGTCTCGGGAGGCGAGCTTCACCGCGCGCTCGCCGCCGGCGTCCCGCCCGAGCGGATCGTGTTCTCGGGCGTCGGCAAGACAGACGACGAGATGGCCTCCGGCGTCGAGGCGGGGATTCTCCAGTTCAACGTCGAGTCCTTGGACGAGATCGCGGCGCTCGATGCGGTGGCGCGGCGCTGCGGCAAGCGCGTCGCGGTCGCGCTTCGCGTCAACCCGGACGTGGACGCCCGCACCCACGACAAGATCGCGACCGGGCGGCGCGGCGACAAGTTCGGCATCGACGCCGACCGGGCGGCCGAGGCCGCGGCGCGGGTGGCGGGGGCGGAGGCGCTCGATCTCGTCGGGCTCGCGGTCCATATCGGCTCGCAACTCGTCGCGCTCGACCCTTTCGAGGCCGCCTTCCGCCGCCTCGTCGCGCTCGCGCGCGCGCTGCGAGCGGCGGGCCACGATATCCGCCGCCTCGATTTCGGCGGCGGGCTCGGCATCCGCTACGGGAACGACGACGCGCCGCCGCTGCCCGTGGCTTACGCCGCGATGGTCAAGCGCGTGACCGCCGGCTTCGACGGGACGCTCCTGTTCGAGCCCGGACGCGTGATCGTCGGCAATGCGGGACTGCTGGTCGCCCGGGTGGTGCGCGTCAAGACCGCGGGCGAACGCCGCTATGTGGTCGTCGATGCGGGCATGAACGACCTTCTGCGGCCCACCCTTTACGGCGCGCGCCATGCGATCGAACCGGTCGCCGCCGCGCCCGAAGGCGCCGCGGCCGCGCCGGCCGATGTGGTCGGGCCGATCTGCGAGACCGGCGACACCTTCGCGACCGGGGCGGCTTTGCCGCCGCTCGCGCCCGGCGCGCTCTTGGCGTTCCGTTCCGCCGGCGCATATGGAGCGGTGATGGCCTCGACGTATAACGCCCGGCCGTTGGCGCCCGAGGTGCTGGTCCGCGGCGACCGCTTCGCCGTGGTGCGCCGGCGGCCCGACTATGACGAGATGCTCGCGCTCGAGCGCCTTCCCGACTGGCTCGCCGACGACGCGGCCGGTCCGCGCGCGCGAGGCGTCGCATGAGCGCGAAGCGCCGCGACCCCGTGGCTCGGCTCGCGCACGCGGCGCGGCGGCGCTTTTGGCTCGCCCGCGCCGCGCTTCTGTGGGAGCGGCTGTGGCCCGCGTTGTGGCCTGCGACGATGATCCTCGCCGCTTTCATCGCCGCTTCGCTGTTCGATCTCTGGGCTTTGGTGCCGGGCGCGGCGCATGCGGGCGCGCTCGCGCTCGCGGCGCTCGCCGCGGCGGTGACGGCGGCGCGCGGGCTCGCCCGGCTGCGGATGCCGACTCCGGTCGAGACCCTGCACCGAATCGAACGCGCAAGCCGGCTCGCGCACCGCCCGCTGGTCGCGCTCGGCGACCGGCCGGCGGGCGTTGACGAAGCGGGCGCGACCGGCGGGCGGATGCTCAAAACCCTGTGGCAGGCCCATCTCGCGCGCAGCGCCGCGCGCGTGCGCAATTTGCGCGCAGGAATCGCCTCGCCCGGGCTCGCGCGGCGCGATCCCTGGGGCCTGCGCGCGGTGATGGTGCTCGTTCTCGTGATTGCGGCGAGCGCGGCGGGCTCGGAAGCGCCGGCCCGGATCGCGCGCGGCTTCACCCCCGACCTCACCGATTTCGGCGGCGGCGGGCCGGCCGAGCTGACGCTTTGGATCACGCCGCCGAAGTACACCGGCGTCGCGCCGGTCTTCGTCACCACGGCTTCGACCGGCGAGGTCGCGGTGCCGCTCGCGGCGGTCGCGGTGCCCAGCGGCTCGACGGTGCTGGCCCGGGTCCACGGCGGCCGCGGCAGGCCAAAGCTGGTGGTCGACGACGAGCGGACGCCGTTCGAGCGCGTCGACGAAGGCCGCTACGAGCTCCGCTCGACGCTGGTCGCGGGCCGCCGGCTCGCCGTCGAGCAAGGCGGTCGCGAGATCGGCGCCTGGCCGCTCACCGTCGTCGCCGATCAGCCGCCGCGAATCGAATTCGCCCGTCCGCCGGCGCGAACCCAACGCGCGGCGCTGCGGCTCGACTATCTGGCCGAGGACGACTACGGCCTCGCCAAGGCCGAGGCCATCGTGCGCCGCGTCGACCGACCCGGCGAGTCTTTCACCCTCGATCTGCCGCTGCCGGCGGCCGGCGCGCGGCGGGCTTCCGAGACCGCGTTCAACGACCTCACCGCGCACCCCTGGGCGGGGATCGACGTCACCGTCACGCTCAGGGCGACCGACAGCATCGGCCAGACCGGCGAGAGCGCGCCGGTCGCCCTCGTGCTGCCGGCGCGAATGTTCAATCACCCGGTCGCGCGCGCGCTCGTCGCGCTGCGCCGCAAGCTCACCCTCGATCCGGCCGCCCGGGCCGAGGTCGGCCGCGCGCTCGACGAGATCGCCTCGCAGCCCGATCGCTTCTTCAACGACGTCTCGGTCTTCCTGGGGCTGCGGGCCGCGCGCTGGCGGTTGGTCTACGACCGTAGCGCGGCGGCCATCCCCGGCGTTCAGGCGCTTCTGTGGGATCTCGCGCTGACCATCGAGGACGGCCCCGTCGCGCTCGCCGAGCAGGCGTTGCGCGACGCCGAGCAGGCGCTTCTCGACGCGCTCGACCGCGACGCGACCGACGAGGAGATCAACCGCCTGATCGACCAGCTTCGCAAACGGCTCGACGACTTCCTCGACGCGCTCGCCGACGAGGCCGCGAAGGCGCGCGACCGCGACCCCAGCGTCGCCGAGCAGATGATGCAGACGATCCGCCGCGACGAGCTCCACAACGCGATCGAGCGGATGCGCGAGATGTTCCGCACCGGCGCGCGCGACGCGGCGCGGGCGCTCCTGTCCCAGCTTCGCGAGGTGCTCGAAAACCTGCGCGCCGGGCGCGCGGGAAATCAGAACCAAGCGTCGCGCAACGCCGGCGAGGCCGCGATCGGCGACCTCCAACGCCTGCTCGGCCGCCAGCAGACCCTGCTCGATAAGACCTTCCGCTGGGCGCAAGGCGTCGACGGGGAGCAGACGGGCGAAGACGCCCAAGGCGCGCCGGCCGCCGAAGGCGCGGCCGAGCAAGAGGCGATTCGCCAGGGGCTCGGCGAGCTGATGCTCAAATGGGGCGAGACCGGGCGCGACATTCCGCGCGCGCTCGGCCGCGCCGAACGCGCCATGCGCGAATCGGGCCGCGCGCTCTCCGACAACCGGCCGGGCCAAGCGGTGGCGCCGCAGACGCGCGCGCTCGACCAGCTCCGCGCGGGCGCGCAGGCGATGATGGAAGCGCTGATGAAGGAAGGCGGCGGAAACGGCCCCAACCGACCCGGCGGCATGGGGCTGTTCGGCGACGCCGACCCGCTGGGGCGCGGCATGCTCGGCCGCGGCCTGCGCAGCGACGGCAGCGACACCCGGGTGCCCGACGAGGCCGAGATCCAGCGCAGCCGCGAGATTCTGGACGAGCTTTACCGCCGAGCCGGCGAGTTCACCCGCCCGCCGGTCGAGCGGCGCTACATCCGCCGCCTTCTGCGGCGTTTCTGAGGATCGAGTCAGGCCTTATCGGCCAGCGCCTCGTCGATCACCGCGCAGATCTCGTCGAGAGTGAAGGGCTTTTCGACCACCGCATGGACCAGCGCGTCGAGGTTGTGGGCGCGATCGCGCTCGGCCGCATAGCCCGTCATCAGGACGATGCGCAAATCGGGAAACTCCTTGCCCGCCTTGAGCGCGAGCGCGATCCCGTCCATCAGCGGCATCACGATGTCGGTGAGCAGGAGATCGAAGCGCCGAACATGGAGCGCCTCGAGCGCGCCCGCCCCGTCGGCCGCGAGCGTGACCCGGTGCCCGCGCCCGGTGAGCGCGCGTTCGAGAAAGGCGCGCACCGAGTCCTCATCGTCGGCAACCAGGATTTCGGCCATTCGGTCGCGCCTCCGGGCCGGTCAGTCGGTCTCGATGGTTCCGATATAGGGAAGGTCGCGGAAGTAGTGGGCGTAGTCGAGCCCGTAGCCAACGACGAAATGGTCGGGCACGGTGAAGCCCGAGAAGTCCGCCTCCCCCGCCACCTTGCGCTTGCCCGGCTTGTCGAGAAGCACGCAGATGCGCACCGATTTCGCCCCGCGTTCGAGCAGGAGGTCGCGGGCCGCGGCGAGCGTGCGCCCCGATTCGAGGATGTCGTCGACGAGCAGCACGTCGCGGTCCTTCACGTCGTCGTCGAGGTCGCGCCCCACCTTCACCCGGCCCGAGCTTTCGGTTCCGACGCCATAGCTCGACAGGGTCATGAAATCGACCTGCGGGCGCAGTCCGGCCCGGTTGAGCGCCCGGATCAGGTCGGCGGCGAAGACGAACCCGCCCTTGAGGATCGCGACGACGAGCAGGTCTTTCGGCATGACCGCGGCGATCTCGCGGGCGAGCGCGTCGATCCGCTTCGCGATCGTCTCGGCGCTGAACAGCGGCCGCACCTCGGGAAGCGCGGCCCCGGCGGCGTTCCCCTTGGTTGTCCCGCTCACCCCTCGGGCGCCAGGCTGACGACCAAATTGACCGCGCCTTTGGGCGGGTCGGTGAAGCGGTCGCTGAACTCGGTCTCCTCGCCCGGCGCGAGCTCGGCGCGGACCGGCGAGAACCTCCACTCGTCGAGCACCTTGGCCTCGCGATCGTAGACCCGGGCCACCACCCGCGGCACCGGCATCCGCTGGGACGAGACGTTGACGATCTTGCCGGTGACGACGACCACGGTCTTGTCGCCCTCGACGAAGGTCGACTGCTTGACGTCGCGCAGCTCGAAGGCCTGGGCCGGCGGCTGCTCGGCGAGGCCGACCAGAGCGTAGTACCGCTTCGCCTCGGGCCAAACCGCAATCACCCGCTCGCGGGCGAGAACCGCGCCCGCGACCGCGCCGATCAGAACGACGACCAGCGCCGCCCAGCCCAGCCAAGCGCGCGAGCGGCGCTTGCCGGGAAGGGCCGGCAGGTTCGATCCCGGCGGGATCGGGCGCACGCGCTCGGGCGCGGCGGCGACGTCGACGCGTTTGGGCAGATCCTCGGGCGGAGCCTGGGTCCAGGTCTCGCCGCAGCGGGCGCAGCGAACGGTGCGCCCCGTCTCGCCGAGCGCCGCTGGATCGACTAGGTACCGCGTCGAACAGGACGGACAGGTGACGATCATCCGGTTGGTCTGCGTGGATTTCGTCCACTTATAGTGGCTTTTACCGGCGCAAGGCAAGGCCGGACGCATCGCTGGACGGCGCGCCCGTCGATATGCCATCCTGCGCCGCGTTAACCGATCGGCCGCCCCGGCTCATAGGCAAGGAGACCCGATTGGTCCGATTCGAGAATGTCGGCATGCGCTATGGCAACGGGCCGGAGGTCTTGCGCGACATCACGATGACCTTGCCGCCCGGGTCGTTCCATTTTCTGATGGGGCCGAGCGGGGCGGGCAAGTCGTCGTTGCTCAAGCTCCTCTACCTCGCGCACAGGCCATCGCGCGGGCTGATCACCTTGTTCGGCAACGATATCGCCGTCTTGCCGCGGCGCGCGCTGCCCGCGCTCAGGCGACGGATCGGGATCGTGTTCCAGGACTTCCGCCTGCTCGACCATCTTTCGGCCTTCGACAACGTGGCGCTGCCGCTGCGCATCGCCGGCGCGCGCGAGAAGCTGATCCGCGACCACGTGACCGAGCTTCTGCGCTGGGTCGGACTCGCCGATTGCATCGATTCGCCGCCGGCGGTGCTCTCGGGCGGCCAGAAACAGCGGGTCGCGCTCGCCCGCGCGGTGATCACGCGGCCGAGCCTTTTGCTCGCCGACGAGCCCACCGGCAACGTCGATTCGCACGTCGCGGTGCGCCTTCTTTATCTGTTCGAGGAGCTCAACAAGATCGGCACCACGGTCGTCATCGCGACTCATAACGAGGCGCTCGCCGCGCGCTTCGACCATCCGGTGCTGCGGCTCGAGCAGGGCCGGCTGCGGGTCGAGCCGCGCCGCCGTTTCGCGGTGGGTTGAGATGTTCCGCCGCCGCCCGTCGCTGCCGCTTCCCGACGACGCGACCAACCGCTTCCTGCCCTGGATCGTCGCGCTGATGGTCTTCCTCGCCGCGCTCGCGCTCGCCGGCGGGCTGGCGCTCGACCAGGCGGCCGCGCGCTGGCGCGCCGACCAGACCGGACGGTTGACGGTTCAGGCCCCGCCGGGCGAGGCGGGCGAGAGCGACCGCCGGGTGGCGACGCTCGTCGCCGCCCTCGAACGCCTGCCCGACGTGGCCTCGGCGCGCGCGCTCGGCCGCGACGAGCTCGTTCGCCTGATCGAGCCCTGGCTCGGCCGCGGCAATGTGGCCGCCGACCTTCCGTTGCCGCGGCTGATCGACGTCGCGCTCATCCCCGGCGCGACGATCGACGCCGATGCGCTCGCCCGCCGGCTCGACGCCATCGTCCCCGGCACGGTGGTCGAGGACCACGCGCGCTGGCTCGGGCGGCTGGCGACCGCGGCGCGCGCGCTTCAGGCGGTGGCGCTCGCCGTCGTCGCGGCGATCGGGCTCGCCGCCGTCGGCACGGTCGTGTTCACCACCCGGACCAGCCTTGCGGTGCACCAGGATGCGATCGAGATCCTGCACCTGATGGGCGCCGAGGACAGCTTCGTCGCCCGCGCCTTCGCCCGCCGGGCGCTGTGGCTGGGCCTGCGCGGCGGGCTCGTCGGCCTCGGGCTCGCCGCGATCGCGATGGCGCTTCTGCGCCACTTCGCGGGCGGGATCGACGCCCCGCTCCTGCCCCGTCTGAACCTTGGGCCGGCGGCGCTCGCCGGGCTCGCGGCGCTGCCGGCGGCGAGCGCGGCGATCGCCATGCTGACGGCGCGCGCCACCGTGATGCGAACGCTCGCGCGGATGCCTTGAGCGATGGTCCCGGCCTTGCCCAAACGACCCCGCGCCGCGCACGGGCGGCGGGAGAACGCGCCGTGACCCGCCGCCGCTGGCCGCGCCGGCGGCGGCGGCGATGGGCGGCGGGCGGGCTCGCCGTGCTCGTCGTCGCCGCCGTGCTCTGGACCGCCGGGCTGGTCTGGTTCAGCGCCCGCATCCCGCGCGCGGTCGCCGCGCCCGAGCGCCGGACCGACGCCATCGTCGTGCTCACCGGCGGGGCCGAGCGGCTGCGCACCGGGCTCGACCTTCTGGCCCAGGGGCGGGCGCGCAAGCTGTTCATCTCGGGCGTCTACCGCGGCGTCGAGGTGGCCGAGATCCTGCGCTTGTGGCGCGCCGCGCCCGAAGAGCTCGACTGCTGCATCGCGCTCGGGCACAAGGCGGCCGACACCGCGGGCAACGCCCGCGAGACCGCGGCCTGGATGGCGGCGGAAGGCTTCCGCTCGCTTCGCCTGGTGACCGCCGCCTATCACATGCCGCGCAGCTTGGTCGAGTTCCGTCGGGCCATGCCGGGGATCGAGATCGTCCCCCATCCGGTCTTTCCGAAGACCGTCCATCTCGACGACTGGTGGCGCTGGCCGGGCACGGCGGGCCTGCTCGCCCGCGAGTTCAACAAGTACCTGGCGAGCAGCCTGCGCGCGGCCGTCGCCGGCAAGGGAGCGCCCCCGTGATCGTCCTGCGTTCGCTCCTGTTCAACATCGCGTTCTTCGGTTGGGCGACGCTTTGCGCCTTCGCTTTCCTGCCCCGGAGCTTCGGCTCGATCGAAGGGGTGGCGCGGGCGCTGGTGTTCTGGGGGCGCGGGGTCGACTGGCTGCTCGCCCGCATCTGCGGGATTACGGTCGAGATCCGCGGGCGCGAGAACATCCCGGCCGAGCCCGCGCTGTTCGTCGCCAAGCACCAGTCGGCCTGGGAGACCATCGCCTTTCACGCGCTCCTCGACAGGCCCGCCTTCGTGGTCAAGAAGGAGCTCCTGTCGATTCCCATCGCCGGCTTCATCGTGCGCGGCTCGGGCGCGATCGCGGTCGACCGGGCGGCGGGCGCGCGGGCGCTCAAGGCGATGCTGCGCGAGGCCCAAGAGGCGATCGCCGCCGGCCGTCCGGTGGTGATCTTCCCCGAAGGCACCCGCACCGCCCCGGGCGCTGCGCCCCGCTACCAGCCGGGGGTGGCCGCGCTTTACGACCGGCTCGGGGCGCCCACGGTGCCGGTCGCGCTCAACTCGGGGCTGTTCTGGGCGCGGCGCAGCTTCATCAAGCGGCCGGGGC
>CAYYWV010000020.1:0-29492 GCA_964475385.1 uncultured Alphaproteobacteria bacterium | reverse complement strand
TCTGACAGCCCTGTCATACCGACGTCTTTCGCCGTGCCGCACCCGGACGCCGAGAACCCGGACTCTTTTTCCGGGATCATTGTCCCCCACGGGCGATCCCCCTATGCTGGTCGAGCCCGTCCGCGGACCTGGCTTACGGATACGCGAGGCGATGCGATAGACGCCTGCATGATCTGGATTTGCGGTTCCCGTTTGGGGGCCTTCACGGCGGGGCCGCGTTTTAGCCGCGTTTTAAAGGACGGGCTCGGTTGCGCCCGCGTTCGGCCGCGCCCTTCCCGGCCCTGGATGAGGCCGCCCGCAAGGAGGCAAAGCCATGCCGACCTACATCACCCTCGCCAACTATACCGACCAGGGCATCCGCAACGTTTCGGACTCCCCGGCCCGTCTAGAAGCCGCGAAAGCCCTCATCAAGGAGATGGGCGGGGAAATGAAGGCGTTCTACCTGACCATGGGAACGCACGACGTGGTGTTCGTGTCAGAGATGCCCAACGACGAGGCGATGGCGAAGCTCGCGCTTAAGCTCGGCGCTCTCGGCAACATCCGAACGACGACGCTGAAGGCTTTCTCCGAGTCCGAGTATCGAAGGCTCGTCGCCGAGCTCGCCTGACGCCATCGACGGACGCTTCCGACGCCGGCCGTCGGCGGCGGTGGTCGGGGCGGCTGGATTCGAACCAGCGACCCTCTGCTCCCAAAGCAGATGCGCTACCAGGCTGCGCTACGCCCCGCTCGCCCGGTCCCGCACGGGCGGGCGATGATCGAGCAATACACGAAGCCCCGCGTCGCGACAAGGCCAGGGTGGCGGCGCGGGCGCTCGTTCGGCGCGATCGATTGGGGCTTTACATTTTACGGCGGATTTCGCAGCTTTGCCCCCTTCCGGGGTCGGCCCGGAGTTTTCTGGGGCAGGAAGGCGCGGTGGACTATTTCTTCTTCGGCACGCTCATGGATCGCGAGGTGCTCGCGCTCGTGCTCGGCCGACCGGTCGACGACGCCGACGTCGAGCCCGCAACGCTCGACGGTTTCCGTCTGCTGCGCGCCCGGGACGACCCCTATCCTGCGCTGGTTCCAGCCCCCGACTCCCAAGTCGAAGGAATCGTGGTCACGGGTCTCGATGCGCGCGATGTCGCCCGGCTCGAGTGGTTCGAGGGCGCCGAGTACCACGCCCGCCCGGTCACGGTGACGCTCGCCGGGGGCGAACGCAGAACGGCGCTGGTTCAGAGCCCTACCGAAGTTCTCGATGTCGGGAATCGGGAATGGTCTCTAGAAGACTGGAAAAAAACAGAAAAACAGCTCCTTATGACGTTGACGCGCGCCCATATGTCGCTGATGGGCAAGGTCGACATCGACGAAGCGATTCGCCGCTGGGACGCAATGCGCGAGGCGCTGCTCGCCAAGGCCGGCGCACGAGGACAGTCCTAAGCCTCAACCCTTGATCAAAGGCCCTGGGCTCTCAGTTCGCCGCCGCAAAGGCATCCGAGAGCACCCGATCGCCCTCCGCGATCCCAAGGCGCGCGGCGGTCCCGGCAGGAAGCTCGAGCACCGCCCGCACGGGACCGCCCGAAGCGATGGTCTTTTCGGAAAGCGGGGTCGTCCGGGCGGCGATCCGGCTGATTCGTCCGTCCTCGGCAATAAAGAGCATATCGAGAGGGATCAGCGTATTCTTCATCCACATCCGAACGATGCCGGGTTGATCGAAGACGAAGAGCATGCCCGAGTTTCGATCGAGCTCGGTTCGGAACATCAGGCCGCGGGCGCGCTGTTCGGGGCTGCGCGCGATCTCGACCGTGAACCGGCGCGCCCCGCCGCGGGTTTCGATCGTCACCTCACCGCGGCCGAAGGCGATCTCCGCCTGAACGAGCCGCAGGGAGTCGGCCATCCGCCATGCCGGCGTGGTCGCATGGGCCTCGAAAGGCTGGACAGCGAGCGCGAAGACGAGGAGCGCGACAAAGGCCGCGCCGGCGGCGGCCAAAGCCCCTGCCCGCATGACCCCGCGCCTCGTGAGCTGAATGATCACACCTCGGCGATCTCGGCCACCTGCGGCCCTTTGGCGCTGTGACCGATCCGCACGCGCACCTCCTGCCCCCGGTCGAGAACAGCGATGCCGCAACGCCTGAGCGTTTGCATGTGGACAAACACGTCGGGCGAGCCGTCCTCGCGGGTGATGAAGCCGTAGCCTTTGATCGGGTTGAACCACTTGACCCGCGCGACCACGAACTCGCCGATGTCGGTCAAAGGCTCGTGGTGGCTCCGGTCATAGCCGAGCGGCGACCGAGTGCGGCGACGGACCGGCGGAGCCGCCGTCGAGGTGTCGACCGTGAGCACGCGGACGACTTGCAATCCCTTCGGCCCGCGGGTGACCGAGCAATGCACCGTCGCGCCCCCGTCAAGGCTGTCGAACCCCGCTTCGCGCAACGCCGAAAGATGGAGAAACACATCCGCCCCGCCATCGTCGGGAACGATAAAACCGAATCCTTTTTCGGCATTGAACCACTTAACGGTTCCGCGGATCTCCGTAACCTCACCGTCCCCAGGGTCGCCGCTATTATTATCGAAATCGCCGTTCATAAGCCAATACCTACAGCGTTCCATTTTTTATGCTAGCACGTTTGCCCATCGGCGACAATTCGGCGGCGAACCCGTGCGCGCGCTGATCATGTCATACGTGCATTTTGGCAAGCGGCCCATAGGTCTGTAAGCGCCCAAAAACGGAATTGCGCTTGGCGGGCGCGGCGCCTTCGGGCATACTCGGCGCCCGTTGGACAGGGGTGGCCGCGAACCCGGCGATACAGCCGGCAGGGTGGCCGTGTCGGCAGTGGAATCGGGGAGACCGGGGGTCGCGTTGATCCACGTTATCAGTCTATATGCGGCCCTGTTCGGTGTCTGGCTGCTTCTTTCCGGCATTTTCGATCCTTTCTTCCTGACGCTTGCCGCCGTTTCCTGCGCGTTGATCGTCTATCTGGGACACCGGATGGACGTGATCGACCACGAGGGCGTGCCGGTTCACGTCTCGTGGCGGTTTGCGCTCTATCTTCCGTGGCTCGTCTGGCAGATCGTTCTCGCGAACATCGATGTCTTTCGCCGCATCGTCGATCCGCGGCTGCCGATCGACCCGGATATCCGCTGGGTGCCGGCGAGCCAGAAAACCGATCTTTGCCGGGCGATCTTCGCGAATTCGATCACCCTTACGCCCGGCACGGTGTCGACCGACGTTGCGGCCGATCGCATTCAGGTCCACGCGATCGACCGGACCGGTCTTGACGAGCTCGAAGACGGCGCGATGAACGCGCGTGTGCGCCGGCTGGAAGGCTGATGATGTTTACGGTTGCGGCGTTAGCGCTTGTCATCGGCATGGGGCTCGCGCTTGTGCGCGCCGTTGCCGGCCCGACGATCTACGACCGGATTCTCGCCATCAATGCCCATGGCACCAAGACCGTGCTCCTGATCGCGGTCATCGGCTTCGTCACCGGACGGCCGGACTTTCTTGATCTCGCGTTGGTCTATGCGCTGATCAACTTCATCGGCACGCTCGCCGCCCTCAAGTTCTTCAAGTTCGGCATCCTCGGGGACGACGAATGAGCCTGATCGCCGACATTGCGAGTTGGGCGCTCTTGATCGCCGGTGGGATCTTCGTGATCGTCGGCGGAATCGGCCTGATCCGGCTTCCCGACTTCTATTGCCGAATGCACGCCGCGGGGTTGGTCGACACCATGGGCGCCGGCCTGATCGTCGCCGGGCTAGCGATTCAGGCCGGCTTCACCCAGACCACGATCAAGCTCGGGCTCATCCTCGTGTTCCTGTTCTTCACCAGCCCGACCGCGACCCACGCCGTCGCCCACGCCGCCCTGCTCGGCGGGCTTAAGCCTTGGACCAGGCGCGCCGGCCGCGGCGGAGCGAAGGACGGAGACCGCGAAACCGAGACCATCGGAGACCGAGACAACCGAAAGGAGGGCCCGTAATCGTTACCCTCCACGATATCCTTCTGCTCGCGCTTCTGATGGCGACGACGGTCGCGGTGATCCGGCTGCGCAATCTCGTCGCCGTCGTGATCCTGCTCGGCCTCTACAGTCTTCTGATGGCCGCGGTCTGGGTTCTCCTCGATGCGGTCGACGTGGCCTTCACCGAGGCCGCCGTCGGCGCCGGCATTACGACCGTCCTGATGCTGGCGGCGGTCTCGCTCACCAGCCGCGAGGAGAAGCCTGCGCATCGGCCGTCTGGGCTCGCGCTCGCAATCGTCGCGGTGACGGGGCTCGCGCTTCTTTACGCCACCGCCGACATGCCCCCCTTCGGCAACCCCGACAACCCGATCCATCGCCATGTCGCGCCGCGCTACATCTACGATTCGCCTGCCGAGATCGGGCTGCCCAACATGGTGACGTCCGTGCTTGCAAGCTACCGCGGTTACGACACCTTGGGGGAGACCACGGTGATCTTCACCGCCGGGATCGCGGTCATGCTTCTCCTCGGCGGCCGGCGGCGTCGCAAGAACGCGGCCGACAAGAAGGAGCCCACGGCATGAAAGATCTGGTCGTCCTCCGGGTCGTCACCAAGCTCCTGATCCCTTTTATTCTTCTGTTCGCCCTTTACGTGCAGACCCATGGCGACTTCGGCCCCGGCGGCGGGTTCCAGGCGGGGGTCATCTTCGCAGCGGCCTTCATTCTCTACGCGCTCGTGTTCGGGCGCGCGAACGCGCAGCGCGTCATTCCGGCGCGCTTGCTGCTTGCCCTGGTCGCGCTCGGCGTCTTGATCTACGGCGGGGTCGGGGTGGCGGCGCTGATGCTCGGCGGCCGCTATCTCGAGTACGCGGTGCTCGTTCACGATCCGGTCGAAGGCAACGAGCTCGGCGTCTGGCTGGTCGAGCTCGGCGTCGGCGTCACGGTCGCCGCCGTGATGATGACCATTTTCTTCACCTTCGTGGCCCGGAAACGCTGAGATGGACGTACTCGGTCATTACAACTACTGGGTCGCGATCGTGCTGATGATGGCCGGTTTTTATCTGGTCATCGCGCGCTCCAACCTGATTAAGAAGCTGGTTGGGCTCAACCTGTTCCAAACCTCGGTTTTCCTTCTTTACATCACCATGGGCAAGGTCGAGGGCGGCACCGCTCCGATCGCGAAGGAGGGCTTCGAACTCTATACCAATCCCCTGCCCTCGGTGCTCATCCTTACGGCGATCGTCGTCTCGGTGGCGACCTCGGCGGTCGCGCTCGCCATCATCGTGCGCATCCGCGAAGCCTACGGCTCGACCGAGGAAGACGAGATCCTGCGTCGGGACCGGGAATGATCGCCGCTAACCTGCCCGCCCTTCAGGTCGTGGTGCCGCTTCTGTCGGCGCCGCTGTGCGTGCTCTTGCGCGGCCGTCGCGCGCCTTGGATCTTTGCGGCCGCCATCACCTGGATCGCCTTCGCGATCGCCGTCCTGCTGCTCGTCCGGGTGACGGAGAGCGGCGTCATCTCCTACGAGATGGGCAACTGGGCCGCGCCCTGGGGAATCGAGTATCGGATCGACAAGCTGAACGCGCTCCTTCTCGTGATCGTCACCGGGATCGGGGCGCTGATCGCGCCGACGATGCTGAAGGGGATCGAGCGCGAGGTCGACCCCGAACGGGCGCATCTGTTCTTCGCCGTCTTTCTGCTCGCCTTCACCGGGCTTCTCGGCATCTCGATCACGGGCGACGCCTTCAATCTCTATGTCTTCCTCGAGATCACGTCGCTCGCAAGCTATGCGCTGGTCGCGCTCGGCAACGACCGCCGCGCGCTGACCGCGGCCTATCGCTATCTGGTGCTGGGCACGATCGGGGCGACCTTCATCCTGATCGGGATCGGGCTTCTCTACATGATGACCGGCACCCTGAACATGGCCGATCTCGCCGATCGTCTCGGCGCGGTCGGCGGAACGCGCACGATCCGCGCCGCATTCGCCTTTATCGTGGTCGGCGCCGCGATCAAACTTGCGCTGTTTCCGCTCCATATGTGGCTGCCCAATGCCTACACCTTTTCGCCGTCGGTGATCTCGGCCTTCCTCGCGGCGACGGCGACCAAGGTCGGCGTCTACGTGCTGATCCGCTTCGCGTTCACGATCTTCGGCGTCGATTACGCCTTCGACGAGATGCCGCTCGGCGAGATCTTGATCGCCTTCGGCCTGCTTGCCGCCTTTGTCGCCTCGGTGGCGGCGGTCTTCCAGAACAATGTGAAACGGCTGCTCGCTTACTCGTCGGTCGGGCAGATCGGCTATATGGCGGTCGGCATCGGGCTCGCGAGCGTCAACGGCCTGATCGGCGCGCTCGTGCACCTGTTCAACCACGCGCTTATGAAAGGCGCATTGTTCATGGCGCTCGCTTGCGTGTTCCACCGCCTGGGTTCGGTCGACATTGGCGATATGCGCGGGCTCGGCCGACGGATGCCGATCACCATGGCGGCCTTTGTGGCAAGTGGCATCAGCCTGATCGGCCTGCCCGCGACCGTCGGCTTCGTGAGCAAGTGGTACTTTGTGCTCGCCGCGCTCGAAGCGGGGCTGTGGCCGGTTGCGGTCGCGATCCTGATCAGCTCGATGCTGGCGCTGGTCTACATCGGCCGCGTCGTCGAGGCGGCCTACTTCCAGCCGCCGCCGCCCAATGCGCCGCCGGTCGAGGAAGCGCCCTGGTCGATGCTCGCGCCGACGCTCATCCTCGCGGGGGCGAGCATCTACTTCGGCCTGGACACCGACCTCACGGTAGGCATCGCCCGCGGCGCGGCCAAAGCGCTGATGGGGGGCGCGCTATGAGCGCCGCCGCCCTGGTTCTCGCGACGCCTTTGATCCCGCTGGCGGCGGCGCCGCTGATCTGGCTCGCCCGCGCGCAGCCCGACCAGCGCGAAGCGGTAACGCTCACCGCCGCCGGAGCGCTGTTCGTCGCGGTGGCCGCCCTAGTCCCCAGCGTGATGGCGGGAGAACGGCCGGAAGCCGTTCTGTTCGAGGTGATCCCGGGACTCGCGCTCGCCTTCCGGGTTGAACCTCTCGGGCTTCTGTTCGCGTTGGTTGCGAGCACGCTCTGGATCGCGACCTCGGTCTACTCGATCGGCTACATGCGCGGCAATCGCGAGCTTCACCAGACCCGTTATTACATCTTCTTCGCGCTCGCGTTGGCGGCGACCATGGGGATCGCCTTTGCGGCCAACCTCTTCACTCTGTTCGTCTTCTACGAAGCGTTGACGATCGGAACCTATCCGCTGGTGACCCACAAGGGAACCGACGAAGCGCGCGCCGGCGGGCGGATCTACCTGATGATTCTGCTCACCACCTCGATCCTGTTCTTTCTTCTCGCGATCCTGCTCACCTGGCGGGCGACGGGCACGCTCGATTTCCGCGCCGGCGGAATCCTCGCCGACCGGGTTTCGCCCACGATGGCCGGGTTCCTCGTCGTGCTCTACGCCTTCGGGATCGGCAAGGCGGCGTTGATGCCGTTTCACCGATGGTTGCCGGCGGCCATGGTCGCGCCGACCCCGGTAAGCGCGCTTCTTCATGCGGTGGCTGTGGTCAAGGCCGGCGTGTTCACGGTGCTCAAGGTTGCGGTCTACGTCTTCGGAATCGAGACCCTCGCCGCCATCCCGGCGAGTCAGTGGATCGCCTATGCCGCCGCGTTCACCATCATCGCCGCTTCGTTGGTCGCGCTCACCCGCGACAACCTGAAGGCGCGGCTTGCGTACTCCACTGTGAGCCAGCTCTCCTACATCGTGCTCGGCGCCATGCTCGCCAACCGGTTCGGGATCACAGGCGGCGCGATGCACATCGCGACCCATGCCTTCGGCAAGATCACCCTGTTCTTTTCCGCCGGCGCAATCTACGTCGCGACCCATAAGACCGAGGTGAGCGAGCTCAACGGCCTCGGTCGGACAATGCCGATCACCATGGGGGCCTTTCTGATCGGAAGCCTGTCGATCATCGGACTGCCTCCGCTCGGCGGACTGTGGAGCAAGTGGTACCTTGCCCTGGGCACGCTCGATGCGGGCGATCTCTGGTTGCTCGCGGTCCTGATGCTGAGCTCGTTTCTCAACATCTTCTATCTGATGCCGATCCCGGTGCGCGCCTTCTTCTGCAAGCCGGCCGAGCCCTCGCGCGCATTGGGCATCCGCGAAGCGCCCTGGCCCTGCCTCGTCGCGCTCGTCTTCTCTAGCCTCGGCGCTTTCGCCCTGTTCGTCTGGCCGCAGCCGCTGTTTCGGCTGGTCAGCGCGCTGTTCGTCAACTGAGAGCCCGTCATGGAACGACGCCACATCTTCGATAACCCGAAAAACGTGAAGCGACTTCTCGGCGCGCTTTTCGTCCTCTGCGTCGTCGTTCTCGGCTTCGATGCGATCTTCACCCGTAAAGTCATTCACCCTTGGGAAGGCCTGTTCGGCTTTTACGCCTTGTTCGGCTTCGTCGCCTGCGTAGCCCTGGTGCTGATCGCCAAGGAAATGCGCAAGGTCGTGATGCGCGGCGAGGATTACTATGATCGCTAGCCTCCATCCCGCGCTGATCTTCGGGCTCGGCGCCCTGATCGCGGCGCTCGCGCCCGCCGGCGCGCGCAGCCTCGCGGTCCTGGCGACGCCGCTCGCCGCGCTGGCGAGCGTAGCCTTCGCAGCGCCCGCGACACCGGTCGGACTCGCGCTGTTCGACTATCATCTGGTGATCTACCGCGCCGACCGGCTGAGCCTTCTGTTCGGCTACCTGTTCCCGATCGCCGCCTTCATCGGCGGGGTTTACGGCCTTCACATCCGCGACCGATTGCAACAGGTGGCGGCGCTCGCTTACGCGGGCAGCGCCGTCGGCATCGCGTTCGCCGGGGACATGATTACGCTGTTCGTGTTCTGGGAGCTTGCGGCGATCACCTCGGTGTTTCTGATCTTCGCCCGGCGCGCGCCGCGCGCCACCCGGGCCGGGCTTCG
Source organism: uncultured Alphaproteobacteria bacterium (assembly GCA_964475385.1). Taxonomy (GTDB): domain Bacteria; phylum Pseudomonadota; class Alphaproteobacteria; order JAAXGF01; family JAAXGF01; genus CAYYWV01. Next base: position 20,598 of record CAYYWV010000020.1, on the reverse strand, counting down.
CTACATCGCCTTTCAGATGGTTTCGGGATTGATGCTGCTCGCGGGCGTGCTGATCGTTTCCCGCGAGACCGGCTCGATCGCCTTCGAAGCCATGACCCTCGACGGGATCGGAACCTGGCTGATTTTCCTCGCCTTCGGGATCAAGGCCGGTTTTCCACTGCTCCACAATTGGCTGACCGACGCCTACCCAGAGGCGACCCCCACGGGCACCGTGTTCTTGAGCGCGTTCACGACCAAGGCCGCGATCTACGCCCTCGCCCGCGGCTTTCCTGGCGCCGAGCCGTTGGTCTACATCGGCGCCGTGATGACCGTGTTCCCGATCTTCTACGCGGTGATCGAGAACGACCTTCGCCGGGTTCTCTGCTACAGCATGATCAACCAGCTCGGCTTCATGGTCGCCGGGATCGGCATCGGCACCGAACTCGCGCTCAACGGCGCGGTCTCGCACGCTTTCAACGACGTCATCTTCAAGGGCCTTCTGTTCATGGCCATGGGGGCCGTTCTCCACATGACCGGGCGGATCAACGGCTCGGAGCTCGGCGGGCTTTACAAGTCGATGCCCCAGACGACGGCGCTCTGCATCGTCGGCGCGGCGTCGATCTCGGCCTTTCCGCTGTTCAGCGGCTTCGTCTCGAAGTCGATGGTCATGGCCGCCGCCCTCGAAGAAGGCTACGGCTGGGTCTGGCTGTTCCTTCTGTTCGCCTCGGCGGGCGTGTTCCACCATGCGGGGATCAAGATCCCCTTCTTCGCCTTCTTCGCTCACGATTCGGGGATTCGCGTCAAGGAGCCGCCGCTCAACATGCGAATCGGCATGCTGATGGCCGCCGCCCTGGCGATCGGGGTCGGGGTCTATCCTTGGCCTCTGTACGCGCTTCTCCCCTTCCCGGTCGATTACGCGCCGTTCGATTTCACCCATGTGGTGACTCAGGTTCAGCTCTTGTTCTTCTCGGCGCTGGCCTTCGCCTGGCTCAAGCTCTCGGGGCTTTACCCGCCCGAGCTGCCGTCGGTGAACATCGACGCCGAATGGACCTACCGCTGGCTCGCCCCGCGCATCTGGCGCGGCGCGGCGGCGATGGCCGCGCGCGTTTCCGCGGCCGTGGGAGAGACGACGCGAGACGCTCTTAACGGCGCGGTCGGCGTGCTGCGCCGTCACTACGGACCGCGGGCGGCGGCCGCGGCGGGCGCGCCGATCGGAGGCGCGACCGCTTGGATCGCGTTGTTGCTCGCGCTCTCGCTCGTGGTCTACTACTGGCAGAGCGTGAGCTAAAGGCGGGGCCGCGCCCATTGCGCCGCTTCCGTCCCGTCGCTACCTTTGCCCAGACGAAAGAACGAGGGATCAGATGGAGATTTCGGGCGAATTCCGCATTCCGGCCACGCGCGAACGCGTTTGGGCGGCGCTCAACGACCCCGATGTGCTCCAGAAGGCGATCCCCGGCTGTGAAGAGATCGAACGCCTTTCCGAGACCGAGCTCGCGGCCCGGGTCTCGCTCAAGGTCGGCCCGGTCAAGGCGCGCTTCAAGGGCAAGGTGACGCTGTCCGATCTCGACCCGCCGCAGAGCTACCGCATCAGCGGCGAGGGCCAGGGAGGCGTCGCCGGGTTCGCGCGCGGCTCGGCCCAGGTTCGCCTTGACGAGGCCGACGGCGAGACGGTTCTGCGCTATGAGGCGAACGCCGAGGTCGGCGGCAAGCTCGCCCAGGTCGGACAAAGACTGCTCGATTCGACGGCGCGCAAGATCGCCGATCAGTTCTTCGGCGCGCTCAGCGAGATCGTCGCCGCCGAGGCCGAAGCCGCGCCGCCGCCCGAGGCGGCGCCTATTCCGGCCGAAAGACGCGGGCTCAGCCCCTGGGTTTGGATCGGCGGCGTTCTCGCGATCGTCGCCGCGCTCTTGTATCTGTTCGCCCGATAACGGACCGTTGCGGCGGGCGCGGTTCGATCCGTCCTTGACCTCGCGCCGCTGGCACACAAAACTAGCGAAGCGGCGTCCGAAAAAAATCCTGTCATAGAAAAAGGCGCAGGGAGGCTTCACGACGCCACGCGAACGACCGACCGGGAACGACGGCGGGGTCAGGGTCGCCGATCGGACCAGAATGACAGATCGATAACAGTTCGATGGAGGATGGTATGGGGATCTCCGTCTCCCTCACGGTGAACGGCCGAAAGGTCGCCAAGGAGGTCGAGGCGAACACGCTTCTTGTCGACCTTCTGCGCAAGGGCCTCGGCCTCACCGGCACCCATGTGGGCTGCGACACCAGCCAGTGCGGGGCTTGCGTGGTCCACGTCGACGGCCGCTCGGTCAAGTCCTGCACCATGCTGGCGGTCCAAGCCGACGGTTGCGAGGTGACCACCATCGAAGGCCTGGCCAAGAACGGCGAACTGCACCCCATGCAGGCCGCGTTCCATGAGCATCACGGTCTTCAGTGCGGGTACTGCACGCCCGGCATGGTGATGAGCGCCATCGACCTTGTGCGCCGCAACCCGAACCCGAGCGAGGCCGACATCCGCGCCGGGATCGACGGCAACCTGTGCCGTTGCACCGGCTACCACAACATCGTCAAGGCCATTCAGGCCGGCGCCAAAGCGATGAGGGGGTGAGACCATGGCTGACAACGGAATCGGCGCCGCGCCGAAGCGCAAGGAGGACTTCCGCTTTCTCACCGGCCGCGGCCGTTACACCGACGACATCAACCGTCCCGGCCAGACCTACGCCGTCTTCGTCCGTTCGCCCCATGCGCACGCGGTCGTCAAAGGAATCGACGCCGCCAAGGCGGCCGCCGCGCCCGGCGTGGTCGCGGTGTTCACCGGCGCCGACATGGCGGCCGACAACGTGGGCTCGCTGCCCTGCGGCTGGACCGTGACCGACCGCAACGGCGAGCCTCACAAGGCCGGGCCGCATTACCCGCTGGTTCGCGACAAGGTCCGCCACGTCGGCGACCAGGTCGCCGTGGTGATCGCCGAGACGCTCGAAGAGGCCAAGAACGCCGCCGAGCTGGTCGAGGTCGATTACGACGTCCTGCCGGCGGTCACCGAGCCCACCAAGGCGCTCGCGGAGGGCGCGCCCCAGGTCCACGACGAGGCCCCGGGGAATCTGTGCTACGACTGGGTGCTCGGCGACGAGGGCGAGGTTGACGCCGCGCTCGCCAAGGCGCACCACGTGACCCGGCTCGACCTCGTCAACAACCGGCTCATCCCCAACGCGATCGAGCCGCGCGCGGCCATCGGCGAGTACGACGCCGGCACCGACAGCTACACCCTCTATACGACGAGCCAGAACCCGCATCTTCTGCGGTTGATCCTCTGCGCCTTCGTGCTCGGGCTGTCGGAGGCCAAGATCCGGGTCATCGCGCCCGACGTGGGCGGCGGCTTCGGGTCCAAGATCTTCTGCTACGCCGAGGAAACGGTCTGCACCTGGGCGGCGAAGAAGGTCGGCCGGCCGGTCAAGTGGACGGCCGAGCGCAGCGAGAGCTTCATGACCGACGCCCACGGCCGCGACCATGTGACCCGCGTCGCCCTCGGCCTCGACGAGAACGGCAAGTTCCTCGCCCTTAAGGTCGAGACCACGGCCAACATGGGGGCTTATTTATCGAGCTTCGCAACCGCGATCCCGACCTATCTATACGCCACCCTGCTCGCCGGCCAGTACACGACGCCGGCGATCTTCTGCAACGTCAAGGCGGTGTTCACCAACACCGCGCCCGTCGACGCCTACCGCGGGGCGGGGCGGCCGGAGGCGACCTATGCGCTCGAACGCGTGGTCGAGACCGCGGCCCGCGAGATGGGGATCGATCCGGCCGAGCTCAGGCGGCGCAATTTCGTGCCGCCGGACGCCTTCCCTTATCAGACGCCGGTCGCGCTTCAGTACGATTCGGGCAACTACGCCCTCGCGCTCGACGAAGCGCTGAAGCTGATCGACTACCAGGGCTTCGCCGCCCGGCGCGCCCAATCGGAGGCCCGGGGCAAGCTGCGCGGGATCGGCTTCTCCTGCTATATCGAGGCATGCGGCATCGCGCCGTCGGCGGTGGTGGGCTCGCTCGGCGCCGGGGTGGGCCTGTGGGAATCGGCCCAAGTCCGCTTCAATCCCACCGGCAGCGTCACCGTGTTCACCGGCTCGCACGCCCACGGCCAGGGCCACGAGACGACGTTCTCGCAGCTCGTCGCCGAGACCCTCGGGGTGCCTTACGAGAACGTCGAGATCGTGCACGGCGACACCGGCGCGATCCCGATGGCGATGGGCACCTATGGCTCGCGCTCGCTCGCGGTCGGCGGCAGCGCCATTATCCGGGCCTGCGAGAAGCTGATCGAGAAAGGTAAGAAGATCGCCGCCCATCTCATGGAGGCCTCGGTCGACGATATCGAGTTCGAGGCCGGCGCCTACCGCGTCGCCGGAACCGACAAGACCAAGTCGATCGCCGAGGTGGCCTTCGCGGCTTACGTGCCCCACAACTATCCCGAGGGGCTCGAGCCCGGCTTCGACGAGACCGCGTTCTACGACCCGCTCAACTTCACCTTCCCGGCGGGAACGCATATCTGCGAGGTCGAGATCGACAAGGAGACCGGCGTCGTCGACATCGTGGACTGGGTGGCCGTGGACGACTTCGGCAAGGTCATCAACCCGATGATCGTCGAGGGCCAGGTCCACGGCGGCATCGCCCAAGGCGTCGGCCAGGCCCTTCTCGAAGGCTGCGTCTACGATTCGAACTCGGGCCAGCTCGTCACCGGCTCGTACATGGACTACTGCATGCCGCGGGCCGACGACCTGCCTTCGTTCCGCGTCGCCATGACCGAGACCCCCTGCCCCCACAACCCGCTGGGGGTGAAGGGCTGCGGCGAAGCGGGCGCGATCGCCGCGCCGCCGGCGCTGATCAACGCGATCACCGATGCGCTCGCGCCTTACGGCGTCCGCCACATCGACATGCCGGCCACGCCCGAGAAGGTCTGGCGCGCCATGCAGCAGGCGAAGGCCGCCGAGTAGCCGCGAGAGGGAGGAGACAACCGATGTACAGCTTCGCTTATCACCGGCCGACCTCGCTCGACGAGGCCGTGGCCGCGCTCCAGCGCGCCGCCGACGGCCAGTTCATCGCCGGCGGCCAAACCCTGATCCCTGCGCTCAAGCAGCGTCTCGCCCAGCCCTCGGATCTCGTCGATCTCGGCGCGATCGAGGGGCTTTCGGGCATCCGCCCGCTCGGCAACGCAATCGAGATCGGGGCCATGACCCGACACGCCGAGGTCGCCGCTTCGTCCGACGTGCAGAAGGCGATCCCCGCGCTCGCCCGTCTTGCGGGCGGGATCGGCGACGCCCAGGTCCGCAACCGCGGAACCATCGGCGGCTCGCTCGCCAACAACGATCCGGCGGCCGACTACCCGGCGGCGGTGCTCGGGCTGAATGCGACCGTGCACACCAACCAGCGCGAGATCGCGGCCGACAACTTCTTCACCGGCCTGTTCGAGACCGCGCTCAAGGACGGCGAGATCATCACCAAGGTGAGCTTCCCGCTGCCCGAGAAGGCGGGCTACGCCAAGTTCGCCAACCCGGCCTCGCGCTATGCGGTGGTCGGGGTGATGGTCGCCAAGACCGGGAGCGCGGTGCGGGTCGCGATCACGGGCGCGGGTTCCTGCGTGTTCCGCTCGGCCGAGCTTGAACGCGCGCTGAGCGCGGATTTCTCGCCGGCGGCGATCGACGGCGTGACGATCTCGCCCGAAGGGCTGAATGCGGACCTTCACGCCTCGGCCGAGTATCGCGCCCATCTGATCGGCGTCATGGCCCGCCGGGCGGTGGCCGCGGCCGCCTGAGCGCAGGCTCCCGCCGCGAGGCTCGGGCTTCGCCCGGGCGGACGGCGCTTCGCGCGTCGTCCGTCCGGGCCTTTCGCTTCTTCGCCGCCTCGGCTAGGCTACGGCGTCTTTCACGGTTTTTCGGTCGCTCTTTTTTTCATGCCCGCTCCCAACAGCATAGACGCCACGCTGGAGCTGTTCGCAAGCCAGCGTTACATCGCCGACCGCAGCCTCGCCACCGTGGCCTATCTTGCGCTCCGCCTCGGCCGGCCGATCCTTCTCGAAGGCGAGGCCGGGGTCGGCAAGACCGAGGTGGCCAAGGTGCTCGCCGGCGCCCTCGCGCGGCCCTTGATCCGACTCCAGTGCTATGAAGGGCTCGACGTCGCCTCGGCGGTCTACGAGTGGAACTACGCGCGCCAGATGGTCGAGCTGCGCATCGCCGAGGTCGCGCGCGAGACCGACCGCGACCTTCTGGTCGAGGACATCTTCGCCGAACGCTTCCTGATCCGCCGCCCGATCCTCCAGGCGCTCGAGCCCTCGATCGCGGGAGCGCCCGTGCTGCTGATCGACGAGCTCGACCGCGCCGACGAGCCGTTCGAGGCCTACCTCCTCGAAGTGCTCTCGGACTACCAGGTCACGATCCCCGAGATCGGAACCATTCGCGCCGAAGAGCCGCCGATCACGATCATCACCTCGAACCGGACGCGCGAGATCCACGACGCGCTCAAACGGCGCTGCTTCTATCACTGGATCGATTATCCTTCGGCCGAACGCGAGATCGCGATCCTCAAGGCCAAGGCCCCGAACGCGGCCGAGACCCTTTCGCGCGAGATCGTCGCCTTCGTCCAGGCCCTGCGCAAGGCCGACCTGTTCAAGCTCCCGGGCGTCGCCGAGACCATCGACTGGGCCGAAGCGTTGACCGCGCTCGACAAGATCGCCCTCGACCCCGAAACGGTCGACAACACCCTCGGCGTCGTCCTCAAGTACCAGGACGACATCGCCAAGGTGCAGGGCGGCGAGGCCCGGCGCATTCTCGACCAGGTCAAGCACGAGGTCGCGGCCGCGGGAACGCCGTGAACGGTTCCGTGATCGGCTCCGACAACAACTCTCAAGCCTCCGCGCCCGACAGCGATTTGAGCGGCGGGCGGCTGGTCGAGAACATCCTCCACTTCGCGCGGACGCTGCGCGCCGCCGGGCTTCCGGTCGGCACCGGCAAGGTGCTCGAGGCGATCCGCGCGGTCGAGGCCATAGGGCTTTCGCGGCGCGACGACTTCTACTGGGCGCTGCACGCGGTTTTCGTCGATCGCCGCGAGCAGCGCGCCCTGTTCGATCAGGCTTTCCATCTCTTTTGGCGCAACCCCGAGCTTCTGAGCCGGATGATGGCGCTTTTGCTGCCCGACGTCCGTCCCGAGGGCGGCATGCGCTCCGAGCAGTCGGAGCGTTTGAGCCGGCGGTTGGTCGATGCGCTCGCCGCGCGGCCCGGGCTCGGCGAAAGCGCGGGCGAGGACGCCGAGGAAAAGATCGAGGTCGACGCCGTTCTCACCTGGTCCGACCGCGAGATGCTGCGCAAGGCCGACTTCGAGCAGATGTCGACGGCCGAGCTCGCGCTCGCCCGCAAGGCCGCCGAGGCGATGCGGCTCCAGCTCGCGCCCCAGCGCACGCGGCGCTTCGTCGCCGACCGTAGAGGGCCGCGGATCGACATGCGGGCGAGCCTGCGCGCGGCGCTTCGGACCGGCGGCGACATCATTCCGCTGCGGCTCGCGCGGCCTCGGCTCAGGCCGCCGCCGCTCGTGGTGCTGTGCGACATCTCGGGCTCGATGAGCCGCTACTCGCGCATGTTCCTTCACTTCATGCACGCGGTGGCCAACGACCGCGACCGGGTGCACGCCTTCGTCTTCGGGACGCGGCTGACCAACATCACGCGCCAGCTTCGCCATCGCGACGTCGACGTGGCGCTCGACCGCGTCGCGGAAGCGGTCGAGGACTGGGACGGCGGCACCCGGATCGGCCCTTGCCTCGCGGCCTTCAACCTTTCGTGGTCGCGCCGCGTGCTCGGCCAGGGCGCGGTCGTTCTTCTGGTCACCGACGGGCTCGAACGCGACGACAGCGCGCTTCTGGGACGCGAGGTCGAGCGGCTGCACAAGTCCTGCCGGCGGCTGATCTGGCTCAACCCGCTCTTGCGTTACGACGGATTCGCGCCAAAATCGGCGGGCATCCGGGCGATCCTTCCCCATGTCGACGACTTTCGGCCGGTCCACAACCTCGAAAGCCTCGACGGCTTGGCGAAGGCGCTCGCCGATCTCGATGCGCGCAGATCAGGGATTCGGCGACCGTGGAAGACCGCAGTCTGAGCCCAGCGCCTAAGGAACCGCCCGTCTTGGAGGCGGACGACGACGCGCTCGCGATCGCCGAACGCTGGCGGCGCGAGGGCAAAGGGGTCGCGCTCGCCACCGTGGTGCGGACCTGGGGGTCGAGCCCGCGCCCCGTCGGCAGCCAGCTCGTGGTGGACGAGGCGGGAGTCTTCCAGGGCTCGGTCTCGGGCGGCTGCATCGAAGGCGCGGTGATCGAGGAGGCCCGCCGAACGATCGCCGACGGCAAGCCCCGCCTCCTCCACTACGGCGTCGCCGACGAGACCGCTTGGTCGGTGGGACTCGCCTGCGGCGGCACGGTCGAGGTCTTCGTGGAGCGGGTCGGGTGAAGGACGAGATCCTGCGCCGGCTCAATGCGGCCCGGGCCGAAAAACGACCGGCCGCCCTGATCACCGACCTTGAGAGCGGCGCGCAGGCGCTTCTGATCGAGGACGAGGTCTTCGGGGAGCGGGCGCTCGGCGAGGCCCAGGCCGCGGCGGCGCGCGCCGCCCTCGCCCGCGACGCGAGCGCCACCGTGGAGGGCCCGGGCGGTCCCGTGTTCATTCACGTGTTCAATCCCCCGCTCAGGCTGATCATCGTCGGCGCGGTCCATATCACCCAGCCCCTCGCGCGGGTGGCGGGGCTCGCCGGCTACCGGGTCGCGGTGGTCGATCCGCGCCGCGCCTTCGCCGATGACGCCCGCTTTCCAGGCGTCGCGATCTCGCGCGACTGGCCCGACGAGGCCCTGCGCGCGCTCGCCCCCGATTCGCGCACCGCGGTGGTCACCCTGACCCACGACCCCAAGCTCGACGACCCCGCGCTCGACGTCGCGCTTCGCTCGCCCGCCTTCTACATCGGCGCGCTCGGGAGCCGACGCACCCACGCCAAGCGTTGCGCCCGGCTCGCCGAGATGGGCCACGACGCGGCGGCGATCGCGCGCATCCACGGCCCCGTCGGGCTCGACATCGGCGCGCGGTCTCCGGCCGAAATCGCGATCGCGATCATGGCCGAGATCACCGCCACCCGCCGCAAGGACGCGCGCGCCGAGGCGGTGGCGTGAAGATCCTCCGCGTACCCCTCGACGAGGCCGAGGGCGCGCTCCTGGTCCACAGCCTTCGCGCCGGCGGTCGGCGGATCGGCAAAGGCGCGCGCCTCGGCGCGGCCGAGATCGCGGCGCTGCGGGCGAGCGGAATCGAGACGGTCACGGTCGCGCGGCTGGAGGCGGACGATCTCGGCGAGGACGAGGCCGCCCGTCGGGTCGCCGAGGCCGCTCGCGGCGAGGGCGTCTCCTTGGGCCCCGCGTTCACCGGACGTTGCAACCTGTTCGCCGCCGCGCGCGGCGTCGCGGTGATCGAGCGCGCGCGCATCGACCGGATCAACCTGGTCCACGAATCGGTCACCTTTGCGACCCTGGAGCCGTTCGCCCCGGTCGAAGTCCGCGACCTCGTCGCGACGGTCAAGATCGTGCCGCTGGCGGCCCCGGCCCGGGCGGTCGCGGCCTGCGCCGAGGCCGCCGCCGAGCCTGCGCCTGCGGTGCGCATCGCGCCCTATCGCCCACGGACGGCGGGGCTCGTGCAAACCCTGCTGCCTGGCTTGCGCGACGACGTGGTCGAGAAGACGGCCGCGATCACTCGGGCGCGGCTCGCCGCGGTCGAGGCGACGCTTGCGGCGGAACGGCGCTGCCCGCACACGGTGGAGGCGGCCGCCGCCGCGCTTTGCGCCCTTGTCGAAGAGGGCTGCGCGCTCATCCTCGCATTCGGAGCCTCGGCCACCGCCGACCGCGCCGACGTGATCCCTTCCGCGATCGAGGCCGCGGGCGGCGAAGTCCTTCATTTCGGGATGCCGGTCGATCCCGGCAACCTCACGCTGCTGGCGCGGCTCGGCGCGGCGACGGTCCTCGGCCTACCGGGCTCGGCGCGCTCGCCCCGCGAGCAGGGCTGCGACCGCCTCTTGCGTCGGATCGCGGCCGACCTCCCGCTTACGGGGGCCGAGATCATGCGCATGGGCGCGGGCGGGCTGATGAAGGAGATCGCGGCCCGGCCGCTTCCCCGCCGCAAGGCTTCGCCCCCGCAAGCGCCGCTCGCCGCTGAGCGGACGCCCCGGATCGCCGCGGTGGTGCTCGCCGCCGGGCGCTCGCGGCGCATGGGCGCGGCGAACAAGCTGTTGAGTCCGGTCGAGGGCCGCCCGATGGTCGCGCACGCGGCCGCGGCGGCGCTCGGCTCGCGCGCGAACCCGGTCGTCGTCGTGACCGGCCACGAAGCCGAAGCGATCCGCGCCGCGCTCGCCGGGCTCGATGTCGCTTTCGTCCACAACCCGGACTATGCGGCGGGGATGAGCGGCTCGCTCCGCGCCGGCATCGCCGCCCTTCCCGCCGATATCGACGGCGCGGTGATCTGTCTCGGCGACATGCCGCGCGTCACGGCGGCGCTGATCGACCGCCTGATCGACGCCTTCGACCCCGACGCGGGACGCGCCATCTGCGTTCCCGTCTACCGGGGCAAGAGAGGCAACCCGGTGCTATGGGCGGCGCGCTTCTTCCCCGAGATCGACCGACTGACAGGCGACGTGGGCGCGCGGCATCTCTTGGCCGCGCATGATTCGGCCGTCTTCGAGGTCGCTTGCGACGATGATAGCGTGCTGATCGACGTCGATACGCCGGAGATCCTGGCGCGCCTCGACGCCGCGCGCGAGGCGGACTGAAACCGCCCCCTAAGGCTTGCCGATGCGCGGCGGGCCGCCTTCGGCCGCTCTGCTGGGGCCAAGGCTTTTTGCGAGGATGCGGGTCGAATCGGTCGCGTGCGCGATACAGCGGGTCAACAGGCCCAGAATCTCGATGTTGTTGTTGAGCACGACGCGCGCCTCGGGCCGCGGGTCGTCGAGGATCTTGGTGCTGCGGCGGATGATGTCGTTCTGGATCTCGGAGAGAATGTCTTCGAGCTTCCACCCCGAAGGATTGTCGGGCGTGACCAGAAACCGAGTCATATCTCACCTCACGTTCGACCCTTGGGCGCGGCGAAAGCATGTCTGCGCCTGCCGATTTGACCGCAAGCTAACCCGACAGGGTTAACGGGCGCTTAAAGCCGCGGCGTTTCGCGGCCGGCGCGGGCGTCCTCGACCAAAGCAAGAAAAGCCTGGACCGTGCGCAGGTTGCGGCGCTCCTTGAGGCAGACCACGAACTCGTCCGATTCGAGCGTCGCGTCGGCGACCTCGATGGTCGCGAAACGGTCGTCGCCGCCGAGCTCGGCCCGCGAGACGACGCCAATCCCGAGTCCCGCGGCGACCGCCTCGCGGAGCGCTTCGCGGCTGCCGATCTCCAGCACCACCTTGGGCCGCACGCGGGCGCGCTCGAGCGCCGCCTCGAAGATCCGTCGGGTGACCGAGCCCTGCTCGCGCAGGACCATCGGCGCGCCGTCGAGCTCGGCGAGGCGGAGCCTCCGCCTCCCCGCCCATTCGTGATCGCGGGGGACGAAAACGACGATTGGCTGACGGCTGAAGGGGATGGCGTGAAACCGCTTGTCGACGCCCGCCTGGGCGAGGACCGCCACGTCGGCGCGATACTCGAGAAGATCGGCGAGCACCGCCTGCGAGTTGCCCATCGCCACCGTGACCCGCACCCCGGGATATCGGGCGACGAAGGCGGCGAGCAGCGGCATCACGAAGAAAGGGCCGTCGGCGCCGACCCGGAGATGGCCCGAGCGCAGCTCGCGCGCCGCCGAGAGCGCCTCGTCCGCCTCTTCCATGAGGCCGAAGATCCGGCGCGTGATCTCGAGAAGCTTGGCTCCGAGATCGGTGAGCGCCACTTGATGCCCGCGGCGGTGGACGAGAAGGACGCCGTATGCCTCTTCGAGCGCCTTGACCTGGATGGTCACCGCCGGCTGGCTCACGCATAGCGCCTCGGCGGCCTTGGTGAAGCTGCCTTCAGTGGCGACCGCATGAAAGGCGCGAAGCTGCGCGTAGTTCATAAGTAAAATATATCACAATCATAAATCGATGTAATTTGATTTATATCGCAGCTTGGTCGATAACCGCAAGGCGACCGCCCCGCGGCCCGACGCAGCAAGGATACACCGCCATGACGACCGAGACAGAGCCCCTTCTTCTCACGCCCGGCCCATTGACCACCTCGCGCGAGACCAAGGCGGCGATGATGCGCGACTGGGGCTCGCGCGACGTCGATTTCATCGCGCTGAACGCCCGCATTCGCGCGCGTCTCCTCGCCATCGCAGGCGCCGAAGAGAGCCATGTCTGCGTGCCGGTCCAGGGCAGCGGAACTTTCGCCGTCGAGGCCGCCGTGGGCACGCTTCTGCCCCGCGACGGCAAGATGCTGGCGCTGGTCAACGGGGCCTACGGCCGGCGCATCGTCAAGATCTGCGAGATCATGGGCCGCGCCGTGACCGCGATCGAGACCCCCGAGGACACGCCCAACGATCCGGATGCACTCGACGCCGCGCTCGAAGCCGATCCCGCGATCACCCACGTCGCCGCGGTCCACTGCGAGACCACATCGGGCCTTCTCAACCCGATCGAGGAGATCGCCGCGGTGGTCGCCCGCCATGGCCGCAGCCTGATCATCGACGCCATGAGCGCCTTCGGCGCGCTGCCGCTCGACGCCCGCAAGACGTCCTTCGACGCCGTGGTCGCATCCAGCAACAAGTGCCTCGAAGGCGTTCCCGGTATGGGCTTCGCGATCATTCGCCAAAGCGCGCTCGAAGCGGCGGCGGGCAATGCGCACTCGCTGAGCCTCGACCTTTACGACCAGTGGCGGGCGATGGAGCGCAACGGCCAGTGGCGGTTCACGCCGCCGACCCATGTGCTTGCGGCCTTCGACCGGGCGCTCGACGAGCACGAGGCCGAAGGCGGCGTCGCCGGACGCGGCGCGCGCTACGGCCGCAACTGCAAGGCGCTCGTCGAGGGCATGCGGGCGCTCGGGTTCGAGACCCTGCTGCCCGATTCGCTCCAGGCCCCGATCATCGTCACCTTCCACACCCCCGCCGATCCCGCCTTCGACTTCCAGCGGTTCTACGACAGCCTGCGCGCGCGCGGCTATGTCATCTACCCGGGCAAGCTGACGGTCGCCGACAGCTTCCGCATCGGCTGCATCGGACGGCTGGATGAGAACGACATCCGGGGCGCGCTCGCCGCTATCAGAGAGACGCTCGACGAGATGGGGGTCGCCGACCGCGCGCCCGCGCGCGCCCGTTCGGCCGCAAGCGGCTGAGCGCTTGAGCCGAAAACCTTCTGAATCGTAACTGATCTCACCCTTCGCCGAAAGGATACGCCGCCATGACTTTCGTTTACCGCCGTCGCTACACGGGCCCCGTTCGCGCCGTCCTGTTCGATTGGGCCGGCACGACCATGGATTACGGCTGCATGGCCCCGGCCGTGGTCTTCGTCGAGGTGTTCAAGCGCCAGGACGTGCCGATCACCATCGACGAGGCGCGCGCGCCGATGGGGGCCCACAAAAAGGTCCACATCCGCCAGATCAGCCAGATGGACAGCGTCCGCCAGCGCTGGATCGAGAAGCACGGCCGGCCGCCCACCGAGGACGACGTCGAGCGCATGTTCGCCGACTTCGTGCCGCTCCAGCTCGAATGCCTGTCCGAGTACTCGACCCTGATCCCGGGCACGATCGAGACGGTCGAGGCGCTGCGCAAGCGCGATATCAAGATCGGCTCGACCAGCGGCTACCTGCCCGAGATGATGGCGATCAACCTCGCCGACGCCAAGAAGCAGGGCTACGAGCCCGACGCCACGGTCTGCGCGGGCGACGTGCCGGCCGGCCGGCCCTATCCCTTCATGTGCCTCAAGAACGTCATCGACCTCCAGGTCTCGCCGGTCGACGCCTGCGTCAAGGTCGACGACACCATTCCCGGAATCGAGGAAGGGCTGAATGCCGGCATGTGGACCATCGGGCTCGCCATGAGCGGCAACGAGATCGGCTTGCCGCTCGCCGAGGTCGAAGCCCTCGAGCCCGAGGTGCGGGCCGCCAAGCGCGAACGCGCCTATCGCCGCATGCGCCAAGCCGGGGCGCACTACGTGGTCGACGACATCTCGCAAGTTCTGCCCTGCATCGACGACATCGAGCGGCGCATCGCCAATGGCGAGCGGCCCTGAGGCGCGCCCTTCCTAGCCTCGCCCCTTGCGCTCGCGGCTGCGCTCCGGCCATGATGCGCCGGGCGGCGCAGCCGCCTGCGCGTATCGAGGCGAGGGAATGGAAATGACGGTTACGCTCAAGGACATCGAGGCCGCGGCCGCGGTCATCGAGGGCGAGGTGGTGCGCACGCCGTCGACGCATTCGCGCACCCTGTCCGAGATCACCGGTTGCGAGGTGGTCCTCAAGTTCGAAAACCTCCAGTACACGGGCTCGTTCAAAGACCGCGGCGCGCTCGTCAAGCTGCGCGCGCTCAGCGAGGCCGAGCGCGCGGCCGGCGTCATCGCCATGTCGGCCGGGAATCATGCCCAGGCGGTCGCCTACCACGCCCAACGCGAAGGCGTCCGGGCGACCATCGTCATGCCCAAGGGCACCCCCCAGGTCAAGGCGGTGAACACGCGGCGCTTCGGCGCCCGCGTCGTGTTCGAGGGCGACACCATCGACGAGGCCGCCGTGCGCGCCCGCAAGATCGCGGCCGAGGAAGGGCTCACTTTCGTCCATCCTTACGACGACGAAAAGATCATCGCGGGTCAAGGAACCATCGCGCTCGAAATGCTCGCCGATCACCCCGACCTTGAGGTTCTCGTGGCGCCGATCGGAGGCGGCGGCCTGATTTCGGGGATCGCGACCGCCGCCAAGGCGATCAAGCCCGAGATTCAGGTCGTCGGGGTCGAGGCGGCGCTCTACCCCTCGATGTATCAGGCGATACGCAAGCTCGCGCCCCAGTCGGGCGGACGGACCATCGCCGAAGGCATCGCCGTCAAGACCGTAGGCGAGATCACCCGCGCCATCGTCGAGCGCCTGGTCGACGAGACCATGCTGGTCGGTGAGGACGATCTCGAACGCGGCGTGCTCCTGCTCCTCGAAATCGAGAAGACCGTGGCCGAAGGCGCAGGGGCCGCCGCGCTCGCCGCGCTGCTCGCCCACCGCGACCGCTTCGCCGGCCACCGCGTAGGGGTGCTGATTTCGGGCGGCAATATCGATCTTCGCCTTTTGTCGTCGGTCATCATGCGCGGCCTGGTGCGCGACGGCCGCATCGTCTGCCTCAGGATCGAGATCCCCGATGCGCCGGGCACGCTCGCCCGGGTCGCTCGAATTATCGGCGAGACCGAAGCCAACATCATCGAGGTCTATCACCAGCGCGCCTTCTCGGTCCTGCCCGCGAAGCAGGCCGATCTCGACGTCGTGATCGAGACCCGGGACACCGATCACGTCCGCGACATCATGGCTCGGCTGACGGCGGCCGGCTTCCGCGTCAGCCGCCTGACCTCGGGCGCAGGGGTGCCCGCCGCATGAGCCGGGACGCCCCCGATACGGTCCTGCTCGTCGTCCACAGCGCCCGCTCGCAGCCGGGCCAGGTGGCCGAGGCGCTCCACGCCAAGGGGTGGAAAACGCGCCGCTGTTGCCCCCGCGAGGGCGATCCGCTGCCCGATGATCCGCGCGCCCTCGCCGGAGCGGTGGTCTTCGGCGGGCCGATGAGCGCCAACGACGACGCGACGCTGCCTTTCATCCGCGACGAGCTCGCCTGGATCGAGAAGGCGCTCAACGTCGGCGCGCCGTTTCTCGGCATCTGCCTGGGCGCGCAGATGCTCGCCCGCGTGCTCGGCGGCCGGGTCGCCCCCCATCCCGAAGGCATGGCCGAGATCGGCTACTATTCGATCACGCCGACGCCGGCCGGCCGCGCGCTGTTTCCCGAGCCGATCCGCGTCTATCACTGGCATCGCGAGGGCTTCACCCTGCCGCCCGGGGCCGAGCTTCTCGCCACCGGCGAGATCTTCGAGAACCAGGCCTTCCGCGTCGACGACCGGGCCTATGGGCTCCAGTTCCATCCCGAGATGCGAACCGACATCCTGCGCCGGTGGATGGAGGTTGCGGGGCACAAGATGGGCGCGCCCGGCGCCCGCCCCAAGGACGAGCAGATTCCTGCGCACGAACGCTATGGGCCGGCGATGCACGCTTGGTTCGACCGCTTCGTGGACCGCTGGCTGGGTTCGCGCGCTTCCGCTGAGCCATCGACGCCGACCCGGCTCGCCGGCTGTTAGGATCGCAAGCGCGCGTTGTCGGGATCGTAGGGCGGCGCGGGGAGCACGCGGGCGGGCCGCGCCTCGCCCAGGATCTGGACCGCAAGCGCCGTTCCCGGCGCGGAGAGCGCGGGCTCGACATAGGCGAAGGCGAGGCTCTGGCCAACCGCGTGCCCGTAGCCGCCCGAGGTTGTGACGCCGACCGCGCGTCCGTCCGCGAGCACGGGCTCGTTGCCCATGGCGTCGGCGTCGGCGGCCTCGACCGCGAGCAGGACCAACCGGGTCGAAACCCCCTCTTCCTTCTGTCTGAGGAGCGCCGCGCGGCCCAGGAAGTCGCCCTTGTCGTAGGCGACGAAGCGCTCCATGTCGGCTTCGATCATGGTGACCTCGTTGGTGAGTTCGGCGCCCCAGCCGCGATAGCCCTTCTCGAGCCGCAGGCTGTTCATGGCGTAAAGCCCGAAGTCGGCGATCCCGAAAGGCTCGCCCGCCGCCATGACCGCTTCGTAAAGGCGCTTCATCTCGCCGATCGGCATATGAAGCTCCCAGCCGAGCTCGCCCACATAGGAGATGCGCAGCGCGCGAAGGGGCACCCCGGCGACCGTGATCTCACGGCCCATGAGCCAGGGGAAGGCGGCGTTGCCGAGATCGGCGTCGGTGAGCGCGCCGAGCACGTCGCGCGCCCGCGGCCCGCTGAGAACGAGAACGCCGTAGTCGTCGGTCACGTCGGCGATCGCCACGTCCTCGCCCGCGCGCCGCCCCTGCGTCAGGAGGTCGAGGTCGTGAAGCTCGGCCACGGCGCCGGAAAGCAGATAGTAGCGGTCGGCGGCGAGCCGAGTGATCGTAAGCTCGCTCTCGATCCGCCCGGCCTCGGTCAGCATATGGGTGAGCACGATCCGCCCGTCGCGGCCCGGCAAACGGTTGGCCGTGAGCCGGTCGAGAAAGGCCCGCGCGTCGCCGCCCGTCACCTCGTACTTGGCGAAGCTCGTAAGGTCGAGCACGCCTGCGCGCTCGCGCACGGCGCGGCACTCCTCGGCCACGGCCGGGAACCAGTTCGTGCGCCGGAAGCCGTAACGCTCGCCCTCGCCCGCGCGGTCGAACCACTTGGGCCGCTCCCATCCGAAGCTCTCGGCATAGACCGCGCCCCGCGCCTTCAAGGTCTCGTAGATCGGCGTGGTCTTGACCGGCCGGCCGGCTTCGCGGGCCTCGCCCGGGAGATGGACCGCGTACATATGCTGATAGTCGTCGATCGACTTCTCGAGGCAATACTTCCCAACCGCCCAGTCGCCGAAACGCCGCGGGTCGATCTCGCGCACGTTGACCTCGGCCTGGCCGTGGACCATCCACTGGGCGAGGGTCCGCCCCGCCCCCGGTCCCTGGGTGATGCCGATCGAGGCCCCGCAGCACATCCAGTAGTTGCGCAGGCCCGCCGCCGGCCCGAGGTAGAAGTTGCCGTCGGGGGTATGGGTGATCGGACCCGAGACGATTTGGCGAATCCCTGCGCCGGCGAAGGCGGGGATGCGCTTCATCGCGAGCTCGAGATGGGGGCCAAGGCGGTCGATATCGGGCGGCAGGAGCTCCATGTCGAAGCTCCAGTCGATGCCGTCGAGGCCCCAGGCCTCGGCGCCTTCGGCCTCGTAGGGGCCGACGATCAGGCCCTGCTTCTCGCGCCGGTAGTAGCACGACGCCCGGGGATCGCGGACCACCGGAAACTCGTCCTCGAGCGCCGCGACCTCGGGGATCGGTTCGGTCACCAGATACTGGTGAACCATGTTCACGAGCGGCACCTTGAGCCCGACCATCGCGCCGACCTGGGGCGCGAACGAGCCCGCCGCGTTGACCACATGCTCGCAGACGATCGTTCCCTTTTCGGTCGCCACCGCCCACTCGCCGCTCGGGCGCAAAGCGACGTCGGTCACCCGGGTGTGGCGGTAGATCTCGGCCCCGCCATTGCGGGCCCCGATCGCCATGGCGTTGGTGCTGCCCGCCGGGTCGGTATGGCCGTCGCCCGGGGTGTAGGCGCCGAGGATCACGCCTTCGGTGTCGAGAAGCGGGTGCAGCCTGCGGATCTCGTCGGGGCCGATCAAATGGCACTCGACCCCGGCGAGCCGGAGCACGCCTTGAACGTAGCGGAACCAGTCGACCTCGTCGTCGTTGGTCGCGAGCCGGATCGCGCCGCAGCCGTGCCAGCCGGTGGCCTGGCCGGTCTCGGCCTCGAGCCGCTTATAAAGATCGGCGCCGTAGGCGTGGATCTTGGCCATGGTGAGGCTGCCGATGAAATGGGGAATGAGCCCCGCGGCGTGCCAGGTCGAGCCCGAGGTGAGCTCGCCCTTCTCGACCAGCACCACGTCGCTCCAGCCTTCCTTGACGAGATGATAGAGCGCGCCGACGCCGAGAGCGCCGCCGCCGATCACAACGACCCGCGCGTGCGATTTCATGATCGCCTCCCTGCCCCTCGGGCGCGCCCGTTCGCGCCCGCTGCCACGTTGAATCGCTTGTATCAGCGGCGAGAGGCCGCGCCAATCGGCAAAATCAAAGGCGGCGAAAAAATACGGAAAACGCGGTCCGGCGCGCTACTCCGCCGCGCGTTCGGCGCGGATCGCGGCCTTGACGACCTCGCACTTGTTGGCGAGGTGGCGACGCAGAATCGCTGCAAGACGGGGGCCGTCGCGGGCTTCGAGCGCGTCCAGAATCGCATCGTGCTCGGCGACCGCCGCGTCCCAGCGCGGTTTCGAGAGGTTGGCCTGATAGCGCGCCCGGCGGATGCGCGCGCCGAGCGCATCGACGATCCCGACCAGAGTTTCGTTGCCGGCCGCGGCGGCGATCCGGCGATGAATTTCCTGGTTGAGCTCGAAATACTCGCGCCGTTCGCCGCGGGCGTGATGGGCGCGCATCTTGTAATGAAGCGCGCGGATCTCGTCGATCTCGATATCCGTGATCCGGCGGCAGGCGAGCTCGCCGGCGAGCGCTTCGAGCGCCCCCATGACCTCGAACATCTCCTCGACGTCGGCGATCGTCAGCCGGGTCACGACCGCGCCGCGATTGGGCCGAAGCGCGATCAGCCCCTCCGAGGCGAGCACCTTGAAGGCTTCGCGAAGCGGCGTCCGCGAGACGCCGAGCTGCTCGCAGAGCGCGCGTTCGTGCAGCCGCGCCCCGGCCGGGATCTGGCCGTCGAGGATCATCTCGCGCACCCGATCGACGACCTCGTCGTGAAGGCTGCGCCGCGGGATCGGCGAAGGGCTCACAAGCGCCATAGGTTCGGGCTCCATCTCTTCGTTTTCGCTAGTCCTCATCGCCCCTCTCGTATCTCGATCGCCCGGCGCAGAACGCGGGCGACGTGGAGCGCCGCGCGCCCTGCGCCGTCCGCGATCTGATGGCGGCAGCTTACCCCGTCGGCGACCAGAATAGCGTCGGGCGCGGCCGCGCGCACCGCCGGCAAAAGCCCGTTTTCGGCCATCCGCATTGAAATTTCGTAATGCTCGGCCGCATAGCCGAAAGCCCCCGCCATGCCGCAGCAGCCCGCCTCGACCGGCTCGGGCGCGAGCCCGGGAACCAGGCGCAGCGCGGCGACGACCGCATCGAAAGCGCCGAAGGCCTTCTCGTGGCAGTGGCCGTGGACCAGCGCGCGCCCCGCCCCCAAAGGTCCGAGGCGGTCGCGCAAGCGATGCGCCGACGCCTCCTCGGCGACGAACTCGGCGAAGCTCCGCGCCCGCGCGGCGAGATCCTGCGCCGATCCCGGCAACAGCGCCGCGAACTCGTCGCGGAAGGTGAACAGGCACGAAGGCTCGAGCCCGACCACCGGCATCCCTTGGGCGACGTAAGGCGCAAGCGCATCGAGCACGCGGCGCGCCTCGCGCCGGGCCTCGTCGACGAGCCCCGCGGCGAGAAAGGTCCGTCCGCAGCACAGCCGCCCGCCGGCCCCGCCCACGACGTGGACCCGGCATCCGGCCGCGGCGAGAACGGCGAGCGCGGCGCGCGCCGTCTCGGGGTCGAACCAGGTGGTGAAGGTGTCGACGAACAGAACCACCTCGCGCCCGTCGCCAACAGCATCGGACGGCGCGACGAAAGGACGGCGGAAGCGCGGCAGCGACCGCTTCGCGGCGAGACCGAGCACGCGCTCCGAGAGCGCCGCCGCCCCCGGCAGCCGGTCGCGCAGCGCCAGAAGCGGGGCGAGCCGGGCGGCCAGCGGCGCATAGCGCGGCAGCCCGGCGATCAGACGATCGCGCAAGGAGAGCCCGTGGCGGCGATTGTAGTGATAGAGGAACTCGGTCTTCATCCGCGCCATGTCGACGCCGGTCGGGCATTCGCGCCGGC
>CAYYWV010000019.1:0-29692 GCA_964475385.1 uncultured Alphaproteobacteria bacterium | reverse complement strand
GGCACGCCGCCGTGCTCGGCGAAGCGCGGCGGATCGCCCGCGAGCGCGGCGCGCCCTTCGGAGTCGTCACCTTCGAGCCCCACCCCCGCGACTTCTTCGGCCGGGCGACGGTCCCCTTCCGGCTCACCCCCTTTCGGGTCAAGGCCCGGCTGCTCGCCGCCGCCGGAGTCGACGTCATGGTCAACCTGCGCTTCGATTCCGCGCTCGCCGGCATGGAGGCCGAGGACTTCGTCGCCCGGGCGCTCGTCGCCGGCCTCGGCGTGCGCCATGTGGTGGTCGGGCCGGGCTTCGTCTTCGGCAAGGGGCGGGCGGGCAACGATGCGCTGCTGCGCCGCCTCGCCGCGCGCGAGGGCTTCGGCTTCACCGAGATCGCGGCGGTCCACCTTGGCGACAGCCGTTGCTCGTCGACCGAGGTGCGCGCGCTCATCCGCCGCGGCCGGGTCGACGAGGCGGCGGCGATGCTCGGTCGAACGTGGGAGATCGAAGGCCGGGTCGGTCACGGCGAAGGCCGCGGCCGGGCGCTCGGGTTTCCGACCGCCAACATCGCGCTCGCCCATGTCCTGCACCCCGACGCCGGCATCTATGCGGTCCGGGTGGGCGTGCCCGCGCAAGCGCGCGACGCCTGGCGCGACGGCGCCGCCTGGTACGACGGCGCGGCCTACATCGGCACCCGGCCGACCTTCGCCGGGCATCAGCTCGCGCTTGAGATCTTCCTCTTCGATTACGAAGGCGACCTCTACGGCCGCCGCCTGCGCGTGGCCTTCGTCAAGCGCGTCCGCGGCGACCAGACCTTCGACAGCCCCGAATCCCTGAAGGCGCAGATGGCGCTCGACTGCCAGCGCGTGCGCCAGATCCTCGCCGACGCCCGCGCCGAGGCCACAGGGACGGGCGGCCCGATCATCAACCCGCCGGCCGCGTAAGCGCGGCGGTCAACCCGCGAGCCTGGAATGAGCACCGATTACCGGTCCACCGTCTTTCTGCCGCGCACCGATTTCCCGATGAAGGGCCAGCTCCCCAAGCGCGAGCCCGAGACCCTCGCCCGCTGGGAGCGGCTCGACATGTACCGGCGGCTGCGCGAGGCCGCGAAGGGGCGCGAGAAGTTCATCCTTCACGACGGCCCGCCCTACGCCAACGGCCACATCCACATCGGGCACGCGATGAACAAGATCCTCAAGGACGTCATCGTGCGCTCGCAGCAGATGCTGGGCAAGGACGCCAACTACGTCCCCGGCTGGGACTGCCACGGCCTGCCCATCGAGTGGCAGGTCGAGCAGCAGTACCGCAAGGCCGGGCGCGACAAGGACGCGGTGCCGATCATCCAGTTCCGCGCCGAGTGCCGCGCCTTCGCCGAACGCTGGATCGGCGTCCAGGCCAAGGAGTTCCAGCGCCTCGGCGTGATCGGCGATTGGAAGAACCCGTACACCACCATGGCCCGCGAGGCCGAGGCCCAGATCGTCGCCGAGATCGGCAAGTTCGTCGTGGGCGGCGGTCTTTACAAGGGCGCCAAGCCGGTGCTGTGGTCGGTGGTCGAGAAAACCGCGCTCGCCGAAGCCGAGGTCGAGTACCACGACCACACATCGACAACCATCTACGTGCGCTTCCCCGTCGTCAAGGCGTCCGATCCGGCGCTCGAAGGCGCGAGCGCGCTGATCTGGACCACCACGCCCTGGACCATCCCCGGCAACCGCGCGATCGCCTACGGCGAAGGCATCGAGTACGCGGTGGTCCGGGTCGCGCAGGTCGCGGACGAGGGCGCGGAGCGCGGCGGGCGGGCCATGGTCGACGAAAAGCTCATCATCGCCGAAGGGCTGATCGAAGCGGTCTGCAAGGAGACCGGGATCGTCCGTTACGAGATCGTCCGCCGCCTCAAGGGCGCCGAGCTTGCGGGCACGGTCTGCCGCCATCCCTTCCGCGGGCTCGGCTACGACTTCGACGTGCCGCTCCTGCCCGCCGAGCACGTGACGCTCGACCAAGGCAGCGGCCTCGTCCACATCGCCCCCGGCCACGGCGCCGAGGACTACGAGGTCGGCGCGCGCTTCGGCATCGAAGCGCCCGAGACGGTCGACGGCGACGGCCGCTACACCGCGCAGGTGCCGCTGTTCGCGGGCCAGCACGTGTTCGAGGCCAACGACGCGGTCGCCGACAAGCTCGCCGAGGTGGGCGCGCTGCTCGCCCGCGGCGCGCTCACCCACAGCTACCCCCATTCCTGGCGCTCGAAAGCGCCCCTGATCTTCCGCAACACGCCGCAGTGGTTCATCTCGATGGAGACGAACGATCTGCGCAAGAAGGCGCTCGCCGCGATCGACGCGGTGCGCTGGGTGCCGCCCGCCGGGCGCAACCGGATTCGCGCCATGATCGAGACCCGGCCCGACTGGGTGATCTCGCGCCAGCGCGCCTGGGGGGTGCCGATCGCGGTGTTCGTGCACCGCAAGACCGGCGAACTTCTGCGCGACCAGACAGTGATCGACCGCATCGTCGAAGCGGTGCGCGCGGAAGGGGCCGACGTTTGGTTCACGGCCGATCCGGCCCGTTTCCTCGCCCCCGAGTACGACCCGGCGGACTATGAGAAGGTCGACGACATCGTGGATGTGTGGTTCGAATCGGGCTCGACCCACAGCTTCGTGCTCGAGGCCCGCGACGACCTCGCCTGGCCGGCCTCGCTTTACCTCGAAGGCTCGGACCAGCATCGGGGCTGGTTCCACTCCTCGCTCCTCGAATCCTGCGGCACCCGCGGCCGCGCGCCCTACGAGGCGGTGCTGACCCACGGCTTCGTGCTCGACGGCGAAGGGCGCAAGATGTCGAAGTCGCTCGGCAACGTGGTCAGCCCGCAGGAGGTGCTCGACCGCTACGGCGCCGACATTCTCAGGATCTGGGTGGTGAGCGCGGATTACTCGGAGGATCTGCGCATCTCCGACGAGATTCTGCGCTATCAGGCCGACGCCTACCGCCGGCTGCGCAACACGCTGCGTTACCTCTTGGGCAATCTCGCGGGCTTCGACGAATCGGAGCGAATCCCGCGCGAGGCGATGCCCGAGCTCGAGCGCTGGGTGCTGCACCGGTTGGCCGAGCTCGACGCGCTCGTGCGCCGCGCGTGCGACGACTTCGACTTCCACGCCCTGTTCACGGCGCTCCACAACTTCTGCGCCAACGATCTTTCGGCCTTCTACTTCGACATCCGCAAGGATTCGCTCTACTGCGACGCGCCCGATTCGCCGCGGCGGCGGGCGGCGCGAACCGTGCTCGACGTCCTGTTCGACTGCCTCACCGCCTGGCTCGCGCCGATCCTCTGCTTCACCGCCGAGGAGGCCTGGCTCGCCCGCCACCCGAGCGAGGACGACAGCGTGCACTTCCGCCTGTTTCCCGCCATTCCGGCCGACTGGCGCGACGCGGCGCTCGCCGAAAAATGGGAGAAGATCCGCCGCCTGCGCCGGGCGGTCACCGGCGCGCTCGAGGTCGAACGCCGCGAGAAGCGGATCGGGTCGAGCCTACAGGCCCATCCCACGGTCTATGCGCCCGAGGCGTTGATCGCCGCCTTCGACGGGGTGGACGCGGCCGAGATCGCGATCACCTCGGGGCTTACCTTCGTCGCCGACCGCCCGCCCGCAGGCGCCTTCGTTCTCGACGAGGTGGAAGGCGTGGGCGTCGTCGCCGCGCTCGCCGAAGGCGCGAAATGCGCCCGTTGCTGGCGCGTGCTTCCCGAGGTCGGCGCCCAATCGGCCCATCCCGCGCTGTGCGGACGCTGCGTCGAGGTGGTCGAGGCCTTGGCCGTCGCCGAAGCGGGATGAGCCGGCGTCCGCTCCGCCTCGGCCTCGGGATCGCGGCGGCGGTGCTGGCGCTCGATCAGATCGCGAAGACGGTGGTGGTCGCGTATTTCGGCGGCGCGCCCGCCTCGATCCCGGTCACGTCCTTTTTCAACCTGGTCATGGTCTGGAACCGGGGCGTGAGCTTCGGCCTGTTCGGCGCCGCGGCCCCGCCGCCGTGGCTGCTTGCGGCCATCGCCTTCGCGATCGCGGTCGGGCTCACGGTTTGGCTCGCGCGGCTTTCGGACCGGATGACGGTGATCGGCGTCGGGCTTTTGATCGGCGGCGCGCTCGGCAACGTCGCCGACCGCCTCCGCTTCGGCGCGGTCGCCGACTTTCTCGACTTCTACTGGAACGCCCGGCACTGGCCCGCGTTCAACTTCGCCGATGTGGCGATCACGACGGGCGTCGCCATATTGATCATCGATTCCTTGCTCAATCGCGCCGAAAAGCCTAAGTAATGGCCATGGTCCGGGCGCAGGGAAGGATTGGATCGGCGCTCAGGCGCGCCCTCGCGGTGGTCGCGGTCGCGCTGCTGCTGACCGGCTGCGCGAAGGTGCGCGACCAGCTCGGGCTCGGCAAGCAATCGCCCGACGAGTTCAACGTCGTGACCCGGGCGCCGCTCAGCATTCCGCCCGATTTCTCGCTGCGCCCGCCCAAGCCCGGCGAGCGCCGCCCCCAGGAGACCACCGCCCAGGACCGCGCGCGGGCGGCGCTTTACGGCGCTAGCGACACCACCGACGCGGCCGGCGAGAGCCCCGGGCTCAAGGCGCTGCTCAAACGCGCGCAAGCGGACCGCGCGCGCCCCGACATCCGCCGCATCCTCAACGAAGAGAACGCGATTCTGGCCGCCGACAACAAATCCTTCGTCGACCGGCTGATGTTCTGGCGCGAGAAGGAGCCGCCCGGCAAGATCGTCGACCCCGCCAAGGAATCCCAACGCGTCCAGGAAGCCATCGCGCTTGGCAAGTCGCCGACCGAAGGCGAGACCGCGATCATCAAGCGGCGCAAGAAGGGCATTCTGGAAGGGATCTTCTAGGTGCGCGGAACCCCGTCCCGCCTTTCGCGCTTGGTTGCGGCGCTCGCTTTCGCCTTCGCCGCCGTCCTTCCGGCCGTCGCGGCGCGGGCCGCCGTCTTCAACCCCACGACCTTCACGCTTGCTAACGGCATGCAGGTGGTGGTGGTCGAGAACCACCGCGCGCCGGTGGTCATGCACCAGGTCTGGTACAAGGTGGGCGCGGCCGACCAGCCGCCGGGCAAGACCGGGCTCGCCCATTTTCTCGAGCACCTGATGTTCAAGGGCACCAAGACCCGCGGGCCGGGCGAATTCTCGCGCATCGTCGCCCGCAACGGCGGCAACGAGAACGCCTTCACCAGCCAGGACTACACCGGCTACTTCCAGAAGGTGGCGCGCGACCGGCTCGAGATCGTGATGGCGCTCGAGGCCGACCGCATGCGGAACCTGGCGCTCCGCGACGACATCGTGCTGCCCGAGCGCGACGTGGTGATCGAGGAGCGGCGCTCGCGAATCGAGAACGAGCCGGCGGCGCTGCTGTCCGAACAGGTGACCGCGGTCCAGTACCTCGTGCACCCCTATCGCAACCCGGTGACCGGCTGGCCGAACGAGGTCGCCGCGTTGACAACTGCGGACGCGCTCGCCTTCTATCGCCGCTACTACGCGCCCAACAACGCGATCCTGATCGTGGTCGGCGACATCACGGCGGACGAGCTCAAACCGCTCGCCGAGAAGTACTACGGCGCGATCCCGCCGCGCGATATCCCGCCCCGCGTCCGCCCGGCCGAGCTGCCGCCGACCGCCGCCAAGCGGGTCGTCTTGCGCGACGGGCGCGTCCGCCAGCCGTCGTGGAGCCGGAGCTATCTCGCGCCCAGCCGCCACGCCGGAGCGACCGAGCGGTCCTACGCCCTCGAGGTGCTGTCCGAGATCCTCGGCGGCGGCGCCACGAGCCGGCTTTACCGCGCGCTCGTGGTCGAGCAAAAGGTCGCCGCCTCGGCCGGAGCCTGGTACGACGGCGTGGCTTACGATCTGACGCGCTTCGGCGTCTACGCGACCCCCAACCGAGGCAAGACCACGGCCGAGGTCGAGAAGGCCGTGGACGCCGAGCTCGCCCGGCTGCTCGCCGACGGCGTGACCGACGACGAGGTCGCGCGCGTCAAGAAACGCATGCTGGCGGAAGCGGTCTACGCCCGCGACAGCCTTTACATCGCCGCCCGCGTGTTCGGCGAAGCGCTGACCGCGGGGCTCACGGTCGAGGACGTCGAGGCCTGGCCCGAGCGCATCCGCGCGGTGACCGCGGCCGACGTGACCGCCGCCGCGCGCGCCGTGCTGACGCCCGAGCGCTCGGTCACCGGGGTTCTGCTCCCCGACAAGACAAGCTGAAGGAAAGGCGATGGAACCGGCCTTTTTCCGCCGCTTCGGGCTCCGCGTTTCGCGCATCGGCGCGCGCGCCGCCGTCGCGCTTGTCCTTCTGGTTCTGTTCGCGCCTGTCGCCGGAGCGACCGATGTGCAACGCGTGGTCAGCCCGGGCGGGATCGAGGCCTGGCTGGTCGAAGCCCACGAGATCCCGGTGCTGTCGGTCTCGATCGCCTTCCGGGGCGGGGCGGCGACCGACCCCGCGGGCAAGGAAGGGCTCGCCAACATGGTTTCGGGCCTCCTCGACGAAGGCGCGGGCGATCTCGATTCGCAAGCCTTCCAGTCGCGGCTCGAAGATCTCGCGATCCGGCTCAGTTTCGACGCCGGGCTCGACAGCTTCGACGTCGACCTCAAGACCCTTTCCGAGAACACCGACGAGGCGTTCCGGCTTCTCGGGCTCGCGCTCGCCAGGCCGCGCTTCGACCCCGGCCCGGTCGAGCGCGTGCGCGCCCAGATCCAGGTCGGGCTCGCGCGCCGGCAGAGCGACCCCAACTACATCGCGCGGCGGACCTGGTTCGCGGCCGCGTTCCCGAACCACCCCTACGGCCGCCCGGTCTCGGGCACGCCGGAAAGCGTCGCCCGCCTCACGATCGACGATCTGCGCGGTTTCATGGCGCGCGCGATCGCGCGCGATCGCATGGTGATCGGCGTCTCGGGCGACATCACGCCGGACAAGCTCGCGACGCTGCTCGATTCGACCTTCGGCGCGCTGCCTGAGAAGGGCGCCGAGATCGACGTCCCGCACGCCACGCCCCAGGCGCCTGGGCGGCTGATCGTCAAGAAACGCCCCATTCCGCAGAGCATCGTGATCTTCGGGGGCGAAGGACTCCGGCGCAAAGACCCCGATTACTACGCGGCCTATGTGATGAACCACATTCTGGGCGGCGGCGGCTTCACCTCGCGGCTGACCAACGAGGTCCGCGAGAAGCGCGGGCTCGCCTACGGGGTCTACAGCTATCTTTCGCCGCTCGACCACGCCGAGCTGTTCCTCGGCCGGGTCGCGACCAAGAACAGCCGGGTCGCCGAATCGATCCGCATCATCCGCAAGGAGATCGCGCGCATGCGCGACCGCGGCGCGACCGAGGCCGAGCTCGCCGACGCCAAGACCTACCTCACGGGCTCGTTCCCGCTGCGGCTCGACACCAACGACAAGATCGCCGGCATGCTGGTCGGCATCCAGCTCGAGGGCCTCGGCATCGACTATATCGACAAGCGCAACGGCTATATCGAGGCCGTCACACTCGCCGACGTCAACCGGATGGCGAAACGTCTGCTCAAGCCCGAGGAGCTCGAGATCGTGGTCGTCGGCGAACCGGAAGGGATCAAGCCGACGAACTAGCCGCCTATGCCGGGCTTTGGTAGGCTTGGCCGTCCCGGGCCGTTGAGCGAACTTCCGTCGAGCGACTCCGATCCGCGATGACCGCCGCCCCGTTGCCTCAGGACGCCTTGCCCTATCGCCAAACAATCGACGCCTGCTTCGCCGACCGGATCGGCGAGGGCGGGTTGGACGCCGGCGCCTACGCCGCGACCCTCGCCGAGACCGAGGCCGCGCTCGAAGCGCTCCGCGCCCAGCGGGCGGAGGCGAGCCTGCCGCTCCTCGCTCTGCCCGACCGCCGCGACGATCTGCCGGCGATCGAGGCGGTGGCCGAGCGGTTCCGCGCCCGTTTCGAGACGGTCGTCGTGCTCGGCACCGGGGGATCGAGCCTCGGCGGGCAGACGGTCTGGGCGCTCGCCGACGGCGGCGTCGGCCTTGCGCCCGCCGGCCGCCCCCGGCTGCGCTTCATGGACAACATCGACCCCGAGAGCTTCGCCCGCCTGCTCGCCGCGCTCGACCTCGCGCGCACCGGCTTCGTCGTCATCACCAAGTCGGGGACCACCGCCGAAACATTGGCCCAGACCGCCGCCTGCCTCGACGCGCTCGCGGCCGGCCCGGGCGCGAACGCCATCGCCGAGCGCGTCGTCGCGGTGACCGAGCCCAAGGACTCGCCCTTGCGCCGGATCGCCGCCCGCCACCGCATTCCGGTCCTCGACCACGACCCCGGGCTCGGCGGGCGGTTCTCGGTGCTGTCGGTGGTCGGCGCGCTGCCCGCGTTGATCGCCGGGATCGATGCCCGCGCCTTGCGCGAAGGCGCGGGCCTTGCGCTCGAGGCGGCGCTCGGGGCCGAAGACCCGGCGCGTTCGCCCCCCGCCGTGGGCGCGGCGCTCAACGTCGGGCTCGCCCGCGCCCGCGGCGCGCGCGCGACGGTGATGATGGTCTACGCCGACCGGCTCGCGCCGTTCGGGCTCTGGTTCCGCCAGCTCTGGGCCGAGAGCCTGGGCAAGAACGGCAAAGGCACGACCCCGATCCGCGCCGTCGGCACCACCGACCAGCACAGCCAGCTCCAGCTCTACCTCGACGGGCCCCGCGACAAGATGTACACGCTGGTCGCGCTCGACACCGCAGGCCAGGGGCCGGCGATCGCGAGCCCGCTCGCCGACGACGAGGCGCTGGCCTATCTGCGCGGCCGCCGCATGGGCGACCTGATGGAGGCCGAGGCCCGGGCGACCGCCGACACGCTCGCCCGCAACGGCCGGCCGGTGCGCGTGATCCGCCTGCCGCGGCTCGACGAACGCGCGCTTGGCGCGCTGTTCATGCACTTCATGCTCGAGACCATCATCGCGGCCCGGCTTCTCGGCGTCGATCCCTTCGACCAGCCCGCGGTCGAAGAAGGCAAGGTGCTCGCCCGCGCCTACTTGGCCGAAAAGACGGGAAGCGGCGAGGCGGGCGGGACGGGGCCGTGAGAATCCGCGTCCTGCCGCCGGGCACGGTCAACCGCATCGCCGCCGGCGAGGTCGTCGAGCGCCCCGCCTCGGTTGTCAAGGAGCTGGTCGAGAACGCGATCGACGCCGAGGCCCGCCGCATCGACGTCGCGCTCGCCGACGGCGGCCGCGCCCTGATCGCGGTCGACGACGACGGCGTCGGCATGGACCGCGAGACGCTCTCGCTCGCGGTCGAGCGCCACGCGACCTCGAAGCTCCCCGACGACGACCTCGTGCGCATCGCCCATCTCGGCTTCCGGGGCGAGGCGCTGCCCGCCATCGGGGCCATCGCCCGGCTCGCGATCATCTCCCGCGCCCGCGGCGCGGACGACGCCTGGGCGATCGCGGTCGAGGGCGGGGCCAAGGGCGCGCCCCAGCCCGCCGCGCGCCGCGCCGGCACCCGGGTCGAGGTCCGCGACCTGTTCTACGCCACCCCGGCCCGGCTCAAGTTCCTCAAGAGCCCGCGCACCGAGGTCGAGCACGCGGCCGACGTGATCGACCGCCTCGCCATGGCCCATCCGACGATCGCGTTCAGCCTGACCCACGACGGCCGCCGCCTGCGCAGCCTCGCGCCCGCCCAGGGCGACCTCCTCGACGCCCGGCTCGATCGCTTGGCCGCGGTCATGGGCCGGGCCTTCGCCGACAACGCGCTCCCCGTCGCGGCCGAACGCGCAGGCGCGCGGCTCGAAGGCTACATCAGCCTGCCGACGTTCAACCGCGGCTCGGCGCGGGCGCAGCACCTGTTCGTCAACGGCCGCCCGGTGCGCGACCGGCTGCTGTTGGGCGCGGTGCGCGGCGCTTACGCCGACGTTCTCGCCCGCGACCGCTATCCCATGGTCGCGCTGTTCGTGACCCTTGCGCCCGAGGCGGTCGACGTCAACGTCCATCCGACCAAGGCCGAGGTCCGGTTCCGCGACCCCGGGCTGATCCGCGGGCTGATCGTGGGCGCGCTCAAGCACGCGCTCGCCGAGGCCGGGCATCGCGCCGCCACCACCGTGAGCGCCGCCGCCCTCGCCGCGTTTTCGCCCGAAGGCGGCGGCGGTTGGCGCGGGGGCCACGGGCGCGGCGCGGCCGCGCCCGCCGGCTTGGCCGAGGAGGCGGCGCGCGCCTTCGCCCCTCTCGATCCCGCGCTCGTCGCGCCGTCCGCGCGGGCCGAGGCCAGGCCCGAGGACGCGGACGCGGACGCCGCCGACTTCCCCCTCGGCGCGGCGCGCGGCCAGCTTCACGAGACCTACATCATCGCCCAGACCCGCGACGGCATCGTGATCGTCGATCAGCACGCGGCCCATGAGCGGCTCGTCTACGAACGCATGAAGGCGGCGCTCGCCGCGCGCGGGGTTCCGCGGCAGGGGCTTTTGATCCCCGAGGTCGTCGAACTCGACGCGGCGGCCGCGGCCCGGCTCGTCGCGCGCGCGGACGAGCTCGCCGAGCTCGGCCTCGAGGTCGAGCCCTTCGGCGGCGCGGCGGTGGCGGTGCGCGCCGTGCCGGCGGCGCTCGGGGAGTGCGACGTCAAAGGGCTCGTGCGCGACCTCGCCGACGAACTCGCCGAGATCGACGAGACGGCGCGGCTGCGCGAGCGGCTCGATGCGGTGTGCGCGACCATGGCCTGCCACGGCAGCGTGCGCGCCGGCCGCCGGCTCGGCATCGACGAGATGAACGCGCTCCTGCGCGAGATGGAGGCGACGCCGCGCTCCGGCCAGTGCAACCACGGCCGCCCGACCTATGTCGCGCTCAAGCTCGCCGACATCGAGCGTCTCTTCGGCCGCAGGTGAGCCCGCGCTCGGCGGGCGTTCAGGTTCTGCGCAGGAAGACGATCCGGGTGTCGCCCCAGCGGCGGTCGTCGAGGGCCGCGAACCCGGGCGGCGGGGCGAGCGCCTCGCGCGCGGCGATCTCGACCGCGCAGACCGCGCCCGGCGCGAGCCAGCCCCCGTCCGCGAGCGCCGAGAGCGCAGGCGCCGCCAACCCTGAGCGGTAGGGCGGATCGAGAAAGGCGAGGCTCGCGGCCGCCCGCGCCCGGCCGGGCCGGGTCGCATCGCGGGCCAACACCTCCGAGACCGCCTCGAGCCCGAGCGCGCGCAGGTTGCGCACAAGCGCCGCGCGCGCGTCCGCGTCGATCTCGAGAAACAGCGCCCGCGCCGCCCCGCGCGAGAGCGCCTCGATCCCGAGCGCGCCGGTGCCCGCGAAGGCGTCGAGAACGACCGCGGCGGAAAGCGCCGGGCGGCCATCCGCCCCCCAAGGGTTGTGGGCGAGGATGTCGAACAGCGCCTCGCGCACCCGCGCGCCCGTGGGCCGGAGCCCGCCAGCCGGCGGCGCGGCGAGCCGGCGACCGCGCAGCCTACCGCCGAGGACGCGCATGCGCTCGCTCTCCGCGCGCGAGCCCGCCGAGCTGCTCGGCGAGCGTCTTGGCGGGCACCTCGGCGAGCGCGCCCGCAGGAAGCCGGCCGAGATGGAACGGCCCGTAAGAGACCCGGATCAGGCGGCTCACCGTGAGCCCGAGATGGGCGAAGACCCGGCGCAGCTCGCGGTTGCGCCCTTCGCGCAAGGACACGACGTACCAGGCGTTGCGCCCGAGCCTGCGTTCGAGCCGGACCGCGATCGGCCCGTAGCGCACGCCCGCGACCGTGACGCCTTCGGAGAGCGCGGCGAGGCGTTCGGGCGCGACCTCGCCGAAGGCGCGCACCCGGTATCGCCTGACCCACCCGGTCTCGGGCAGCTCGAGCCTGCGCGCGAGCGCGCCGTCGTTGGTGAGCAGCAAAAGCCCTTCCGAATCGAGGTCGAGACGGCCGACGAGCTTGACGCCGGCGAGCGCCGGCGGCAGCGCGTCGAACACGGTCCGCCGGCCTTGCGGGTCGCGGCGGGTGCAGATCAGCCCGCGCGGCTTGTGGAACCGCCACAGCCGCGCCGGCTCGATCGGCCCGAGCGGGCGGTCGTCGACCGTGATCCGCGCGTCCGCGCCGACCACGACCGCCGGCGTCGTCAGAACCACGCCGTCGACGGCGACCCGGCCGGCGGCGATCCAGCGTTCGGCCTCGCGGCGCGAGCACAGCCCGGCGCGGGCGATCCGCTTGGCGATCCGCTCGCCCGCGCGCGGCGACGCGGCCTCCTCCCGTTCCTTCACGGCGCGGCGAGCGCGGCGGCGACGAAAGCGGCGAACAGCCGCGAATCGCCGTCGCTGATGGCGTACTCGGGGTGCCACTGGACGCCGAGGCAGAACCGCCGCCGCGGGTCTTCGACGCCCTCGATCACGCCGTCGGGGGCGATGGCGTCGACCATGAGCCCGGGCGCCGGGTCGCGGACCGCCTGGTGATGGGCGCTGTTGACCGGCAGCTCGTCGACCCCGACGATGCGATGCAAGAGCGTGCCCGGCGTCACGCGCACGCTGTGGCCGGGCTCGGTCCGCGGGTTCGGTTGCTCGTGCTCGAGCGCGCCCGCGATCTCGTCGGGAATGTGCTGCACGAGGGTGCCGCCGAGCGCGACGTTGAGAAGCTGCTCGCCGCCGCAGATGCCGAGCACCGCCATGTCGCGGTCGAGCGCGGCGCGGGTGACGGCGAGCTCGAAGGCGGTGCGCCGGTCCTTGGTGGTCACGCTGGCGTGCCGCGACTGCGCGCCGAACAGCGCCGGGTCGACGTCGAACGCTCCGCCGGTCACGATCAAACCGTCGAGGCGATCGAGATAGGCGGCGGCGTCGGCCGGCTCGTGGGGCAGCGCGACCGGAAGGCCGCCGGCGCGGCGCACCGCGGCGAAGTAGTTCTCGCGCAGCGCGTACCAGGGCAGGGTCGAATAGCCGCCGGGCGGCTCGGAATCGAGGGTCAGTCCGATCAGGGGCATCCGGGGCATGGGTCCGATCCGGGCGAGGCTCAACCGGCGCTCACTGTAGGAAGCGCGTTCGCCGTCGGCAAGGCCGCCGACGCAAGCCTGCGGATATCGGGCATGGCATGCGCCCGCCGGCCGCACTATATTGCATGGCGCGTCCAGACGCATGAAAGGGATCGACGGCCATGGACCGACAGAGACCCGACGCGCCCGTAGCGCTTTCCACTCTCAACAAGCCGGCCCCCGGCGGCGCGATCGTCGTGCGGACCGCCCGCTTTCGGATCGGCCAGGTCGTCCGCCACCGCATTTACGACTTCCGCGGGGTGGTGTTCGACGTCGATCCGGTGTTCGACAACACCGAGGAGTGGTGGCTCGCGATCCCCGAGGACGTGCGCCCGGCCAAGGACCAGCCGTTCTACCACCTGTTCGCCGAGAACGAGCGCTCGACCTACATCGCCTACGTCTCGGAGCAGAACCTGGTTCCCGACGACAGCGGCCTGCCGGTCTCGCACCCCGAGATCGAGACCGTCTTCGCCGACTTCGAGGACGGCGTCTATGTGATGCGCGAACGCCGCGCCAACTGACGCCGCGAGGAGGACGCCCCATGTCGATGCAAGCGGTCATCGAGGCCAAGATCCGCGAAGCGCTCGCGCCCGCGCATCTTTCGGTCGTCAACGAAAGCCACAAGCACCGCGTCCCGCCGGGCTCGGAAAAGCACTTCCGCGTCGTCGTGGTCGCCGACGCCTTTGCGGACAAGCCCCGCATCGCGCGCCATCAGATGGTCAACCGCATCCTCGCCGCCGAGCTCGAAGGCCCGGTGCACGCGCTGTCCGTGGTCGCGCTCACGCCCCAAGAATGGGCGGCGCGCGGGGGCGCGGTGGGCGAAAGCCCGCCTTGCCTCGGCCACGGCAAGGCGGCCGAAGGCTGAAGCGGCCCCCTTATACCCGTTCGCCTATGAGGAGACTCGGGCCTCGGTCACATGGAGTCGTTCAAAGGCGAAATGGTATTATTCCTTAGCCAAAGCGTCGATAATGGCCTTCGCTTCTTCGAGCGAGATCCCGAGAAGCGGGTGCTCGACCACGTCGATGATGGCGGCGGCCCCCTCGCCGCCCGCGCGCAGAAGATAGGCGCAGCGGCGGATCGCGCGCTCGCGCGAGCGCGGCACCGCGACCGTCACTTCGACCATCTCCTCGATGTCCGGCTCTTCCGGCTCGGGCGCGGCGGCGGGCGGCGGCGCGGGCGCGGCCTCGCCGAGAAGGTAAGGAACGTACTGCCGGTCCGCGCCAAGGATGTGATGGACCAGCCAATCCTTAAGAAAAGCGACCAGACGATCGTGGTCGAGCTCGCCCGGCGCTTCGCCATGCACTTTCTCGAATGCGGCCACCACCCGGGTGAACAGCCGGTGCTGCTCGCGGTGGGCGGCGAGTCCCGGGAAACCGTATTCGGCCATCAGCTTTTCCTCGCGCGCGAAGTGCTCGTTGGCGTAGCGCGCAAGCCCCGCGATCACATGTCCGACGACGCCTTCGGCCGCGCCGTTGGCGATCGCCTCGTGCAGCTCGTTGACGAGCGAGACGAGCTCTTTGTGATCGTTGTCGATGACCCGAACGTGGACGCTGTACTCGTCCGACCAGGGGAAGAACGGCGCATCGGCGCCGCCCTTCCTACCAGTAGGCGAGCGCATCGGCGAAGATCGCCGCAAGCTCGGCCTTATCGATCGCGCGCGGGGCGTTGTCGAGAAGGCGTCGCTGGGGATAAGCGCCTTCGGTCAGGGCGGGGATATCGGCCTCGCCATAGCCGACGCCGCCGACGCCGTTGGGCACACGGGCGGCCTTCATCAACGCGACGATGCGTTCGGCGACCACCGTCCCGGCGTCGTCCGGCCCGGCCCCGCGCGTCTCCGCGCCGAGCGCGCGCGCCGCCTCGAGATGGCGCTCGGGGCAGGCCGGGGCGGTGAAGCGGAAGGCCGCCGGCGCGTTGACGATGACCGACATGCCGTGGGGCACGATGGGCGCGCCGTCGGGGTAGCCTTCGGGGCGGAAGTCGCGCACCAGGCCCGAGACCGCATACGACATTCCATGCGGCAGATGGCAGCCCGCGTTGCCGAAGGCGATGCCGGCGAGCGTCGCCCCCCACATGAGCTGGCCGCGGGCCTCGGCGTCGTCGGCGTCGGCGACCGCACGCACAAGGTATTCGCCGGCGATCCTGAGCGCCTCGCGGCAGCCGAGGTCGCTCCACGGGTTGGCGCCCTGGCTCATCGGCCGCAGGCTCGGGCGCGCGGGCGCGGCGCGCCGGGTATAGGGCCGGGCGGTGTAGGATTCGAGCGCGTGGCTGAGCACGTCGAATCCGCTCGCCGCGACCACGGCGGCGGGCAGGGTGCGCGTGGTCTCGGGATCGATCAGCGCCTGGGTCGGGCGCAGCCGGCGCGAGACGATCCCGGTCTTGGCCCGCATCGACAAGAGATCGAAGATCGCGATGCCGGTGCATTCGCTGCCCGTGCCGCAGGTGGTGGGACAGGCGATATGGGGCGCGAGCGGCCCCGGGACCGGCGCGCCGTCGCCGATCGGCGCGTTGACATACGTGAGAAAGTCGGCCGGGTAGCGGCTGTAGAGGTTGGCCGCCTTGCAGGTGTCGATCACCGAGCCTCCGCCGACCGAGACAAAGCCGTCGAAGCGACCTTCGGCGGCGAACCGCGCGGCGTCCATGAAGGAGCGGTCGGTCGGCTCGACATGGACCTCGTCGTAGACCGCGACGTCGATCCCGGCGGCGACCAGAGACGCCCGCACCGTCTCGGGATGGGGAAGCCGCGCGAGGCCCTTGTCGGTGAACAGCGCGACCCGCGTCATGCCGAGCGCCCGGGCGTGGTCGCCCGCCTCGGCGAGCGCGCCCGCCCCGAAGACGATCGCGGAGACGTCCACCGCGAAGGCGCGATCGCCGCCTTCGCTCGGCGCGTAGAAATGGCAGCAGCCCATGGTCTCAACAAGCCCTGTTCGCCGGGGTCAGCCCATAGCCGCAGGTCGCGGGCGAGATATCATTTTTTATCATAGGCTCTCTCCGGGTCGCCGTCAGTCGGAATGTCGAAGAGGCCGGCGAGCCGCGCCTTTCGCGCCGCGCGGTAGAGAACCGCGGTCCAGGCCATATAGGCCGGCAGCGGGGCCGCCATCCACAGAAGACGGGTCTGGGGCTCGGCCGCCTGGAGCGCCCAGGCGGCGAGCCCGTGGGCCGCGACGAGCGCGAAGTAAAGGGCGGCGACGCGCGCATGCGGCCATCCCATTCGGACCAGAAGCTGGTAGTGGTGGTCGCGATGGGCGGCGAACAGCGGCCGGCCGACGCGCAGCTTGTAAATCAACGTCGCCGCGACGTCGTAGAGGAAGGGATAGAAGATCATCGGGACGACGAAAACCGAAACCTTCTCTCCCGCCTTGGCCGAGCCCATGACCGCAAGCGCGGCGAGAACGAAGGCGATGAACTGGCTTCCGGTGTCGCCGAGAAAGATCCGCCCGCGGGGAAAGTTGTAGACCAGAAAGCCGAGGCTCGTCGCGATCAGAACCAGGCTCGCCGTCGCGACGAAGCCCGCGCCCGCGACGGCCGCGAGCGCGCCGAGCGCAAGCGCCGCGAGCGCCGCGGCCCCGCCCGCGATCCCGTTGATCCCGTCCATGAAGTTGAACGCGTTCATGAACCCGACCAGCCACAGCGCGGTCAGCGCATGGCCCCACGGGCCGAGCCCGACCGTCCCAAGACCGGGCAGCGTGATCCGCTCGATATGGGCGACCGACAGCGAAAAAGCAAAGGCGATGGCCGCCTGCGCCGCGAGCTTGGCGCGCGCGGAAAGCCCGCGCAGATCGTCGATCAGGCCGAAGGCCGCGGCCGCGGCCGCAAGGATCAGAAAAGCGGCGAGCGACGCGTCGTCGATCCTCGCGTCCTCGACAAGCGCAAGCCCCCCGAGCCCGGCGACGAAGGCGGCCGCCACCGCCGCGCCGCCCGCTTTGGGCACCGGACGGTCGTGGGACGAGCGCGCGTTGGGCACATCGACGATGCCGACCGCGATCATGACCCGCGTGAGCGCGGCCGAGGCGGCGAAGAGCCCAAGGAAGGCCGCCACAGCGCCGAAGATCGAGAGCGTCTCGTTCACCGGCCGGACAGCGGGGAAAGGGCGTCGGGCGCAGGCGCGCGCGGCTCCTCCAGCCTGACGGACGGGTTGCGGTCGACCATGGCCTCAAAGAAGAAACAGGGACCGAAACGCCTTCTACCACAGCCGCGGCAAGCCCGCGACCGCGGCGGCGCGCTTCGCTCAGCGAGAATCGGCCCTCGTCACCGGCCCAGCCCGCGGCGGCCGAAGGTCGCGACGCGGGCGGCCTCGGCCTTGTGGGATTCGAGCGCGTCGAGGCGTTTCGCGAGCGCCTCGATCCGCCGCGCAAGCGCGGGCGAAGGATCGGGAGCCGGCGGCGGCGCTTCGGCGGCGGCGGCCGCCGCCTTGGCGAGCCGCGCCTCGACCGCTTCGAGCCGTTTGCCGAGGCGCTTGACCGCATCGCCCACCGCGGCCGTCTCGAGGGCCTTGAGCCGCCGGTTCATCTTGCCGACGAGATCGACGAGCTCGGGAAGCTCTTCAAACGCCGGGGGCGGCGGATCGTTGCGCGCCTCTTCGAGCGCGCCCGCGAGCGCCTCGATCCGCGTCTCGGCCTCGGCGAGGCGGGCGGAAAGCGCGGGGTCGGGCGCGGCTCGCGGCTCCTCGATGCGGGCCTCGATTGCGGCCAGCCGCGCGGTCAGATCCTCGACCCGGCGGGTCGGATCGGCAAGCGCGTCGAGCCGGGCCGCCATCTCGCCCAAGCGCGCATCGAGGGAATCGATCCGGGCGAGGGCCTTCTCGAAGCGTTCGGGCATGGGCGCAGGCGCGGCCGCCGCCTTCTCGAGCGCGGCGAGACGGCGCGCGAGATCGGGCACCATGCGCAGGATCTCCGGCAGCTCGTCGAGCCCCGGCGTATCGCTGCTTTTCGTTCGCCGGCGGGCTCGGCGCGGTTTGTTGGGATTTCGCGCCTCAGGGCCATCCCGCGCCGAGGACAAGGCCGCAGGGGCCGCCACCGGTTTTGAGACCGGCGCTCCGGTCCCTGCGATCGGCGTCTCTGCCATGGCCATCCTTCCGCTTGCGCGCTCGGATCAGGGTCGCGGCCCACTGCCCCGCGCGCTGTTCGCCCCATCCATAGCAGAGTCCCGTAAAACGGCTGTTAACAGCGCCAAACGGCCGGCCGCGGCCGGCGCTAAACGTTAAGGGTAAACTAACTCCTCACGGCTGTAATGACTCGGCATGGTCGGCGTCCCGCCGGGGCGGCGGTCATCGACGATTCGCGCGCCGCCACAAGGGCGTTGCGCGGGAGGGGCGTTCGGAGCTCACAGCGCACGCGAGGCCATGATCGATCAGCGTCCTGCTGTCCCCGAACAGCGGCCGGACGACCCGTCGCCGGCCGCAGGCGCCGAAGGCGCGGAGACCGACGACGGCGCCGCCACGGAGCCCGTGGCGGAGATCCCGCTCGGCCTCGGCGAGCGGCTTGCGAAGATCGGCCCGGCCAAGATCCACGGCGTGCCGGGGGCGCGCGAACGCGCCGGCAACAGCGTGCTCGTCGTCAAGGTCGAACGCTTGCCGCCCGGCGCGCAGCTCACGGCCGGCACCGACAACGGCGACCGCACATGGTCGCTGTCGCCGGAGGAAGCCGAGACCGCGGCGCTCATCGCCCCGCCGGATTGCGACGAAACGCTCACCCTGCCGGTCCGCGTGCTCTCGATCGAGTGCGACGGCGTTCACGCCGCGACCACGGTGGGCGTGTTCGAGGTCGAGGTCGACGCGACCGCGGCGAATCGCGCGCGCCTGATCGAAGAACGCCGCCGCGCCGAAGAGGAAGCCCGCCGCAAGGCAGAAGAGGAAGCGCGGCTCGGCGGCGAGATCGGGGTGCGCCGGACTCGCGAGGCCCAGCGCCGGGTCATCGAGGAAACCCGTCGCAAGGCCGAGGAAGAGCAGAGGCGCATCGTCGAGGAGGCCCGCAAGCGCGCCGAGGAAGAGCAGAAGCGCCTGATCGAAGAAGCCCGCAGGCGCGCCGAAGAAGAGCACAAAGCCGCGATCGAGCGCGCGCGCCGCGAGGCCGAAGAAAAACAAAAGGCGGCCATCGAAGCGGCGCGGCGCGAAGCCGAGGCGCTCCAACGCCGCATCGTCGAGGAAACCCGCCGCCGGGCGGAAGAGGAGCGCGAACAAGCCATCGCCGCCGCCCAGCGCGAGGCCGAGGCGATGCGCGAGCGCCTGATCGAAGAGACCCGACGCCAGGCCGCCGAGGAACAGCGCCGCGCGGTCGAAGAGGTCAAGCGGGCGGCCGAGGCCGAACGCGCGCGCCTGATCGAAGAGGCCCGGACCAAGGCCGAGGCCGAGCGCGCCCGCGCCATCGAGGCCGCCCAGCGCGAGATCGAGGACCAGCAGCGCCGCGCCATCGAGGAGGCCCGGGCCAAGGCCGCCGAAGAGCAGAAACGCATCGTCGAGGAGGCCCGCCGGCGCGCCGAGGAAGAACAGGCGCGCATCGTCGAAGAGGCCCGGACCAAGGCCGAGGCCGAGCGCGCCCGCGCCATCGAGGCCGCCCAGCGCGAGATCGAGGACCAGCAGCGCCGCGCCATCGAGGAGGCCCGGGCCAAGGCCGAGGCCGAACGGCGGGCCGCGATCGAGGAAGTGCGCCGCAAGGCCGAAGAGGAGCGCGAACGCGCCGTCGCCGAGGCCCTTCGCGCCGCCGAGGAAGAGCAGCGCCGGGTCGTCGAAGAAGCGCGCCAAAAGGCCGAGGCGATGCGCGCGCGCGCCATCGAAGACGCCGAACGCGAGATCGAGGCCGCCCGCCGCGCCGCGGTCGAAGACGCCAAGAAGCGAATCGAAGAGGAAGAACGCGCCGCGCTCGCCGAGGCCCGCGAAAAGGCCGAGAAGGAGCGAAGGGAAGCGCTCGAACGCGCCCGGCTCGCGATCGAAGAGGAGAAGCGGCGCGCCATAGAAGAAGCCAAGGCCTCGGCCCGCGCGATCGAACGCCAACTCCTCGAAGAGGCTCGCAAACGCGCCGCGGCGCGCGAGCGCGAGGCCGCCGCCGTTAGTCAGAAGGCGATCGAGGCCCAAGAGCAAGCGGCGCTCGCCGAGGCGCGGAAACGGATCGCGGAAGAAGAGCGCCGCGCCGCCGAAGAAGCGCGCCGCAAGGCCGAGGCCGAGCAGGAGCGCCTGCTCGCCGAGGTCAGACGCCGGATCGAGGAAGAACACGCCCGCGCAGTCGACGAAGCGCGCGCCCGCGCCGAAGAGGAACGTCGGCGCGCGGTCGCCGCCGCCCGCGCCAAGGCCGCCGAAGAGCAACGCAGAGTCATCGAAGAGGCCCGCGCCAAGGCCGCCGAAGAGGAGCGCCGGGCGGTCGAAGAGGCCCGCCGGCGCATCGAGAACGAAAAGCGCAAGGCGGTGGAAGAGGCGACCCGCCGCGCCGAGGCCGAAAAAGAGGCCGCGCTCGCCGAAGCGAAGCGGCGCATCGAAGAAGAACAGCGCCAAGCCATCGCCGAGGCCGCCCGTCGGGCCGAGGAGGAAAAGAAGGCGGCCATCGAAGACGCCCGTCGCCGCGCCGAGGCCGAAAAGGAACAAGCGATCGCGGCCGCGCGGGCCAAGGCCGCCGAGGAGCGCGAACGCGCCGTCGCCGAGGCCCGGGCCAAGGCCGCCGAAGAGCAAAAGGCGGCGATCGAAGAAATCCAACGGCGCAACGCCGAGGAGCGCGAACGCGCGATCGCGGAAGCCGCGCGGCGCGCCGAGGACGAAAAGCGCAAGGCCGTCGAGGCGGCGCTCGCGCGCATCGAGGAGGACCGCGAGCGCGCGCTCGAAGAGATCCGCCAGCGCGCCGAAGAAGAGCAAAAAGCGGCCGTGGCGGCTGCGCTCGCCCACGCCGAAGAGGAGCAGAAGGCGGCCATCGCCGCGGTCCGCGAACGCAGCGCCGAGGAGCAGCGCCGGATCGTCGAAGAAGCGCGCGAACGCGCCGCGGAGGAAGAGCGCCGCTTGATCGAAGAAGCGCGCCGCCGCGCCCGCGAGCACGAGCAACGCGTGATCGAGGAGGCCCGTCGCCGAATCGAAGAGGAGCAGCGGACCGCGCTCGAACGGGCCAAGATCGAGATCGAGATCGAACGGCGCAAGGCGCTCGACGAGGCGCGCCGGAAGGCGCGGCGCGAGCTCCAGCGGGACGCGACCACCGCCGATTGGAAGATCGCGGCGATCAACCACGCCCGCCGCCTCGCCGCCGCCGAAGCCGCCCGGGCCGAAGAAGAGCGCCGCCGCAAGGAAGAAGAGGAAGCGCGCCGCATCGCCGACAAGAAGCGCCGTCTCGCCGCGGCGATCGCCCGCCAAGAGGCCGAACGCGCCCGCCGAGCGGCCGAGGCCGCCGCCCGCGCAGAAGACGACGAAGCGAACGACGAACGCGCCGACGACGGGCCGTCCGTGCGCCCGCGTTCCGCCGCCCGTCGCCGGGCGGGCCGCGCGTTATCGTCTTGGAGCGGACGCGCCAGACGCCGTCTCGCCGCCCGAAGACGCCAGGCGGCGGCCGTGGGCGCAATTCTGCTCGCGCTCGCGCTCGGCCCCGCGGTCTACCGCTTCGGCAGCGCGCTGTGGGAGAGCGCGGCCGAGCCCGCCATCGAGATCGGCGCGGCGGTCGAAACCCTGCCTGCAAGCGCCGCGCTTCGCGCCTGGCCGTCGCCGAGCGCGCGCGTGCTCGCTCGCCTCGCCCAAGGGACCGTCGCCATGCCGCTCGCCCGCGAAGGCGAATGGCTTCGCGTCCGGGTCGAGAACGGCGGCGACGGCTGGATCCGCGCCGCGCTGGTCAAGCCCCTTCCGCGCGCGCCCTGACCCCGCGCGGGCGGCCGATCACAGGCCGCCGCGAGAGCGCTTCTCGAAGTAGCGCTGGTGGTAGTCCTCGGCTGGATAGAACGGTCCCGCCTCGACGATCTCGGTCACGATTGGCCCGGCGAAGCGGCCCGAAGCCTCGATTTCCGCCTTGAGCGCATGGGCCGCGGCGAGCTGCTCGGGCGAGTGGGTCATGATGACCGAGCGATACTGGCTGCCTACGTCCGGTCCTTGGCGGTTGAGCGACGTCGGATCGTGGATCTCGAAGAAGACCGCGAGCAGCCGTTCATACGGCAAGCGTTCGGGATCGAAGACCACGCGCACGACCTCGGCGTGGCCCGTACGCCCGGTGCAGACCTCCTCGTAGGTGGGGTCGGGGGTGTTGCCGCCGGCGTAGCCGACCGTGGTCTCGATGACCCCGTCGAGGCGGCGAAACGCGGCCTCGACCCCCCAGAAACAGCCCGCGCCGAAGGTCGCCGTCTCGCTTGCCATGATCGCCCCGCTCCTCGTGATGCCGGCGGCCGCGCCGCCCGTCATCTCCTATCTGGTATGCGCGCTCGGTCGGGTCCAGCGCAAGCTCAGAGATCGACCCCGTAGCGGGCGAGCGCGCGGCGCCATTTGGTCTCGTTGTCGGCGTCGAAGACCAGGGCGGGGTCGCCTTCGACCGTCACCCAGCCGCCGCGCGCGATCTCGCTTTCGAGCTGGCCCGGTCCCCAGCCCGCATAGCCGAAGATGACCAGGCTGCGGGCGGGGCCTTCGCCCGCCGCGATGTCGCGCAGAACCGAAAGCCCGAGAGACAGCGCGAACCCGCCGCCGAGGTAACGGGTGCTCGCGCTCTCGTAATCGGCGGAATGGAGAACGAAACCGCGGCCGGGCTCGACCGGCCCTCCGTAGAAGATGCCGAGCGTCCCTTCCGCGCCCTTGGGCTCGACCCCGAGCCGGGCCATCAGATCGGCGAGCGGAATCTCGCCGAGCGGCCGGTTGACGACCAGGCCGAAGGCCCCGCTCTCGTTGTGATCGACGAGGTAGATGACCGTTTCCTGGAATCGCGGGTCGGTCATCTCGGGCAGCGCGACCAGGAGCCGGCCGGCGAGCGAGCCCTCCTTCGCCCCGCGTTCGGCCGGGCGCTCAGCCGGCGCCGACGCGGCCGCAATGGCCAGCGCGAGCACGGCCGCGATAATGCGCCGCGTTTGCTTGGCCAGCCCGAGCCGTCGCCCCTTCCGCCCGGGGATGCGCGCTCCGTCCGCCCTCTCCCGCTCCATCGCCGATGGGTCCGCGTTTGCGCCGTGTTCCGACGCCAGTATACGCCGCTTGCGGCGCGGATGCGCGCATCCTCAGACCCGCGCCGCAAACGACGCAATCAGTCGGCGCGCAAGCGGGGTTCGCGGCGGCCTTCGCTTCGGGCTTCGGTCTCGGGCGACAACGGTCGGGTGAAGGCCCGGGCTGCGGCGTCGAGCGCCTCAAGAACGAAAACAGACCGCCGGGGCGCGGACGCGCGAGCGTTGTCCAGGCTCGAGCGGCGAAGCCCGAGCGGAGCGTCGGCGACGAGCGCGCGCCCTTCGCGCGGATCGGGCCACGTTTCGGCCGTCTCGAGCGCCCGCAGGCGCGCGTTCATTCGCCTCATCGGCTTTCCGGTCTCGCAATCGCCCGTTCGAGGGAATCGCCGCGACCATAGCGCTTGCGCCCTA
Source organism: uncultured Alphaproteobacteria bacterium (assembly GCA_964475385.1). Classification (GTDB taxonomy): domain Bacteria; phylum Pseudomonadota; class Alphaproteobacteria; order JAAXGF01; family JAAXGF01; genus CAYYWV01. The sequence continues at coordinate 6,286 of CAYYWV010000019.1, read as the reverse complement.
ACGGCTCGTAAACCGCGGCCGCGAAAGGCGGGAAACGCAGGCCGACGGCGGCCGGCGAGCGAAACCGCGCTCGCCGCTGGCGTCGGCGCGCGCGCGGCGCTATGAAGGGCTGCGGCGTTCCGCCGCGACGATCAGGCCGAAGGAGGATGCGGACATGACCACTGCGCCGGGGCCGCGCACGGGCGGCGAGATTCTGGTTGACGCCTTGCGCGGGCACGGGGCGGATACCGTGTTCTGCGTGCCGGGCGAGAGCTATCTCGCCGTTCTCGACGCGCTTTACGACGCCCGCGACGCGATCCGGCTGATCGCCTGCCGGCACGAAAGCGGCGCCGCCTTCATGGCCGAGGCTTACGGCAAGCTCACGGGCCGGCCCGGGATCTGCTTCGTCACCCGGGGGCCGGGGGCGTGCAACGCCGCGATCGGCGTGCACACGGCGGCTCAAGATTCGACGCCGATGATCCTGTTCGTCGGCCTGGTCGCGCGCGGCATGGCGGGCCGCGAGGCGTTCCAGGAGATCGACGTTCAGCAGATGTTCGCGGGCCAGGCCAAATGGGCGGCCCGAATCGACGATCCCGCGCGCATTCCCGAGCTGCTGAGCCGCGCCTTCCACACCGCGCTCGCCGGCCGGCCGGGACCGGTGGTTCTCGGCCTGCCCGCCGACATGCTGCGCGAGCGCGCCGTCGTCGCCGACGTGCGCCCCCATGCGGTCGTGCGCCCCCACCCGGGCGCGGCCGCGATGGCCGCGCTGCGCGCCCGCCTCGCCGCCGCGAAACGCCCCTTCGTCATCGTCGGCGGCGGCGGTTGGACCGCCGAGGCGGTCGCCGACATGGAGGCCTTCGCGGGCGCGAACCGGTTGCCGGTCGGGGCCTCGTTCCGCTGCCAAGACCTGTTCGACAACGACCACGACTGTTGGGCCGGCGACGTCGGGCTCGGCATCAACCCGGCGCTCGCGGCGCGCCTCGAAGAGGCCGACCTTCTGCTCGTGGTCGGCGCCCGGCTCGGCGAGGCGACGACCCAGGGCTACAGCCTGCCCGCGCCGCCCGATCCCGGGATCGCGCTCATCCACGTCCACCCGGACCCCGACGAGCTCGGCCGGGTCTACCGGCCCGCGCTTGCGATCTGCGCGGGCCCGGGCGAGTTCGCCGCCGCCGCCCGCGCGCTCGCCCCCGTCCCGGCCCCCTCTTGGGAGGGTTGGCGCGCGGCGGCGCGGGCCGACTACCTCGCCTGGATCGAGCCCGAGCCCACGCCCGGCGCGCTCGACCTCGGCCGCGTCGTCCAGACCGTCCGCGAGATGACCGAAGGCGCGGCGATCATCGCCACCGACGCCGGCAACTTCGCCGGCTGGGGTCATCGCTACTATCGGTATGCGCGCTTTCGCAGCCAGTTGGGGCCGACCTGCGGGGCCATGGGCTACGCCGTGCCGGCGGCGATCGCCGCCAAGCTCTGCGCGCCCGACCGCCCGGCGATCGCGCTCGTGGGCGACGGCGGCGCGATGATGACCGGCCAGGAGATCGCGACCGCGCTGCGCCACGACATCGCGCCCATCGTCCTGGTGGTCAACAACGGCATGTACGGCACCATCCGCATGCACCAGGAGCGCGACTACCCGGACCGGGTGATCGGCACCGACCTCGTCAACCCGGACTTCGCGGCCTGGGCCCGGGCCTTCGGCGCCCACGGCGAGACCGTGGCCGAGACCGCCGCATTCGCGCCCGCCTTCGAACGCGCCCGCGCCGCCGGCCGGGTCGCGGTGATCGAGCTCAAGCTCGATCCCGAAGCCATCACCACGCGCGCGACGCTTTCGGCGATTCGCGAGGCCGCGCGCGCGAAGGCCGGAAAGGCCAGCTAGCTAACCCGCGTCCCGCCCGGTCCGGGCCGCCGCTTCCTCTTCCTCGCGCCAGCGTTGCGCGATCTCGTCGAGGGCCTTGAGCGCCGCGCCGAGCTCGTCGCCGCGCGCGGTCAGCCCATAAGTGACCTGGGGCGGGATCGTCGGCTTGTGGTCGCGAAAGACGACGCCGGCGCGCTCGAGCATGCGCAGCCGATCGGTCAGAACCTTGGCCGAGATCCCGGGCAGCTTGCGCTTGAGCGCGCCGAAGCGCAGCGGGCCGTGGCAGCGCAGCACCCAGAGGAGATAGGTCGTCCACGGCCCCATCAAGAGCTTGAGCAGCGAATCCATCGGGCAACCGATGGCGCTTTTGGGCAAGGCCGCGGGCCGGCGCGCCCCAGACCGGGCGTCAGGGGCGGTATCGGCGTCGGCCGAAGCGGCCTGCGCTGGGAGCGTCTCGGAGGCGGGCGGCGGCGAGGACGGCGAAGGATCGGACATGGCGCTCTCGCAATTGTGATCGACGAAGGATAACGCGGAAGGTAGTTACTGAAAAGTACCTACTTTTCCAAAACTACCGGTTACGATATGTAACCGAAATCCGATCGGCGGGCGGACCGGCCCGCCGGCGACAGCAACCGGACGCGAGGGAAGGGAACCAGCATGATTGATTCGCGCACCGCGCCCATCGCGGCGCTTCTTCTGCGGCTTGGTCTCGGCGTGATGTACATCGCGCACGCGCTTTTGAAGATCGTGGTGTTTACGATGCCGGGAACGGCGCAGTTCTTCGAATCGGTGGGGCTGCCGGGCTGGACCGCCTATCTCGTCGCCGCGGCCGAGCTCGGCGGCGGCGTCCTGCTGATCCTCGGGCTCTATGCGCGCTGGGTCGCGCTCGCCCTGATCCCGATCCTGCTTGGGGCCGCGATCTTCGTCCACTGGTCCAACGGCTGGTTGTTCTCGGCCCAGGGCGGGGGCTGGGAGTACCCGATCTTTCTCGTGCTCGCCTCACTGGTCCAAGGGCTCTTGGGCGACGGGGCCTATGCGCTCCGGCTTCCCCGCGACCGCTCGGCCGAGGCCGAGGGCGGACGCGCCTGAAGTCGGCGGCCGGGGCCGGGTTCGTAAGCAAACAAACGACAAATTCGAGGAGTGCGTTCCATGACGGTGAAGGTTCTCGTTCTTTACTACAGCACCTGGGGGCATGTGGAGACCCTGGCCGAGGCGGTCGCCGAAGGCGCGCGCGCGGTCGCGAACGCCGAGGTCGCCATCAAGCGGGTGCCCGAGCTGATGCCGGCCGAAACCCTGGCCCAGATCCACGCCAAGACCGACCAGCCCGCGCCGATCGCCGAGCCCGAGGAGCTCGCCGACTACGACGCCATCCTGTTCGGCACGCCGACCCGCTTCGGCAACATGGCGGCGCAGATGCGCAACTTCCTCGACCAGACCGGGGCGCTGTGGCAGAAGGGCGCGCTCGTCGGCAAGGTCGGCAGCGTGTTCGTCTCGACCGCAACCCAGCACGGCGGGCAGGAGACGACGATCACCTCGTTCCACACCACGCTTCTCCATCACGGCATGATCGTCGTCGGCGTGCCCTATAGCTGCCCCGAGCTGATGACCATGGACCAGGTCGCGGGCGGCACGCCTTACGGCGCCACGACGCTCGCGGGGGCCGACGGCTCGCGCGCGGTGAGCGAGGTCGAGCGCGCCATCGCCCGCTTCCAGGGCCGCCACGCGGCCGAGATCGCATCGCGGCTCAAAGGCGCGTAAAGGACGGGCGCGGGATCGTCCGGAGGGGCGGCGGCCGAACGCGCCCGAACCGAAAGAGCCGAACGAAAGCGGCGGTCCCGAAGGACCGCCGCTGGCGCGCTCCGTTCTATTGTTTTTCGACCGGACCGCTCAGGCCGCCCGCCGGCGCCGCAGGAAGGCCAGCCCCGCGAGGCCGACCCCGAACAGGGCCAGCGTCATGGGCTCGGGCACCTGCGCCGGCCCGCCGCCGCCCACGCCGCCCGTACGCAGGTTGGCGATCCAGGCTTCGGTCTGGCCGTTCGGGTTGATGCCGTATCCCGTGATGACAAGCCCGTCGGACGAGATGCCCGTGGCCTTGCTCAAATGCCACCCCATAAGGTTGAATCCGTAGTCTGTGGTGAGGACATCCTCCAGGAGCCGCATTCCGTTGAGAGCATCCCAGATGAAAGCGCCGAAGCTGTCGAGACTTTGGTTAGGGGAATAGAAGAGCTTGCTCTCGCCCACGATAATCGATCCATCGCCGGAAACGTCGAGCGCCGTCCCCCCAAGGCTTCCGCCTGGAATATCGCCGAGCCCTTGCATGCCGCCGCTCGCCGTCCAACGGAAGGAGCCGCTAAAGCGGGGGGTATGCCCCACGACGACCGAACCGTCGTCCGAAACGCCAAACGGTACGGAATACCGGTCGCTCGAAGATCCAATGATATTGGTGCTCTGCAACCAATTGGAGGGGGGCTTGGTCAAATCCAGGCTCTGGTAGACCCCCTGAAAGACAAGGGAAGGTGGAACAGTAGAAGGATCGTAGATGTAGCCTTGGCTCACTACGGTCGATTTATCATCAGAGATCGCCATAGCTTGACGATCTACGAACGACAAAATTCTTGTGGCCCCACCTTCGGTCCAGAGAAACGGCGCGTCCCAACGCTTCGAGCTGCTTGTGACGTAATTACCGAAACGCTGAACCACCACGGCTTGGCCGTCTCCCGAAACGGCTACGCCCGTGTCGCCACTATAGCTCGTCCCCGAAAAACCGCTGAGCTCCTGCATCCCGCCGCTTGCAGTCCAGCGAAACGCCCGGCGAGAAGAGGGCAGGGAGCCGGTATAACCGGTCCCCACCACGACCGAACCGTCGCGCGAGACGGCGTTCGCCGTGCTGTAAAATAGACCCCCCGGAAGATCGCCGAGCCCTTGCATGCCGCCGCTCGCTGTCCAGCGGAATGCTTGATTGCCTTGCAAATTCCCGGCCACGCCCACGACGGTGGAGCCGTCGGCGGAGACATCATTGGCTCGACTCATTCCTCCGCCCGGAAGAAAACCGAGCCCCTGGAAGAACGGCCCCGCCTGGCTGACGCTGGGCCCAAGCGCGAAAAGGCTTCCGATAACCGCGAGAAAAATAACTCTAACATACTGATTCATCTTAAAACCCCCCTATTTCTGGACCAAACGGCCCGCTCGATGGCGAACGAAACCACTCACCGCCTTGGCGGTTTTAGAAAACGTTACGCAAATTTCATGCCAATGATTGAAAAATCATAGAATCACAATAGGATAGTTCGTTTCCGCGGGCGAACCCCGATCCGAACTGTAAAATTTTTCGACAGTTTTTTAGCCGGTTGGAGGCAATGACTCGAATAGAGAGCGGAATTTCCCTTTATGTTTGGGGGGTTATCAAATCCTGCCGAGATTTCGCACCTGTAAAGCTCGCCGACAGCTGTCTTTCGGTTGCGCACGCTCTTTAGGAGACGAGGCCGATGACGCATCGCATGCGCGTCCTCTGGCCGGATTGCTCGTCGGGGACCGAACCGCTCGCGGGCGTCGACGGCTCGCGCGCGGTGAGCGAGGTCGAGCGCGGCGGCGAGCGCTTCCAGGGCCGCCACGCGGCCGAGATCGCATCGCGGCTCAAAGGCGCGTAAAGGGCGGGCGCGGAAAGTTAGGGGGCCGCGAAAGCGAGCCCCCAAAACTTGGTGCCCCCGGGGAGCGAGGAAACCGGAGAAGGGCGATGGTCCCGAGGAAGGCAAAACTCACGAAACGACTCGTCGAGACCCTGACCGCAGAGGGCAGATGCCGATCACGTGGTGGGGCGCATCGCTTCGGCGCTCTCGGGGGCGCCGAAGTCGACCGCCGCACATCGTCCCGCTGCGCGCGGGATCGCCGCAGTGATCGGGTCATGTCCTCGTCCCTACCAGGCAGGATATCGCGTCCAGACCTCCGCTGAACCGTAGTCAGAGCGATCGGTGGAGACGGCGTAGAGATCGTCGGCGAGGCGCTCGATCGCGCCCTTAAGCTCGAGGTCCGCGAACCAGCGGCCGGGAATCGCGCCCGCGCCGAGGAGAGCGCCCAAGATGTTGCCGCAGATCGCGCCGGTCGAATCGCTGTCGCCGCCGTGGTTGACCGCGCGCGACGCCGTCTTCGAAGCGCGCGGCGGTGAGCGACGCGCGGGCCCCCGGGGTGAGCCGGAAATCGAAAGGCGGAAGGACGAAGCGGAGAGCAAGGCCCGCCGCCTTCGCGCCTTGCACGCGGCGCTGACCTGAGCCCGAGGGCCCACGGGCCGTGGGGCGAGCAAGCGCCGCGCAAAAGGAGAGACCGGATGAACGCTCTGTTGAGATGGAAGGCTCACGCCGCGCTCGCGGCGGCCGCCTTCGGGCTCGCCGCCTGCGCGCAGACTTATTAGCCCATCGTCGATCTGGGCGGCGTCGATCAGGCGGCCTACCAGCGCGACCTCGC
>CAYYWV010000018.1:0-29960 GCA_964475385.1 uncultured Alphaproteobacteria bacterium | reverse complement strand
TGTGCTCGACCCCGGCGGATGTTGCGAATGGCGTCGGTGCTCAAAGCGGCTTTTGAACACACTTTACGCTCGCTTTGTTGTACGGATAGAGTATTGACCTGACAGTTGCCGCTCCCTGGCTCGGCGATTTTAGGCGGCTTTTTTCGTCTTGTCCTCCTTTGATTGGCCTTGGCTTCGGCAGGCCATCGCGGAAGGTCTTGGTGGAGGCCCGCCCCTTCACGCCCGCGGCCGACGCCGCTACAATGACGCATTCGCGTCCGCAGCCGAGAATGGGGGAGAACGACCCGATGAAAGCCATGTTCATGGGCTTTGCCGCCGCCATCGTGATCGCGATCGCCGTCGGCGTGGTGCTGGCGAACGTCAACCCCTCGACCGCCGAACGGTCGGTCTCCGCGTCGAGCGTGCGGCTCTGAGCGCTTGAGGCCGGGGCGGCGCGCGCGGCTTCCCGCTCAGTCGCCGGTTCTGACCTTGGCGCCGTCGGCCTGCGTGATCTCGCGCAAGTAAGCGATCAGCGCCGCCAAGTCCTTATCGTCGGGAATGCGCTGCACCGGCATCTTGGTGCCGGGCAGGAAGACGTCGGGGCCGTCGTGGAAGAGGGCGTAGAGCGTCTTCTCGTCCCAACGAAAGTCCCTGTCCTTAAGCGCCTTCGAGTAGTTGTATCCCGGAACCGAGCCCACGCGGCGGCCGAACAGCCCGGCGAAGTGCGGACCCGAGCGGCGCGGGCCGTCGGCGGTCAACGAATGGCAGGCCGCGCATTTCCTGAACAGCTTCGCGCCCGGATCGTCGCTTTCGAGCCAAGGCTTGGGCTCGTCCGCGCCTTCGCCCGCGATCCCGATCTGATCGCCGGTTTCGAGATGCCAGACCCGCGCGCGCCCGTCGCCGCCAGCCGAAACGACGAAGCGCCCATCGGGCGTAAAGGCGACGCCCCAGACCGGCGCATCATGCGCTTTGATGGCGCGGATCGGCGTTCCGGTCTCAAGGTTCCAGTGAATGAGATAGCCGTCGCTTCCCGCGCTGACGGCGCTCCGCCCGTCGGGAGCGAAGGCGACGCCGAACACCGGCCCATCGTGCCCTTGAAGGCGGCGGATCTCGGATCGCGTCTCCAAGTTCCAGAGCCTGAGCGTCGCATCCGTCGCCGCGGACAGCGCGCGCCGGCCATCGGGAGAGACCGCAATCCGGCTCACGCCCCAGCCGTGGCCGACGAGCGCGCCGGTCTGAGCGCCGGTCGCGACGCTCAGGATGCGGATCGCCCCGTCGTGGCCGCCGGCGAGCAGGCTTCGGCCGTCGGGCGTGAAAGCGAGCGCGTTGACATTGGCCGGCAGCGTCATCACACGCCGCGCCGCGCCCGTGGCCGCATCCCAAAGCCGCACGGCCCGGTCCCAGCCGCCGCTCGCAATAAGGCGGCCGTCGGGCGAAACCGCGACCGCCATCACCTTGGCCTCGTGGCCGGCGAAGCGGGCGAGCGGCTTGCGCGCGGTCAAGTCCCATAGAACGACCCGGCGGTCGTCGGCGGCCGAGACGGCGCGCTTCCCGTCGGGCAGAAAAGCCACCGAATTGACCGGCCCCTCATGCCCTTCGAGGGTCGCGATCTCGGTCTGGTCGACGAAGTCCCAGAGCTTGACCGTATAGTCGAAGCCGCCGGTCAGAACGGTCCGGCCGTCTGGCGAAACCGCGACCGCGCGCACCATCCCGCCGTGGCCGTAAAGTTCGGCGCGGGCGGCGCGCGCAGGCATCGCGGCCGCCAGCAGAAGGAGTAAAACCGCGGCCGCCCGTCGCGGGGAAAGGGCCTGCGCGCCTACCGCCACACGATTCCTTTTTCCGCCGCGTCCGGCCGGCTGGGACCGGCTTCGTAGCGCGGAGCGCCCGAAAGCTCGTAGCCGCTCGCGCGGTGGCGGAACTGCGGGATGAGCTTGCCGGTTTCGGCGTCGACCGCAAGGGTCGTGACCCGAAACGCATCGTTGGCGTTGCCGCCCGGCTTCATCACCGTGACCCGGAAGGCCGCCCGGCCGTCGATCTCGGTCGGCGCAATTTTGAGCACGCGAACCCCGTAAGCCTCGGCGATCTGTTGGGCGACCTGCTCGGCGGTCAGCGCGGCCCGCGCCGGACCGGATGCGGCAAGAACGGCCACAAGAACGAGCGCCGCGGCCGCAACCGATTGCGTTAAGCGCATCGCGCCGACTCCCTGGTTGTTGTCTGCTCCTACTCGGCGGGCTGGCTTGCGCCGCCGCCGCTTGCGTCGTCCGGGGGCGGCGCGCCTTCGATCTCGGCCAGCCAAGCGCTGTGATTTTCGCGCGCCCAGTTCTCGTCGACCTGGCCGGTGCCCATGGCGTCGAAGGCGCCTTCCATCCCGATCGTCCCGATGTAGATGTGGGCGAGGATGATCGCGATCGCAACCAGCGCGACCGCCGAATGGATCAGGTTGACGAGCTGCATGTCCTGCATCCCGAACCAGAAGAACGGGAACATCAGGCTGATCCCGGTGCCGAACAGAACCACGCCAAAGGCCATCACCGACCAGAACACCATCTTCTGGCCGAAGTTGAACTTGCCCGACGGCGGGTGCGCGCCTTGCGAGAACAGCCCGCCGGCGGCGGCGATCCAGCCCGCATCGTAGCGATCGGGGAGGTTGTCGCGGACCCAGATCACGAACATCAGAACGATGCCGATGATGAAGGAGAACCCGATCGCGTTGTGAGCGATCTTGCCGTAATGGGTCAGCGCCGCGAACGCTTGATGAAGGGCGGTGAACTCGCCGTTGCCGATCTCGAGCCCGCTCGCAAACAAATAGCGGCCGTAAAGTATGTTGAGCCCGGTCAGCGCGAGCACCACGAAGCTCCCGGCGGTCATCCAGTGGACGAAGCGCTCGAAGGTCGTGAAGCGCTCGACCTTGCGTCCGGACGGTCCCGCCGTGATGCGAATGCGTCCGCGCGCGGCGAAAAACAGCGCGAGAAGGGCGACCACGCCGGCAAGCCCCCACCAGCCCAGATCCCTGAGCGGTCCATTGCGGATGGCGCGCCAGGTCTGCCCTTCGGACTGGATGAGAACGCCGGTGGCGGTATCGGCGAACGAGATGCTACCGCGCCGGCCGCGCCGGATCTCGCGCCAGATGTCCGAATCGCTCGCCGCGCCCAAGGTGTTGGACAGATTATTCCCGGGCGGCGTGGCGACGATTTGGCCTTCCTGGCTCTGGGCGGGCAAGACCGGCGCCTGCTGGGCGCGCGCGACGCCGCCCGCCGCGAAGACGCCGCCGAACGCAGCGATCACGACGAAGGCGATCGCCATCGCGAGCCGGCGCGCAGTATTTGCGGTGCGGCGGCCTTTATTTGCGGCGCGGCGACCTTTGGTTCCCAACTGCATCATCGTCGCTTCCCTGTTCCACTGATGGCGAGACACGCAATCGCCCGGGCGCATCCGCCCACCGCGCGTCAGCCCCTTACTGTCACGCAATCAACACGCTACCAAGTCCGCGTCATCAGGCTCCGTTGCCGGAGCTCCGCGCGGAGATCGTTGGCGAGCGGCGGCTCCCGCACCCCGGCGTAAGCGCCCTTGGCGGTGGTGTCGATCCGCCACGCCGCGGGTTCGCCCCCCGTCAGATCGATGAGCACGACGCCGAGCAAAAGCACGGCAAGCCCCGCCGCAATTACCCTCCAAACAAGCATGGACTCGCGTTCCTCTCCCGCCGGTCCCCGCGAGGTCATGTCCGGGAACGGCGTCGCGCACCGCGCCCGGCGCCATGACACATCCTCGGAAGAAACCGCAAAAAACCCTCTGGCCGTCGACTAGCGGCCGGGGTGGCGACGAACCATCGCCGCCACCCACAGCCATTCTAATCCCGGACCGGCGTCAGGATCCGGTCTTGAGCCCATACGCGGTGCCCCAGCCCCAAGCGCCCGAGCCGAAGCCGCGGGCGGTCACGCGCTGGCGATAGATATCGGACACCACGTCGCCGTCGCCGGCGAGAAGCGCCTTGTCCGCGCACATCTCGGCGCAGATCGGGAGCTTGCCTTCGGCGATCCGGTTGCGGCCGTACTTGCGGAACTCCTCGGGCGAGTTGTCCGGGTCGGGACCGCCCGCGCAGAAGGTGCACTTGTCCATCTTGCCGCGGCTGCCGAAGTTGCCCGCTTGCGGGAACTGCGGCGCCCCGAAGGGGCAGGCGAAGAAGCAGTAACCGCAGCCGATGCACAAGTCCTTGGAGTGCAGAACGATGCCGTCCTCGGTCTGGTAGATGACATCGACCGGACAGACCGCGATGCACGGCGCGTCCGAGCAGTGCATGCAGGCGACCGAGATCGACCGCTCCCCAGGCCTGCCGTCATTCAGGGTCACGACGCGCCGGCGGTTGATCCCCCAAGGCACCTCGTTCTCGTTCTTGCATGCGACAACGCAGGCGTTGCACTCGATGCAGCGCTCGGCGTCGATGAGGAATTTCATTCGTGCCATGATCGCCTCCTTACGCCGGCATGATGCGACACAGGGTGACCTTGGTCTCCTGCATCTGCGTCACCGAATCGTAGCCGTAGGTGGTGGAGGTGTTCGCCGACTCGCCGAGCACGTAAGGATCGGTCCCCGGCGGGTACTTGGAGCGGAGATCCTTGCCCTGCCAGTGGCCGCCGAAGTGGAACGGCATGAACACCACGCCGCGGGCGACGCGATCGGTCACGAGCGCGCGCACCTTGACCCGCGAGCCGTTCGGCGATTCGAGCCACATGTCGGCCCCGTCGCGGATGCCGGCATTGTTGGCGTCGAAGATGTTGACCTCGCAGAACATGTGCTGCTGGAGCTCGGCCAGCCACGGGTTCGAGCGGGTCTCGTCGCCGCCGCCCTGGTACTCGACCAGCCGCCCGGTGGTCAGGATGATCGGGAAGTCGCCCGAGACGTCCTGATCCTGGATGCTCTTGTAGAGCGTCGGCAGGCGGTACTTCTTGGTGTCGGCGTAGGTCGGGTAATCCTTCACCAGATCGCGCCGCGGCGTGTACAAGGGCTCGCGATGGATCGGCACCGGATCGGGGAAGGTCCAGACCACCGCCCGCGCCTTGGCGTTGCCGAACGGAGCCGCGCCGTGCTTGATGGCGACCCGCTGGATGCCGCCCGAAAGATCGATCTTCCAGTTCACCTTCTCGGGCTTGTCCCCGCCGATCTTCATGATCGTGGCGAGCTCGTCGGGCGTGAGATCCTTGTCCCAGCCCAGCTTCTTGAGCATCCCATAGGTGAACTCGGGATAGCCGTCCTTGATCTCCGAGCCGACCGGGTACGAGCCTTCGGCGAGCAGGTTCTCGCCGTTGCGCTCGACCCCGAAGCGGGCGCGGAAGCACAGCCCGCCTTCGGCCACCGGCTTCGAGGTGTCATAGAGGATCGGCGTTCCCGGATGCTTCATCTCGGGCGTGCCCCAGCACGGCCACGGCAGACCGTAATACTCGCCGTCCGCCGGACCGCCCACGGCCTGCAACGTCGTCTTGTTGAAGGTCCACATGTTGGCCATGTGGGTCCGGAGCCGCTCGGGCGACTGGCCGGTATACCCGATCGTCCACATGCCGCGGTTGAACTCGCGGGTGATGTCCTCGACCAGAGGCTCGTTCCCGTTCACCTTGATGTTCTTGAACATCTCGTCGGCGTAGCCGAACTTCTTGGCGAACAGGTACATGATCTCGTGGTCGGGCTTGGCCTCGAACGCCGGCTCGAACACCTTCTCGCGCCACTGGAGCGAGCGGTTCGACGCGGTCACCGAACCGTAGGTCTCGAACTGGGTCGCCGCCGGCAAGAGATAGACGCCGTCGGTGCGGTCGTGCATGACCGCCGAGACCGTCGGATAGGGGTCGATGACGACGAGAATGTCGAGCTTCTCCATCGCCTTCTTCTCGTCCGGCCCGCGCGACTGCGAGTTCGGCGCATGCCCCCAGAAGACCATGCCGCGCACGTTGTCGGGCTGGTCCATGTTCTCCTTCGCCTCGAGCACGCCGTCGAACCAGCGCGACACCGGGATGCCCTTCTTGGTCATCAGCTCCTTGGACGCGAAGCGGCCGAGCATGTACTCGAAATCGACCCCCCAGACCCGGCTCCAGTGCTTCCACGCCCCGACCGACAGCCCGTAGTAGCCGGGCAGCGAATGCGAAAGCACGCACATGTCGGTCGCGCCCTGGACGTTGTCGTGGCCGCGGAAGATGTTGGTGCCGCCGCCGGCGACGCCCATGTTGCCCAGCGCCAGTTGCAGGATGCAGTAGGCGCGGGTGTTGTTGTTGCCGGTGTGGTGCTGGGTGCCGCCCATGCACCAGATCACGGTGCCGGGGCGGTTGTTGGCCATCGTGCGCGCGACGCGCCGGAGCTGCGACCCGGGCGCGCCGGTGACGCGCTCGGTCTCCTCGGGCGTCCACTTGGCGACCTCGGCCCGGATCTGATCCATGCCCCAGACCCGCTGGCGGATGAACTCCTTGTCCTCCCAGCCGTTCTCGAAGATGTGCCAGAGGATGCCCCAGATCAGCGCGACATCGGTGCCGGGCCGGAAGCGCACATACTCGTCGGCGTGGGCTGCGGTCCGGGTGAACCGCGGGTCGCACACGATCAACGGCGCGTTGTTCTGCTCCTTCGCCTTCAAAATATGAAGGAGCGAGACCGGATGCGCCTCGGCCGGGTTTCCGCCGATGATGAAGATCGCGCGGCTGTTCTGAATGTCGTTGAAGCTGTTGGTCATCGCGCCGTAGCCCCAGGTGTTGGCCACGCCCGCGACGGTGGTCGAGTGACAGATGCGCGCCTGGTGGTCGCCGTTGTTGGTGCCCCAGAACGCGTAGAACTTGCGGAACAGATACGCCTGCTCGTTCGAGTGCTTGGCCGAGCCCAGCCAGTAGACCGAATCGGGGCCCGACTTGTCGCGGATCTCGAGCAACTTGTCGCCGATCTCGTTGATCGCCTCGTCCCAGCTGATGCGCTTCCACTTTCCGCCCACCAGCTTGGTCGGGTAGCGCAGGCGCCGTTCGCTGTGGGCGAACTCGCGCACCGAGGCGCCCTTGGCGCAATGGGCGCCCAGGTTAAACGGGCTGTCGAAGCTGGGCTCCTGCCCGATCCAGACTCCGCCCTGGACCTCGGCGGTCACCGCGCATCCCACCGAGCAATGGGTGCACACCGAGATGATCTTCTTGATCTCGGCCGCGGCCGCCGTCGCCGTCTGGGCGTCGGCCTTTCTGACCATGCCGAGCGAAAGCCCCGACGCGGCGGCGAGACCGCCCGCGGCGAGGCCCGACCGCCTGAGGAAGGTGCGGCGATCGATCGCGCCGCCGACCACGCCGGCGAGCGCTCTGGTCAAACGGGGGCCATTCGCTACCCCGTTGCTCCGTTTCGTGAGCATCGACCTCTCCTGTATGTGTGTGGTGTTCTAGAACCTGGCCGTCTCATAGAACCGCTTGACGTGCGCCGTCTCGCGGTAGCCGGTCCGGCCAGGGGTTTCGCCGGTCGCGGTCGCGGCGTGGGCCGTCTTGCCGGGCAGGCCAATCGCTACCGCCCCGACGGCGCCGGCGCCGAGCCCGGCCTTCTTCATGAAGGCGCGGCGCGCGGCCGACTCGAGTGGTTTCCTTTCCTTCATCTGCTCACCCTTTCCTGTGGCGAACGCATCTCGGCGATGTCTGCCTAGGGGGCTCGCCGAACCCCGGCGCTAGGCCGCCATTTCGAAGGCCTGGGACTCGATCGTCATGAACAGCTTTCCGATCGCGCCCACTGGCCCATAGAAGACGGCCGATTCGGCCGCCTCCAGATCCTCGAAAAACCGCGGAGCCCACGGCCCCAGATGGGCGGTGAAGAAGCGCTCCTGCTCGGCAAGATCGGCCGGAGCGCCGAAGAGACCGAGAACGAGCCCCGCCATCATTTCGCACAGCGCAGCGATGTGGTCCTCGGGCTCGGGCACCTTCTCGGCCCGGGCGATGCCGAGCCGCGCCATGTCGAGGCGCAGCTTGGCAAGCGGTTTCTCCTGAAGAAATCCGGTCAGGTAATAGGATGCGAAGGGAACGAGCTCGCCCCGGCCGACGCCGATAAACAACGCGTGGTACTCGTCGCCGACCGCCTCCGCATCGGCCGCCTTGGCCGCCGCGGCGAGCGCCGCGAGCGCGCGCCCGAGCGCGCTTTCGTCGCCTTCGATGCCGCTCAGCCGGTCGAGATCCTCGGCGCTCGGCGGCGCGGCGAGCAGCCGCCCGAGAAGCGCATACAGCTCGCCGCGGCTGCGCTCCTCCTCCGAAAGGTCCGCGGAGACTGTGGATCCGTCCTCTCCGCCCATCGTCCGGGCCACGCTTCGCCTCCTCCGTCAACCGGCCGCCCGCACGCCGCCGGTTACGCTAACCCCGCATTATGAATGCGGTTTTTTGTTTCTTTCCTATGTTTCAATCATCGCGCATCGCCGCTCTTCGGTCAAATCAAATTCCGCGGCTTTGGTCATCCGCGCGATCGTTTTTTCCGTCCGCCCCGCCCTCGGCCTCCTCTTCCCCGGCCGGCGACGGCGCAAGCGCGTCGTCCGCAACCGCAGCGGCGTCTTTTTCGACCTTGGCTTTTTCGGTTCCGGCCTCGGCTTCGGTTTCGGCGCGGGCCCGCGCGGCGGCGTCGCGCATCTCGGTCCAATAGGTCTTGATGGTCTGGCCCGCGGTCTCGAGAAAGGGCTTGGCGAAGTCCTCGTCATAGTCGTTGAGCCCGTCGAGGTTGGCGAGCAGCGGGTCGCTTCGCCACAGCTTGCGCAGCGCCCGGCGGGCGAGGTGCTCGGGCACGCCCGGCTTCAGGAACGGCGTGTAGTCGGACTCGGGGCCCAAGCTGTCGATGTCGGGAAGATCCTCGGGCGCGACCGGCTCGGCGTCGGGCGCGGACGCCGGCGCGGCCGAAGGCGCATCGGTCGCGGCAGGGGCCGATGGCGGTCCTTCGCCCGCCGCCTCCTCCTCCGGCGCAGGCGCGGCGGGCGCGCGCGCGGCCTCCGCCGGACCGGCGGGACGTTCGATCACCGGGGCGGCGCCGCCCGCCCGCTTGCGCCGAGACCAGCGCCGAAGAAAGGGCTCGTCGCGTTCGGCCATCGTTCTTCCCGCTTCTCCGCTGCCGGCTTTCATTGAGGTTCGCGGGCCCGGGCCATCGGCGGCGGCCGGCCGCGAAAGTCGTCTTCGGTCCACTTGCGGCGCTTGCGCTTCTTGAACGGCTCGTCGATATGATGGGCGTCGACGAAGGCCTGAACCCAGGCGCGGACCGGCTCGGGCATGGGTACGCACTCGACCATCTCGTCGAGCCCCGAGGCGTCGAGATAGTCCTGCGCCTCATAAGGGCAGACGGTGGCGAGATCGGGCGTCGGCGGATCGTCGTCGCCCCCGCCGCGCAGCACCACATAGACGAGCGGCGTCCGGTTGGCGAGGTTGCGCTTATACCCCTCGGTCTCGCGCCGATAGAGCGCGATGGGGACCGTCGCGACGTGGAGCTGAAGGCTGTCCGCGGTCTCGCGCAAGACCACCGGCGCTTCGATCGCGGGCGCGCCGGGAAGAACCCCGACCAGCCGCCAGCCGAAGCTTTGCCAAGGATGATCGACCGCATAGCGCTCGATCACGATTCCTACGGGCATGACCTCGGTTGCGCTTGTCACGCTGCGCGGCCTCCCTTCCCTCGCCTCGTCCCCCGGTTGCTTCGATTATGGCCGCGGTCGCCGCCGGCGGGCAAGGGCGCATTCATGAGACGGCTTCGTCGCGCGCGCGCCGGGCGAGCACGGCCTCGGCCCGGGCGAGGTCGGCGGGCCGGTTGGCGTTGAAGAAGGGGTCCACCGGCTCGGCCGGGAAATCGGCGACCGCGAGCCGATAGCGCGCGGTCCAGACGTCGACCTTGCGCAGGCCCTCGTCGCGAAGCGCGCGGGCGAGATCGTCGGCGAGCCGCACCGGCCACAGCCCGAACACCGGATGGTTGCGCCCGCCGCTCGCCGCGCAGGCCATGTCGGCGCCTTCGCGCGCGACCGCATCGAGGAGACGGGCGACCAGATCGGCGGGCAGAAACGGCGCGTCGGTCGCGACGCTGACAAGCCAGGGGCACTGGGGCGCGGCCTCGCGCGCCCACAGAAGGCCCGCGAGCACGCCGGCAAGGGGTCCGGCGAAGCCTTCGACCGGGTCGGCGACCACCGGCAGGCCGAAGGCGGCGAAGCGGCCCGGATCGCCGTTGGCGTTGATCGCGAGCGCCGCGACCTGGGGGCGGATGCGCGCGATCACCCGGCTGAGCAGGGTCTCGCCGCCGAGCCGGATGAGCGCCTTGTCGCCGCCGCCCATGCGCCGGGCGAGCCCGCCCGCGAGCACCACGCCGCAGACGCCGCCTTGCGCCTCAGCCGCCATCGTCGGCCCGCGCCGCCTTGCGCTGGACCCGAGCGGGCTCGTCCCAGCCGGCGCTCGCGTCGGCGTCGTAGACGATGCGCTCGGCCCCCGAAAGGGCGATGAACCGCCGGCCCCGGGCGCGCCCCACCAGGGTCAGCCCGGCCTCGCGGGCGAGCTCGACCCCCCAGGCGGTGAAGCCCGAGCGCGAGATCAGGATGGGAATCTCCATCTGGACGGTCTTGATGACCATCTCGCTGGTGAGCCGGCCGGTGGTGTAGAACAGCTTGCCCTTGGGCGAAATCCGGTTGAGGAACATGTAGCCCGCGATCTTGTCGACCGCGTTGTGGCGGCCCACGTCCTCCATGTAGACGAGCGGCCGCGACCCTTCGCAGAGCACGCAGCCGTGGATCGCCCCGGCCGCGAGGTAAAGGCTTTCGGTGGTGTTGATCGCCTTGGTGAGCGCATAGAGCCACGAGGTGCGCAAGACCGCCTCGCGGTCGAGGACGATCTCCTCGAAGCGCTCCATCACGTCGCCGAACACGGTGCCCTGGGCGCAGCCCGAGGTCAGGGTCTTCTTGCGCAGCTTCTTCTCGTAATCGGTCTGGCGGCGGGTGCGGACGACGACGGTCTCGATGTCGTCGTCGTAATCGATGGCCGTGACCTCGTCGTCGCGACGCAGCATGTTCTGGTTGAGGAGATAGCCGACGGCCAGATACTCGGGATAATCGCCGATCGTCATCATGGTGACGATCTCCTGGCCGTTGAGGAACAAGGTGAGCGGGCGCTCGACGACGACCGCGGTTTCGACCGCGCGTCCGTCCTGGTCGCGGCCCGACACCCGCCGGGTGAGCCGGGGGTCATTCGGATTCGGTCTCAAGAGATACTCGGCCATGGCCCGAATATGGACCGGAACCCCGCCCCCGCCAAGCCCGCGCCCCGGACGATCCCGCCCGCGCGGGCGGGCGCAAAGATGAATGCAGGATGAACGGACCGTTCACGCTTGCGACAAGTGCGGAGTCGTAGGTTTGGGGCATCGGATCACATTTCTTGAGAAAGGGACCATCCAAAAGGTCAAGAGGTCCGATCATGAAACCCCTCGTCGCCCTCGCCGCCGCCATTCTCACGCTCGGGCTGTTCGCGGCCTCCGCGCCGGCCTGGGCCGATTGGAACGGGCGAGGGCATGGTCGCTCCCAGCACTTCGGCCTCCTGTCGTCTTACGGATACGGCCTCAGCGATCACCCCCGCCACCATCACTACAGGCCTCGCCTCTATGGGCCCGGTTATTACGTTGAGCCCTCGCACCGCTACAAACGCCACCTGAGACGTCGGCTTCGCCACGCTTACGGAAACGCCCCGCGCGTTCCGCGACGCCTCTCGACCGCCGCGATCGCGTATCGCGTCGAACGCCGCCACGGCGTTCGCGTCTCCGCGATCCGCTTCCACGCGGGCGCTTACGAGGTCTGGGGGCGGGACAGTTACGGCCAGGCGGTCAAGCTCGTGCTTTCTCCCAGGGGCCGCTTGCTCGCCTTCTATTACCTGAGCTGAACGCTTTTCCCCCGCCGCCGCAGCCCGCGGTCGGCACGCCTCTCGGCGCTTCAGCTTCCCCTCGACTTCGGCGGCCTCCGGGCCGCCGCTTTTTTTCCGCCTGCTCTCGCCCGCGCCGGCCCCGGCGACGGCGGGACCGAAGCATTCTTCGCACCTCTTGCGTTTATATGCGCATATTTATGCATATATTTCACAAATTGCGTTTCTAAGAGAAATTCGTACATTCAACACATGAATATGCGGAATGGAACGCCCCGTGCGCGGCCATGAACGAGATCGGGGCCGCGCTTGTGCGGGCGGGGGCGATGATCGTCGCCTTCGACCCCGCCCTCATCGAGATCGTCGGGCTGTCGTTGCGCGTCAGCCTGACGGCGGTGGCGCTCGCCGCGGCCATCGGGCTTCCGCTAGGCGCCGCGCTGGCGCTGGCGCGCTTTCCCGGGCGCGGTCTTGCGGCGGCCTTTCTCAATGCCCTGATGGGCCTGCCGCCGGTGGTCGTCGGTCTGATCGTTTACCTGATGCTGTCGCGCTCGGGGCCGCTCGGCGTGCTCGGGCTTCTGTTCACCCCGACGGCGATGATCATCGCCCAATGCGTGCTGGTGACCCCCATCGTCGCCGCGCTCACCCGCCAGGTGGTCGAAGACCTGTGGGAGGCCTACGCCGAACAGCTCCGCTCGCTGGGCGTCGGCCCGGCGCGGGCGGTGCCGACGCTTCTGTGGGACGCGCGCTTCACCTTGATCACGGCTGTGCTCGCGGGCTTCGGCCGGGCGATCGCCGAGGTCGGCGCGGTGATGATCGTGGGCGGCAACATCGACCATGTGACCCGGATGATGACCACGGCGATCGCGCTCGAGACCAGCAAGGGCGACCTCGTGCTCGCGCTCGCGCTGGGGACGGTGCTGATCGCGCTGTCGCTCGGGGTCAATGGCGCGGCGCAGGTGCTGCGCGACGCTGCGCGGGCGCGCGCCGGATGAGCGGGGCGCGCGGAATCAACGCCGCTTCGATCCTCCCCTGCGCGCTCGAAGCGGTGTCGTTCGAGGCCGGGGGGAAGCGCCTCATCGACCGCGTGAGCGCGCGGCTCGAGGCCGGGTCGCGAACGGTCATTCTCGGCCCCAACGGCGCCGGCAAGACGACGCTTCTGCGGCTTTGCCACGGCCTGATCGCGCCGAGCGCGGGCGCGGTGCGCTGGCTCGGGCCGGGCGCGGACCGGGCCGCGCGCCGCCAGGCGATGGTTTTTCAGTCGCCGATGGTGCTGCGCCGCTCGGTCGCGGCCAACGTCGCCTACGCGCTCGCCGTGCGCGGGGTGCGCGGACCCGCGCGCCGCGCCCGGGTGGCCGAGGCGCTCGCCCGGGTCGGCCTGTCGGAGGCCGCAAGCCGGCCGGCGCGGGCGTTGTCCGCCGGCGAGCGCCAGCGGCTCGCGCTCGCCCGCGCCTGGGCGACCGAGCCCGAGGTTCTGTTCCTCGACGAGCCGACGGCGAACCTCGATCCGGCGGCCACCCGCGCCATCGAGACCGCGATCGAGGCGGTCGCGCGGGCCGGGGTCAAGATCGTGATGACCACCCACGATCTCGGCCAGGCGCGCAGGCTCGCCGACGAGGTGCTGTTCCTTCACCGCGGCCGGCTGATCGAGCGCGGCCCCGCGGCGGCTTTCTTCGCCGCCCCGCGCACCGCCGAGGCCGCCGCCTTTCTCGCCGGCGAGCTGCCGTGGTAAGCCGCGTCCGCCCTGCTCAGCGCAGCGCCGAGAGATTGGCGACCAACGCGTTCTCGGCGCGATGGATCTCGTCGGCGATCTTGTGGGCCTTGTCCTCGTCGGCGGTGCCGAGCGCAAGGACGACGTTGGCGCAGCGCTCGCGCTCCTCGAGAACCACGTCGATGATCGCCTGCTCGACGATCCGCACGACCGCCTCGGCGCGCGGGTCGTCGGTCGAGAGGTCGAGCGCGGCGAGCGCCTCGCCCGCAATCCGTTCCGCGCGTTTCCGCAATGTCATGGCGTCTTTTCCGTCCCGCTTGCGATCCCCGGCCGCGGCCCGGGACCGCATCGTGGCGTCCCCCAACAATATCGGACTCAAGGAGGCTCCATTCAAATGGCTCGAACAATAAACGCACTCGTCCGGCTCCGGCCGCCCCGCATCGCCGCCGTTCTCGCGACTGCGCTGGTCGCGGTTCTCGCTCTTCCTTTCGGCGTCGGTCTCTCGCAAGCGGCCGAGCGCGCGATCGTGGTCGCCTCGACCACCTCGACCCAGAACTCGGGCCTGTTCGACTACATCCTGCCCAAGTTCGAGGCCAAGACCGGGATCAAGGTCCATGTGGTCGCGGTCGGCACCGGGCAGGCGATCCGGCTCGCCCGGCGCGGCGACGCCGACGTTCTGTTCGTCCACCACAAGCCGTCCGAGCTCAAGTTCGTGGCCGACGGCTTCGGCGTGAAGCGGTTCGACGTGATGTACAACGACTTCGTGCTCGTCGGCCCGGCCGACGACCCGGCCCATGTGCGCGGCATGAAGGATGCGGCCGCCGCTTTCGCCCGCATCGCCGAGGCCCGGGCGGTGTTCGCCTCGCGCGGCGACGATTCGGGCACCAACAAGGCCGAGCGCGCGCTGTGGAAGGCGGCCGGCATCGACGTCGACAAGGCCAGCGGCGCTTGGTATCGCGAGACCGGCTCGGGCATGGGCGCGACGCTGAACACGGCGAGCGCGCTCGATGCGTATACGCTCTCCGACCGGGGAACCTGGCTCAGCTTCCGCAACAAGGGCCGGCTCACGGTCCTGGTCGAGGGCGACCCCCGCCTGTTCAACCAGTACGGCGTGACCCTGGTGAACCCGAAGAAGTTCCCCCATGTGAAGGCCGCCGAAGGCCAGGCCTTCATCGACTGGCTTCTGTCGGACGAAGGGCAGGCCGCCATCGCTTCGTACCGGGTCAACGGCGAGCAGCTCTTCTTCCCCAACGCCAAGGCGGCGGCCGCGGGGAGCTGACCCCGGTCAGGGCGCGTTGTAGACCACCCGGCCGAGCCCCGCGCAGTCGTAGCCGCCGAGCTCGGCCGCCCGCGCCATCGCCTTTTCGGTCCGCGCGAAGGCGAGCAGGCGCTGCACCGGGGGCTCGAAGTAATCGCGCCGCAGCATCGCGAGGTCATAGCGCTCGCGGGCGAGCGGCAGGAAGTCGAGGCGCAGCCGCCGGGCCGCCGCGGCGACCGCGAGCCCGGCGTCGGCCTTGCCTTCGAGGACGGCGAGCGCGACCTCGGTCTCGCTGCGCGCGGGCTCGTCGAGAAAGACGAGGTCGCCGGGGCCGAGGCCGGCGTCCGCAAGCAGGCGCAGAAGCAGAATCTGGCTGCCCGCTTCGTCCTGGCGGCGAATGATGCGCGCGCGCTTGGCCGCAAGGTCGGCGAGGGCGCGGACGCCGAGCGGGTTGCCGGGCGCGAGCACGAGGCCCTGGGCGCGCCACGCCCATTCGATGACCACCACGCAAAGGCCGGCGAGGCGCTCCTTCACCAGCGCGACGTTGTAGCCCTCGCCCTCGGGCTCGCGCACGTGGAGACCCGCCACCATCGCCTCGCCTTCGGCGAGCCGGCTGAGCCCGTCGAGGCTGCCGCCCGGGAGCATGGCGAGGCCCGAGCCCGATTCGGCCAGGCACCAGTCGAGAAACGGATCGTGGCTGCCGGCGATGACCGGCGGCGGCCGACGCGTCGGCCCGCCCGCGGCCGCGGCCCGCACCCCTTCCTCCACCCAGCGGTCGATCAGGCGCTTGGGGAACAGCCACTTGCCGGTGACCCGCGAGCACGGGATGCGGCCGGTCCGGACGAGATCGTAGACCTTGCGCTCCTTGATCCGGAGATAGTCGGCGACCTCGCGCGTGTTCATCATCTCGCGCGCCGCGGGCGGAACCATGGCGTTTCCTCGTCTGGTTTCCATCGCTCCGCATGATAGCGCGGGCGGGGAAGTCCGCACCGAGAATTGGGTCGAATTCGCGCACCCGACGCGCTATCAATGATCGGTCAGGGTAAGGGCCGGGCGGAACCACCTCGATGAAGATCGGCGACAAGACCGTACTCCTCTGCAACTGCGAGGGCACCATGCCGCTCGACGCCGCCGCGCTTGCGCGCGCGCTCGGCGACGCGGAGGCTCCGCGCGTCCACACCCAGCTCTGCCGCGCCGAGCTCGGCGAGTTCCAGCGCGCGATCTTGGGCGAAGGGCCGGTGCTCGTCGCCTGCACCCAGGAAGCGCCGCTGTTCACCGAGGTGATCGAGGACAGCAATCCGAACGCGCACGCTGCTTTCACCAACATCCGCGAGCGCGCGGGCTGGTCGGACGAGGCGGCCGACGCCACCGCCAAGATCGCCGCCCTGCTCGCCGAGGCCGCGCTCGACGTTCCGCCGGCGCGGGCGCTCAATATCGAGAGCGCCGGCGTCTGCCTGGTCTACGGCCGCGACGAGACCGCGATCGAAGCCGCGCGCCGGCTGTCGTCGCGGCTCGACGTGACCGTGCTGCTCACCCGACCGGACGAGGTGGTTCCGCCGCGCATCGTCGACGTGCCGATCTTCCGCGGCACCGTGGTCGCCGCCCGCGGGCATTTCGGGGCCTTCACGCTCACGGTCGACGACTACGCCCCGATGGTCCCCTCGTCGCGCGGCGCGCTCGCTTTCGGGACCGGGCAAGACGGCGCCACCTCGCGCTGCGACCTGATCGTCGATCTGACCGGCGGCGCGCCCTTGTTCCCGTCGCCCGCCAAGCGCGACGGCTACCTGCGCGCCGATCCCGCCAATCCGGCCGCGGTCGCGCGCGCCCTGTTCGACGCCGCCGATCTGATCGGCCAGTTCGACAAGCCGATCTACGTCGATTTCGACGCCGATCTTTGCGCGCATGCGCGCAGCCAAATCGTCGGCTGCACCCGTTGCCTCGACGCCTGTCCCACCGGCGCGATCACCCCCGACGGCGACCACGTGGCCATCGACGCCCACGTCTGCGCCGGCTGCGGAAGCTGCGCGAGCGTTTGCCCCACGGGCGCCGCGTCCTACGCCATGCCGGAGCCACGCGCGCTCTACGAGCGGCTGCGCGCGCTTCTCGGCGCTTACCGCGCGGCGGGCGGGGCGGACCCGGTTCTCCTGATCCACGACAGCGGCTACGGCGAGGAGGTGATCGGCGCGCTCGCCCGCCACGGGCGCGGGCTTCCCGCCCGCGTGATCCCGTTCGCGGTCAACGAGGTGACGCAGGTGGGCTTCGACCTCCTGGCCGTGGCCTTCGCTTACGGCGCGGCCCAGGTTCGGCTGCTCGCCGGCCCCGAGAATCGCGAGCATATCGCGGCCCTCGAGGGCCAGATCGCGCTGGCGCAGGCCATGCTCGACGGCCTCGGCTACGGGGCCGAGCGGGTCGCGCTGATCGACGGACGCGCGCCCGATTCGCTCGAGGACGCGCTGTGGGGGCTTGCGCGCTCGCCCGCGCCCGCGGCCGGCGACTTCCTGCCCATGGGAAGCCGGCGGGCGGTGACCATGCTCGCGCTGCGCCATCTTCACGCCCACGCGCCCGCGCCGGCGGAGACGATCGACCTCGATCCCGGCGCGCCCTTCGGCGCGATCGCCGTCGATACCGCAGGCTGCACGCTGTGCCTCTCTTGCGTGGGCGCCTGTCCCACCGGGGCCATCGCCGACAACCCGGACCGGCCGATGCTGCGCTTCCGCGAGGACGCCTGCGTGCAGTGCGGGCTGTGCCGGGCGACCTGCCCCGAGAAGGTCATCGCGCTCAGCCCCCGGTTCAACTTCTCGCAGGCCGCGGCCAGCGCCGTCGTCGTCAAAGAGGAAGAGCCCTTCGCCTGCATTCGCTGCGGCAAGCCCTTCGGCGTGCGCTCGTCGATCGAGCGCCTGATCGAGCGGCTCGCGTCGCACCCCATGTTCGCCGAGGGCGAACGCGCCCTCGACCGGATTCGGATGTGCGACGACTGTCGAATCATCGTCGAGTTCGAGGCGCCGGCGCCGATGGCCGCGCGCCCGCGCCCGCTTCCACGGACGACCGACGACGAGCTGGCCGAACGCGCCCGCGCCGAGGCCCGGGCCAAGGGCGGCGCCGACGGCGCGAACGGCCCTGGAAAGAACGGCGAGACGCCCTGAACAAGGCCGGCAAGGGACGTTTCGGGCAAATCCGCACCCAGGCTGGGGGCGACTTTTCCCTCCAAGAGTGCTATTGAGTGGAATGATTTCTTTGCGAAGCTCGATGTCGGCGCGATGATCGACCCCTTCGGCCGAAAGGTGACCTACCTGCGGGTCTCGGTAACGGACCGCTGCGACTTCCGCTGCGTCTACTGCATGTCGGAGCACATGACCTTTCTGCCCAAGGCCGATCTTCTCACGCTCGAGGAGCTCGACCGGCTGTGCAGCGTGTTCGTCAACCTCGGGGTGCGCAAGCTGCGGTTGACCGGGGGCGAGCCCTTGGTCCGGCGCAACGTGATGTGGCTGATCCGCCGCCTCGGCCGGCACCTTGCGACCGGCGCGCTTGACGAGCTGACGCTCACCACCAACGCAAGCCAGCTCTCGCGCTTCGCGAGCGAACTCTACGACTGCGGCGTGCGGCGGATCAACGTCTCGCTCGACACCCTCGATCCCGAACGGTTCCGCGCGATCACCCGCTGGGGCAAGTACGAAAAGGTGATGGCCGGCATCGCCGCCGCCAAGGATGCGGGCCTCGCGATCAAGATCAATACGGTCGCCCTCAAGGGCGTGAACGAAGACGAGTTCGACCGCCTGATCCGCTGGTGCGGCGATCAGGGCTTCGACCTCACCCTGATCGAGACCATGCCCATGGGCGATATCGAGGGCGACCGCACCGACCAGTACCTGCCGCTGTCCGAGGTCCGCGCCCGGCTCGCCGAACGCTGGACCTTAAGGGAGATTTCCTATCGCTCGGGCGGGCCGGCGCGCTATGTGGAGGTCGCCGAGACCGGCGGGCGGCTCGGCTTCATCACGCCGCTCACCCACAACTTTTGCGAATCCTGCAACCGGGTGCGGCTGACCTGCACGGGCACGCTCTACATGTGCCTCGGCCAGGAGGACGCCGCCGATCTGCGCGCGCCGTTGCGGGCGAGCGAAAGCGACGGCCCCTTGATCGACGCTATCCACGAGGCCATCGCCCGCAAGCCCAAGGGCCACGACTTCGTGATCGACCGCCGCCACCGGCGTCCGGCGGTCGCCCGCCACATGAGCGTGACCGGCGGCTGACGCCTCTCCGCCCGTTGTTTACTTGATGATCACCTGGTGGGCGAAGTCCGCGCCGTCGGACACGGTGATCTGGGTGAAGCCCAAGAGCTTCGCGAGGTCGAAGAAGGTGAAGAAGTCGGCGACCCCGAGCTCGGACAGGAACCGGGTCGTTCGCGCCACCGAGGTCAGCATCGCGAACAGAGCGCGGGCGCGGTAGAGGGTGTTGAGCCGCCCGTCCTGAAGGCCCACGATGATCAGCTTCTCGGCATCGCCGCCTTTGGCGAAGATGGCGAAGGTCGGCGCATAGGGGCGGCTCATCATCTGCTGGGTGAGGCCGATGACGAAGGCGAGCCGGGAGTTGCGGCCGGCCTCGGCGAGCGGCAACGCGCGCGAGACATAGACCTCGCTGGTCGCCGGCGGCGGATAGTAGTACCCCGCATGGCGATCCTCGGCCCGCGCCGGGCCGCCGGCCAGCGCGCCGCCTGCGAAGAGAACCGCCGCAAAAGCCGCCGCCCGGACGACGGCGCATTTTCGCCTCGCCATAGTGGATCTCCTTGTTGAACAGGAAGCAGTCTGCGCGGCGCGCGCGGTCTTGTCACGGGGAATGGCGACGCGCCGGGCGGCGCGCTGGCGCTCGGGCCGCCTTTCGCTATACTGCGCGCAGCCTCGAAATCCCCGCCGGGCGCGCAGCATGAAGTACCGCAGGATCGCCTTCGTCGCCAGCTCCGCGCCCGAAGCTCAAGAGGCGCTCGCCGAACTGAGCGCGCGCTACGGAAACGGCGATCCCGACAAGGCCGACGTGATCGTGGCGCTTGGCGGCGACGGGCTGATGCTCGAGACGCTTCACCGCCATATCAAGCGTCGGGTGCCGATCTACGGCATGAACTGCGGGACGGTCGGCTTTCTGATGAACGAGTACAGCGCCGACGGCCTGTGCGACCGGCTTGAGAACGCCGTGCCCACGGTGGTCCATCCGCTTGAGATGATCGCCATCGACGTCACCGGCGGCGAGGTGAGCGCGCTCGCCATCAACGAGGTCTCGCTCCTGCGCGAGACCCGCCAGGCGGCCAAGATCCGGATCAGCGTCGACGGCGTGGTTCGGATGCCCGAGCTGATCTGCGACGGGGTTCTGGTGGCGACCGCGGCGGGGAGCTCGGCCTACAACCTGTCGGCTCACGGGCCGATCCTGCCGATCGGCTCCGACCTCCTTGCGCTGACTCCGATCAGCGCCTTCCGGCCGCGGCGCTGGCGGGGCGCGATCCTGCCCGCCGAGGCGCGCATCCGCTTCGAGATCCTCGACCACGAAAAGCGGCCCGTGAGCGCGGTCGCCGACTACACCGAGGTTCGCGACGTGGTCGACGTGCGGGTCGCGGAGAAGCCCGAGATCGACCTCACGCTTCTGTTCGACCCCGGCCACAGCCTGGAGGAGCGCATCCTCGCCGAGCAGTTCGTCTCGTAAGAGCCGCGAGGCTCGGGCGGTCAAGCGGCCTGGCGAAGCGCGAGCCGGTCCCAGATGGCGACGAGCGCGGCGACCAGATCGTCCATCATGGCGTCCGTGTGGAACGGCGACGGCGTGATGCGCAACCGCTCGGTGCCGCGCGGCACGGTCGGGTAGTTGATGGGCTGGATGTAAATCCCGTACTCGGCCATCAGGATATCGGTCACCTCTTTGCACTTGACCGGATCGCCGACCAGCACCGGCACGATGTGGCTTTGCGACGGCATCACCGGCAGGCCGGCGTCCGCGAGCCGGCGCTTGAGCGTCGCCGCGCGCTCTTGGTGCCGGGCGCGTTCGGCGCCGCTGCCTTTGAGGTGACGCACCGAGGCGAGCGCGCCGGCGGCGAGAAACGGCGGCAGCGCGGTGGTGAAGATGAACGGCGAAGCGAAGCTGCGCACCGCGTCGATCACCGCCGAGGAGGCGGCGATGTAGCCGCCGAGCACGCCGAACGCCTTGGCCAGCGTGCCGTTGATCACCGTGATCCGGTCCATCAGCCCGCGGGCTTCGGCGATCCCGCCGCCGCGCGGCCCGTAGAGCCCGACCGCGTGGACCTCGTCGAGATAGGTCATCGCGCCGTGGCGCTCGGCGACGTCGCAGATCTCGGCGATGGGGGCGATGTCGCCGTCCATCGAGTAGACCGATTCGAAGGCGACCAGCTTGGGCCGCTCGGGCGCGACCTCGGCCATCAGGCGGTCGAGATCGGCGGGGTCGTTGTGGCGGAAGATGCGCTTGTCGGCCCGGCTGTGGCGAATGCCCTCGATCATCGAAGCGTGGTTGAGCGCGTCCGAGAACACCACGCAGTCGGGCAGCATCGCGGCCAAGGTGCTGAGCGCGGCGAGGTTCGCGACATAGCCCGAGGTGAACACCAGCGCCGCGGGCTTGTGGTGGAGATCGGCGAGCTCGCGCTCGAGCGCCACCAAGGGGTGCGAGGTGCCCGAGATGTTGCGCGTGCCGCCCGCGCCCGCGCCATGGGCGGCGAGCGCTTTCGCCATCGCGTCGAGCACCTTGGGGTTCTGCCCCATGCCGAGGTAGTCGTTGCTGCACCACACGACCACGTCGCGGCGCGTCGGCGCGCCGAAATCCGTGGCCAACGGGAACCGTCCGGCGTGGCGGGCGAGCTCGGCGAAGACGCGATAGCGGCCTTCCGCCTTGAGCCCATTCACCTTGTCGGCGAAGAATTTTTCGTAGTCCATGCCCGTTTCCTCTTGGCGTGCCTCGCCTTCCGCGCCGAGTTCTTTCCCTCTATGTAAAACACAGCATACGCCTTCAACGATGAACGAAGGTTGACCGAGATCAATCGGAAGAGCCGTTCGCGACACGGCATGGTTAACGCAAATCCGCCGCGGAGTCGCGACTTTTTCGGCCCTTCCCGCACGGGCCTTGTTCGCCGCCGTCTCACGCAAATGTGATTGGGCCGCATATCCGCTTCGGCATAAGGGAGAGCCCACGCGCCAATCAGGCAAAACGACGAGGGCTGCGACGAAACGCGACCAGACAAAAGCGGAAAGACAAGACAGCGATATGAAAGCGCCCTTACAGGAGCGATTGGCCGCGGCTGGAATCGATTGGTCGGCAACGACCTCGTCGGCGGCGCGCGCGGCGCTCGAGGGCATCGTGCGCAACTTCGACATGGCGCGTCGCTGGGAAGGCCTGAGCGCGCGCGAGGACCGGGCGCGCCGGGCGGTCCTTCGCTTGTTCGCGCAGCGCGGGTGGGCGCCGCTTTTCCACGAGATCGCCGCCGAATCGGGGATCGCGCGGGCCGACCTGCCCGCCGTTCTCGCCGCGCTCGCCGCGCGCGACCTCCTGGCGCTCGCCGACGACGGCGAGCGGATCGCAAGCGCCTATCCCTTCGCCGACTGCGACCGGGGGCACCGGGTGCGCTGCGCCGGCCGCCGCCTTTATGCGATGTGCGCGCTCGATGCGCTCGGCATCGGCGCGATGCTCGGCGAGGACGCCGCGATCGCCTCGGCCTGTGGGGTCTGCGGGGTCGAGATCCGGATCGCGACCAGGGACCGCGGACGCCGCCTCGCCCGGGTCTTTCCAGAGGCGAGCGTGGTCTGGGCCTCGCTCGCTTACGCGGACGCCTGCGCCGCGCGTTCGATGTGTCCGCGCACGGCCTTTTTCTGCTCGGACGAGCATCTCTGGTCGTGGCGCCGCAACAATCCGGGCGAGCGCGGCCACCGCCTCGATATCGCCGAGGCGCTCGAGGTCGGCCGCGCCCTGTTCGGCCGCCGCCTCGTTCCGGCGGCCCGGGATTAAGCGCAGCGGACCTCAGCCCGGCAGGTTGAGAAGCACGATGCCCACGGCCACCGTCGCCGCCGACCAGATCCGGCGCCGCGCCCCCGGCTCGCCCAGAAGCCGGGTGCCGATCAGCGCGCCGATCACGACGCTGGTCTCGCGCAGCGCCGAGACCTGGGCCATCGCCCCCATCGTCAGCGCCCAGATCACGATCCCATAGGCCGAGAAGGCGAGCACGCCGCCGATCAGGCCGGGCCGCCAATGTTCGCGCAGGAAAACGAGCGCGGCGCGCCGCCTGCGCCCAAGGGCGATCGCGGCGATGGGAATCGCCGAGATGACGAACAGCCAGCCGATGAAGCCCAAGGCGCTGCCGGCGAGCCGCACGCCGATCCCGTCGGAGACCGTATAGGCGGCGATCGCCGCCCCGGTCGCGAACGGATAGCCGAGCGTTCGCCAGCCGTCGGCGATGCGTTGCCCGAAGGCGAGGCTCGCAATGCCCAGCGATACCGTCGCCACCCCCGCGAGCGCGACCGGGTGCAGCGCCTCGCCGGCGAAGGCGGCCGAGCCGGCGGCGACCATCAAAGGCGCCGAGCCGCGGGCGAGCGGATAGGCCACCGACAGGTCCGAGAACCGGTAAGCGCCCAGGAGAAGCAGGAAGTAAACCGTGTGGATCGCGGACGACAGCGCGAGATAGGGCCAGCTTTCGGGCGCGGGCGGAGGCGCATTGGCGATCAGCGCGGGCGCGAACAGCGCGCCGACGGCGATGACCATCGCGATGGTCATCAGCCGGTCCTCGCCGATCTTGAGAAAGGCGTTCCAGACCGCGTGCATCACGGCGGCCGCAAGGATGAGAAGGACGACGATCGGGTCCATGGACGGGCCGCGCTCAACCGTCCGTCTCGCGCAGCGCCCGCGCTCGCGCCCTTTGCCGTCCCATCGTCGCCATGCCGCCCTTTCCTCGACCGTTTCCCACGGTAAAGCATATTCCGGCCCAAGATCGAAAAAAAACAGGCGTGGGCTTCGACCTTGCGCCGAAGCCCACGCCCGCTTTGGGAACCAAGGGCACTGTTCGTCGCGCGGCGGTTCCTGCCGCCAGTGGAGGGGAACGAACCTCACTCCGGTCCGCGCAGGAACGGGATCGCACGCCGCATCTGCC
The DNA here is from genome assembly GCA_964475385.1 of uncultured Alphaproteobacteria bacterium. Taxonomy (GTDB): domain Bacteria; phylum Pseudomonadota; class Alphaproteobacteria; order JAAXGF01; family JAAXGF01; genus CAYYWV01. The sequence continues at coordinate 6,057 of CAYYWV010000018.1, read as the reverse complement.
TCGGGCACCGCGCCTTGAGAAGCGGAGATGCGCATCCGGGCGCCGCGCGACGACGTTTTTGATACCGTATGGCGCAAGCGTTATCCTTAACCTGGATCAAGGACCGTCGGGGATTTATGTTCACTCTCGGCGGAGCGGCCGAGGGACCGAGGGACGGCCGCCCCGCGCCCAAGGACCGCGCGCGCCGAGTAAACGGCGCGCATGCGGACGGTATATGGAGAAACCGGCAATGCCGAAAGCTGCCCATCGCCTCACCTATGACCAGGTCGTCAAGACCGCGGGGCCGCTCGACGACGCCTCCGTCGCCGAGATCATCGCTTCGGGAGCGACGATCGAAGAGCTCGAAGAAGCGGTCGTCTGGGCGAGCGGCGTGACCCGGCTGGGGCGTGAGCGGGAGAGGCCGCTCTCGGGAATTGTCGCGCGGCTCTATGAGATCCTCACCGCCGACGACCAGTTCGTCGACGATCGGATGTAGCCGGCGCCTGTTTTGCTCGCCCTGGTCAGAAACGGCGGCTGGGTGGTGTTCGAATCATGGCCCGTAAGGCTTTACGCCTTCCATGCTGGCGGCCGCCTGGGGCAGCTCGTGGAACCGCCCGATCAGGTCGCCGGCCGGGATCGAGCATGGACCAAGGCGAACGTCGATCCCGGCTTCGGCGAGACGGCGCGCGGCCGAGGTTCCGATGAAGCCCGCGATGACCTTGCGCGCTCTCCGCCGCAGAATTTGGTCGCAGACCCAGGCGCTCGATCCCCGCCGGTTCGGCACATAATCGGTGGCGTCGTCGGTCGGATTCACGAACAGAATGCCGCCCGCCTTGGCGAAAAAAGGCGAAAGCCTCGCCTCCAGACCGCCGTGGCGAACCGTGAGGGCGATCTCCCACTCCTTTCGAACCATCCCGATTTTCTCGCTTCTGGCGCGGCTAGGGGTGATTCTTGGCCGATCCCGGCGTAGAATGGGCTAACCTGGATCAAGGTTTTGCCATGTTTTCTCGGGCAAAATAAGGTGGGTGAGTGCCGCGTCGCACCAAAAAACCGCTGAAGATACCGCTCGATTGCCATCGCTGCGACGTTCGGCGCGAGGCGGTTTGCGCGCCGCTTTCGGCCGAGGAAATCGAGATCATGGATCGCTACCGCACCGGGATTCGCACGTTCCCGGCCGGCACCGACCTTTATTACCAGGGCGAGACCTGCGACGAGATGTACACCCTGCTCGACGGCTGGGTGTTCCGCTATCAGATCCTCGAGGACGGCCGCCGCCAGATCCTCGAGTTCACGCTTCCCGGCGCTTTTCTCGGCTTCCAGCCCAACCCGCAGGCGCCGATGACCCATTCGGCCCAATGCATCACCGATGTGGCCGCCTGCGTCTTTCCGAGCCGCAGCGTGTTCGCGCTCTTCCGCGCCAAACCCGAGCTCGCGCTCCGCATGGCCTGGATCACCGCCCGCGACTGGACGCTCGCGCAAGAGCATCTTACCAACATCGGGCGGCGGACCGCGCGCGAACGGGTCGCGCATCTCCTGCTGGAGCTGTTCTACCGGGTGCGCTTGAGCGATCCCTCGCCGCGGGGCGACAGCATCGAGTTGCCGCTGACCCAAGAGCATATCGGCGACGCGCTCGGGCTGACCTCGGTCCACGTCAACCGCACGCTCCGGCGGCTGCGCGAAGCGGGCCTGGTGGCGGTCGAAGGCCACACGCTGCGCATCCTCGATCCGGACACGCTCGCCGACGTCGCCGGCTTCGACACCGAGGCCGTGCTCCAGCATCCGCTCTCCGAAATCGCGCCCGTCACCCACGGCTGACCGGCGGCGGCCTCCGGTGCAGGCTAGAGCGTGGGCGCTCAGAGCCGCACCACCTCGCCGAGGTGACGGGGAAGCTCGTGCACGGTGAGCCGGGTCAAATCCTTCGGGATCTCGGCCGAAACGCACGCCCGCGTCGCTTTATCGAGGCTGGACCTCAGAGCGCCGAGGATTCGCGGCGGCGCGACCAGGATAAGGTTGTCGAAGCGCCGGGCGGCGGTGGCGCGGGCGAGCAGCCGCGCGATGCGCCGCGTAAACCGCTGTTTCTCGTACTCCTGCCAATCGACGCGGGGCTCCATGGCGTGGCGGGTCGCATCCGCGCTCTCGAAGGTTCGACCAGGCTTCTCGGCGCCAAGCTCGCGCGTAGGCATCCGCGCGGGCGGCCATTCGAGCGCGCGCACCGGAGCGAGCCCGCTGCCTACGCCTTCGTTGGCGAGAATCTGCGCGCGCGCCCCATCGGCGACCACGATCCAGGTTTTCTTGCGTTTCCGCCTCATGGCCACGATCTCTCCGGCGTCCGCCCGCGAAAGCCCCGGGCAACGCCGGCCTCCTCGTTGTTACGACCGTTTTTTTCCTTCCGTATTTGTCACGTAGGTGGCGCGGAAGCGGCGATCAAGACCGCCTCGAAGGATGGCGCGACCCGCATCTTGTAACGGCAACCTTTCGTTCATAAATCTTAAACAACGCTATGGGGCCCGCGCCCGCCGGCCGGCCCCGCTTTGCCGGGCGCCGAATCGCTGCGCTTCGCGGATGCGCCCGGACGACCCCGGGTTGGCGAAAGAACCGACAACGAGGGGACACAACGTGCCGAACATGCCTGACAAACGCCCGGCGGCGATCGCCAGGGAGAGCGGTGGTGCGCGCACCACGGGAGCCAGAAAGGCTGAAAGCATCGGTGCCCTTTATCACAGCCCGCGCCATTCCCCGCTTGCGGGCGAAGCGCGAACCGCGCTCGTAGAGCGTCTCGGCGCGGTGGCGGCCTCGATTGCGATCGACGTGTGCGGCGACGGAATCGTCGCCATGCACGGCCGTATCGAAAGCAGCAATCAGAAACGCATCGCCGAGGAAACGGTGCGCCGGCTCGCCGGCGTGCGCGGGGTCCGCAACCGGCTGCGCGTGCGGCCGCCGAGCAAGCTCGCCCTGCGCTCGCTTTGCCGTTAGGGCCTGGTTAGAGTCTTTCAGGTTTTGACGGCACCAGCCCGCTCCCCCACCCGGCCGCCCTTATTCTACGACGCCGTGGGTGGCCGGGTGGGGGAGCGGGCCGGAGCGATTCCACGTAAGTGAAAGAGACTCCAGAGTCTTTGCCGCGCGGTCAGCGCCGGGGCGCGTTGCCGTCGAGCCACACGACCTCGGTCGCGATTTCGCCGCTCGCCTCGAGCCGAAGCCGCCGATAGCCCGGCCGGCCGGCGGTGACGCGCAGGCCCCCGGCCCCGTCAGAGGCGAACTGGAAGCAGGTCGCGGGCGTACCCATCAAGCGAACGTCGCCGCGAAAGCCGTCGTAGGCCTGGTGGATATGTCCCCACAAAAGCCCGCGCACGCGCGGGTGCCGGTCGAGCACCGCGAACAAGGCTTCCGCATTGGCGAGGCTCACGAAGTCCTCCCACGCCCCGCCCACTGCGACCGGGTGGTGGTGGAGACAGACGAGCGCGAAGGCGTCCGGCCGGGCGGCGAGCGCCGCATCGAGCGCCGCGAGCTCCTCGTCGCGAAGGAATCCATCGTCCTCGCCGGGCACGGTCGAATCGAGGAAGACCACCTGCCAGCCGTCGCGCGCAAGAACGCGGCCGAGCCGAATGGGGCCGCCGGCGAGCGTCTCGGCCATGACGGCGGGCGCGTCGTGGTTGCCGGGGATGCAGTGGACCTCGGGCGCGCCGATGCGCGCGAAGTGGTCGCGAGCGCGCTGGTAGGCGGCGGCCGAGCCGTCCTGGCTGAGATCGCCGGTCATCAGCACCGCATCGGGCGGCGGCTCGGCGGTTACAATCCGGTCGACCACCGCGGCGAGCATGGCGTCGGTGTCGACCCCGCGCAGGCGTTCGCCCGGGGTCGCGATCAGGTGGCAGTCGCTGACGTTGATCAGCCTGAGACCGTCGTCGTTCGCCATGCGTTTTCGTCCTTTCCGTCCGTGGGCGTTCCTTCTGCCCGATTCCCCGTCAGAGGAAAATACCCTAAGTTGCTTTCCCATGAACAGGAACCCCGATACCGCGCCCGACGAAGCGGCGCTCGCCCGCCTGCTCGCGGAAAGCGGCGCGGCGCTTTCGGTCTCCGAGGTCCGCGCGCTCGCCGCCGGGGTCGCGGCGGCCCCGCCCGCTTTCGACGCGGAGGCCTGGATGCGCCTCGTCGCGCCCCGGCCGCGGGCGGCGCTCAAGCGCGCGCTCGCCGCGCTCGAGGCCGAGGCCCGCGCGGCCGACGACGGGCTGCGCCCCGGCCCCGTTCCGGCCGAGCGCCTCGCCGCGCTTCGGGCCGAGCTTGCGCGCCGCGGGCTTGCGGGCTTTCTGGTGCCGCGCGCCGACCCCCACCACAGCGAGTTCATCCCCCGCAACGCCGAGCGGCTGATGTGGCTGACCGGCTTCTCGGGTTCGGCCGGGATCGCCGTCGCGCTCGCCGATGCGGCCGCCGTCTTCGTCGACGGGCGCTACACGGTGCAGGTCGCGCTTGAGACCGACGGCGTGCTGTTCGAGCGCCGTCACATCACCGACGATCCGCCCGCGGACTGGCTCGCCGACCGCTTGCGGCCCGGCGAGCGCATCGGCTACGACCCCTGGCTGCACACCGAGGACGGGCTCGCGCCCTTTCGCCGCGCCTGCGCGCAGGCGGGCGCGGCGCTCGCGCCCTGCGCCGACAACCCCATCGACCGCATCTGGCGCAACCGTCCGCCGGCCCCGCTCGCGCCGGTGGTCGCGCACCCGCGCCGCTACGCGGGCGAGGCGGCGGCCGACAAGCGCGCGCGCATCGCCGCCGCGGTGGCGGACGCGGGCGCCGACGCCTGCTTTCTTTCGACTCCCGAATCGGTGGCCTGGCTTCTTAATATCCGCGGCGGCGACGTGCCTTACAGCCCGCTCGCGCTCGCCTTCGCGCTGATCGACGCGGAAGGCCGGGTGGACCTGTTCGTCGATCGCCGCAAGCTCGCGCCCGGGCTCGCGCGCCGCCTCGGCCCTGCGGTGCGCCCGCGCCCGCCCGAGGCCCTCGGGCCTGCGCTCGACGCGCTTGCCAAGGCCGGAAAGCGGCTCCTCGCCGATCCTCGGGCGAGCGCGGCCTGGGTGTTCGAGCGCATGGCGGCGGCCGGCGGCGAGATCCTGCGCAGCGACGACCCTTGCGCGCTTCCCCGCGCCTGCAAGAACGCGACCGAGATCGCGGGCGCGCGGGCGGCGCACCAGCGCGACGGGGCGGCGCTCGCGCGCTTTCTCGCCTGGTTCGACGCCACGGCGCCGCAGGGCGGGCTCAGCGAGCTGGAGGCGGCCGCCCGGCTCGACGCCTTGCGCGCCGACGGCGCGCTTTACCGAGGACCGAGCTTCGCGACCATCGCCGCCGCCGGCCCCAACGGCGCCATCGTCCACTATCGGGTGAGCGAGCGCAGCAACCGCCGCATCGCGCCGGGCGATCTGTTTTTGGTCGATTCGGGCGGCCAGTACCTCGACGGCACCACCGACGTGACCCGCACGGTCGCCGTCGGAACCGTTACGGCCGACCAGCGCCGCCACTTCACCGCCGTGCTCAAGGGCCATATCGCGCTCGCCACCGCGATCTTCCCGCAAGGCACGACGGGCGCGCAGATCGACGCCTTCGCGCGGCGCGCGCTGTGGGCGCTGGGGCTCGACTACGACCACGGCACCGGCCACGGGGTGGGCAGCTATCTCGGCGTTCACGAAGGCCCGCAGCGGATCTCGAAGCTCCCCAACCGGGTCGCGCTCGCCCCGGGCATGATCGTCTCGAACGAGCCCGGCTACTACCGCGAGGGCGCTTACGGGATTCGGATCGAGAACCTGGTCTCCGTGGTCCCGCGCCCCGAGCTCGGGGCCGAGCGCGCGATGCTGGGCTTCGAGACCTTGACGCTCGCGCCTCTCGACCGCCGGCTGATCGACCGCGCGATGCTCGATCGGGCCGAGGTCGACTGGATCGACGCTTACCACGCCCGGGTGCGCGCGGCGCTCACGCCCGCGCTCGACCGGGCCACCGCGCGCTGGCTCGCCCGCGCGACCCGCCCCCTCGCCGAGGACTGAGCGGGCGCGAGTCCCTCGGCCGTTCAGATCAGAAATTCGCGACGAAGCGGAA
>CAYYWV010000017.1:0-30288 GCA_964475385.1 uncultured Alphaproteobacteria bacterium | reverse complement strand
CGCCGTTTCTCGCTGGATCGGCCCGCCCGATCCTGATATCAACGCGCGATTACGCGGTTACGGCAACGTTAACGTTAACGAATCGGTCGCGGCGCTTGACGCTCAGCCCCGAACAGATCCTGATCCTTGCGCTGGTCCAGGGGCTGACCGAGTTCCTGCCGATCAGCTCGTCGGCCCACCTTATCCTCGTCCCTCGTCTTTTCGGTTGGCCCGACCAAGGGCTGATGCTCGACGTCGCGGTTCATGTCGGCACGCTCGGGGCCGTCGTTCTCTATTTCTGGCGCGATCTCTGGACGATGCTGCGCGGCCTTTTCCGGCAAGCGCGCGGCCGTCGCGATCCCGGGGCGCGTCTCGCGCTGCATCTCGTCGCGGCGACGGTTCCGGTGGTGATCGCCGGGTTTCTGATGAAGGTCTATCTCGGCACCAACCTGCGCAGCCTTGTGGTGATCGGCTGGACGACGCTGGGGTTCGGGGCGCTGCTCTACGTCGTCGACCGGATGAGCATGACCGTGCGCCGGATCGAGCATATGGGCCTTGGCGGCGCGCTGTTCATCGGGCTTTCCCAGGTGCTCGCCCTGGTGCCCGGAACCAGCCGCTCGGGCATCACCATGACCGCGGCCCGCGCCATGGGCTACGAGCGGGCCGAGGCGGCGCGCTTCTCGATGTTGCTCTCGATCCCGGTGATCGTCGCCGCCGGCGCGCTCGAAGGGCTCGATCTTTATCAATCCGGCGACGTCGCGCTGACCGTTTCAGCCGCGGCGGCCGCCGGCCTCGCCTTCCTCTCGGCGCTTGCCGCCATCGGCCTCCTGATGCGCTGGCTGAAGCGCGCAAGCTTCACGCCTTTCGTGCTTTACCGACTGGCGTTAGGCGCGGTCCTGCTCTGGATCGCCTACAGTTAGAGCGAAGGCGCAAGACCGGACGCGTCGGCCCGCCGGTAGAGGTTGAGGTAAAGAGGGATCACCGCCTCGACCGCCGTCGGCTCGACGCCGAGATCGGAAAGCCCCGGCGCTTCGCCGCTGACCACGTTGTCGCGGGCGAGCAGCTTGACCTGGTCGCGGGTCAGCGGCGGCTTGGGCAGCCACTCGAAGAAGAACGCCTGGATCTCGGCGAGCCAGAACGGCACCGGCGCCAAAAGCCTGCGCCGCCGGGTCTCGCGAAGCACGAGCTCCATCAGCGCGCGGAAGGTATAGACCCCGGGACCGCCGAGCTCGTAGGTCCGCCCCTTCGCGTCATCGCTCTCAAGCGCATGGCGGATTGCGTCGCCCACATCGCCGACATAGACCGGCTGGAACCGCGTGCGTCCGCCGCCGATCAGCGGCAGCACCGGCGAGAACCGGGCCAGGTTCGCGAAGCGGTTGAAGAAATCGTCCTCGGGTCCGAAGATCACGCTCGGCCGCAGCACGGTCGCGCCCGGAAACGCGCCTGTGACCGCCTCCTCGCCCGCCGCCTTTGAGCGGGCGTACGCCGAGTCCGAGCGCGCGTCCGCGCCGAGCGCCGAGACGTGGACAAGGCGCTTCGCCCCCGCCGCCTGCGCCGCCCGGGCAATGGCCGCTGCGCCCTCGACATGAACAGCGCGAAAGGTCTGGCTCCCCTTCTGGTAGAGAATCCCGACGAGGTTGACCACCGCGTCCGCGCCCTCGACCGCCGCGGCGATCGAGTCCGGGTCGCGGAGATCGCCGCGCAAGAGGACGATCTGGCCGGGATCGCCCATCGGCTTGAGAAACGCGCCCGCCGTGGGATCGCGCGTCACCACAGACAGCCGGGCGCCAGCCCGGGCGAGCCGCTGGACCAGATGACGGCCGACGAAGCCGGTGCCCCCGAACACGGTAATGCGACGATCCATCATGGTTTCGGCTATTTCCATCTCGGCTGGCCTCCGTCGTTTGCGGTGCCCCGACGACGGCGCCATCATAGCGTCGCTCGGACGATGCGCAACGTTTGCCGACCCTTTCGAATGCGCCGTCGCCGCCTTTCGCCAGGGTTGACATCGCGCAGGCGCGGAGCTACTTGACGAACCGCGATCCGGTGCCCAGGTGGCGGAATTGGTAGACGCGCTAGCTTCAGGTGCTAGTGACCTTTATGGTCGTGGAAGTTCGAGTCTTCTCCTGGGCACCATTCACCAGCCTTCCGCTCCGGTAGAGGCGCAGAACGCGCAAGGCGCCGCGGGGTGCGATGGCCCGCCGTCGAATCCGCACGCAAGGGAGCGCCCGGGGCTCGTATGACCAATCACGTTCACCAGGGCGATCTCCCCGAAGGATTGGATTTCGGCGATAGCGTCGCCGTCGATACCGAAACCATGGGGCTGGACCCGCGTCGCGACCGGCTGTGCCTGGTCCAGCTCTCGGCCGGCGACGGCGACGCCCATATCGTTCAGTTCGCCCCCGGCGTTTACGATGCGCCGCGGCTCAAGGCGCTGCTCACCGACCCCCAGGTCACCAAGCTGTTTCACTTCGCCCGCTTCGACCTCGCCATGCTGCAGCGCCACCTCGGCATTCGCTGCGCCCCGGTGTACTGCACCAAGATCGCCTCCAAGCTTACCCGCACCTACACCGACCGCCACGGCCTCAAGGATCTGTGCCGCGATCTTCTCGGTCTCGATCTTTCGAAGCAGCAGCAGACATCGGACTGGGGCGCGCCGGTGCTGACCGAGGCCCAGATCGCCTACGCCGCCGCCGACGTCACCGCCCTTCATCGCCTCCGCGAACGCCTCGATGCGCTGCTCGCGCGCGAAGGCCGCACGGCGCTCGCCGAGGCCTGTTTCCGCTTCCTGCCCGACCGCGCGGCGCTCGACCTTCTCGGCTGGGACAGCCCCGACATCTTCGATCATTGATCGCCCGACGCCGCGGAACTGCCGGCCCCGATTGCATTTCGCCCGGCGTTCACGCATAGTGAACCATTGACCATGCAAGATTGGTGCCATTGATCGCGCAAGCAAGCGATCGGGCGCTTCCGCGTATAGATCGACCGTTCGGGGGACCGTTTCAGACCGCCAATGTCGAGGGCCATGCCACCACATCTCGAGCGCTCCGCTTTCGCGCCCCGTTCGACCCTTTCGGTTCGCGCCATCAGCGAGGTCGGCCGCCGCCACGCGGTTATCGAACGGATGGCCGCGCGCAGCCGCAAGGTAAGGTTGAGCGGGCGCTACAGCCGGTTCGTCGGGCTTATGAAGTGGCTTTTGCCGCTGAGCGCGGTGGCGCTGGCGTTGCTCGTCGTGGTCTGGCCCTACTTCAACGAACAGCAGCGCGGCCTTCCGCTTTCCTTCGCCGCCATCGAAACCTCGGTGAATAACAAGCTGTTCATGACCAATGCCCGCTTCCTGGGCTCGGATGACCGCAATCAGCCTTATACGATCACCGCCGATTCCGTGGTCCAGGCGGCCGGCGATTCCGACATGGTCCAGTTCATCCGTCCCAAGGCCGACATCCAGCTCGACGACGGAAGCTGGCTCGCTTTGACCGCTGCCCGCGGCGCGTTGCGGCGGAGCGACGAGACCCTTACGCTCGACGGCGGGGTCGATGTCTTCTCAGATGCAGGCTACGAGTTCCGAACCGCTCAGATCGAGGTCGACCTGCGCAGCAAGGTTGCGCGCGGCGACCAACCGGTCGAAGGCCAGGGGCCGCTCGGGGTGCTGAGCGCGACCGGCTTCACGCTCGATCGAAATGGCCGAACGATTCGTTTCTCGGGCCGCGTGAAGCTTGTCCTCTACCCCAAAGGCGAGGTCTGAGCGATGCGCAAGCGCGGTCCTTCGTCCCGGGCGGGGTTGCTGCGCGCGCTTCTCGTCGCCGCGGCGGCGGGGCTCGTCCTCGGCCCAGCGGCGGCGCGGGCCCAGATCGATCTCGGCGCGAGCCACGATACGAGCCAACCCATCGAGATCACAGCCGACAACCTCGAGGTCGAGCAGGACCGCCAGATTGCGACTTTCACCGGCAATGTGGACGCGGTTCAAGGCGAACTCGTTCTCAAGGCCGATCGGCTCGTCGTCCACTACCGCCAAGACGGCGAAACCGAGAACAACGTCTCGCGGATCGTCGCCGAAGGCAATGTCTTCCTGGCCTCGCCCGATTCGACCGCCCAAGGCGACCGCGGCGTCTACGACGTCGACAACGACACCATGGTTCTGATCGGCAACGTGGTGCTGACCCGGGACGAAAACGTCATTCGCGGCGACCGCCTGACGATCAACCTCGCCACCGGCAAAAGCCGAATGGAGAGCCGCGCCGCGGCCTCGGGAACGAGCGTTCCCGAAAGCGACCGCGTGAAAGCCCTGTTCGTGCCCAAAAACAAGAAATCGAAGAAAAAGAAGTGAAAGAGGACTGAGCCAGTGAACCACCGCGAAAAGGACGGAACCGCGAAACCGATCGAGCATCCGGGGCCCGTGCGCGGGCGGCACCCCCTGGTCCGCAGCGTCGAGATCGCCGCCCCGCCCGAGGAGGTGCCGCGCCTGGTCGCCGACAACACCGGTCTGATCGCGGGCAACCTCGGCAAGCGCTATCACAAGCGCCCGGTCCTGCGCGACGTAAGCGTTTCGGTCCAGCGCGGCGAGGTGGTCGGCCTCCTCGGGCCCAACGGCGCCGGCAAGACGACCTGCTTTTACATCATCACGGGCCTGATCGCCCCCGATTACGGGGTGATCATGCTCGACGGCCACAATATTACGGACCTCCCCATGTACCGCCGGGCGCGGTTGGGGATCGGCTATCTGCCGCAGGAGGCGTCGATCTTCCGCGGGCTCACGGTCGAGAACAACATCCGCGCCGCCCTTGAGGTCGTCGAGCCGGAGCGCGACAAGCGCGAGGCCATGCTCGACGACCTTCTCGCCGAGTTCTCGATCACGCACCTGCGGCGCACGCCCGCGCTTGCGCTCTCGGGCGGCGAGCGGCGCCGGGTCGAGATCGCGCGCGCGCTCGCCACCCAACCGAGTTTCATGCTGCTCGACGAACCGCTCGCCGGCATCGACCCGATCGCAGTGAGCGAGATCCGCGATCTCGTGATGCACCTCAAAGACCGCGGAATCGGCGTGTTGATCACCGATCACAACGTGCGCGAGACCCTCGACGTGATCGATCGGGCATACATCCTGCACGACGGCACCGTCCTGATGGAAGGCGCGCCGTCCGAGATCGTCGCCCACCAGGACGTCCGCCGGGTCTACCTGGGCGAGCGGTTCAGCCTCTAGAGCTTGTCGCGCCATGGCGCTCTCTCCGAAGCTCGACCTGCGGCAGACCCAGACCCTGGTGATGACGCCGCAACTGCAGCAGGCGATCCGGCTGTTGCAACTGTCGAACATCGAGCTTGCGGCCTATGTCGAATCGGAGATCGAGCAAAACCCGCTTCTCGAACGGGCAAACCCGGACGGCGTCCCCGATGAGCTAGACGGCGACGCCGGCGGCCTCGCCGCCGACGAGGCCGCAACCCCGCCAGGGCCTGCGGACCCGGTCGCCAACCTCGATTCCGACTACGACAATCTGTGGAACACCGACGCCGCAGGCGCCGCCGGCGCGGCCCCGCCCGGGGGCTGGCTCAACGGCCGGGCGGGGCTGGAAAACGGCGACGTCAGCGACCAGATCCCGGCCGTCCAGCGCGACCTGCGCGGCCATCTCGCCGAGCAGATCAACATGGAGCTCGACGACCCCGCCGACCGGGTGATCGCCGCCCATCTTCTGGAGCTGCTCGACGAGGCCGGCTATATCCCCGAGGATCTCACCCCGGTCGCCCGGCAGCTCAACTGCGAGATCGCGCGCATCGAGCGGACGCTCGCCCGCATCCAGCATTTCGACCCGCCCGGGGTGTTCGCGCGGAGCCTCGCCGAGTGCCTCGCCATCCAGCTCCGCGAGCGCAACCGGCTCGATCCGGCGATGGGAATCCTGCTCGACAACCTCGACCTCGTCGCCCAGCAGGCCTTCGACGAGCTTCGCGCCTTGTGCGAAGTCGACGACGACGATCTTCGGGACATGCTCGCCGAGCTTCGCGGCCTCAACCCCAAGCCGGGTCTGATCTTCGACAGCGAGTTCATCCACGCGATCGTCCCCGATATCTTCTTGCGTCCCGATAACGACGGCGGCTGGATCGTCGAGCTCAACAGCGAAACCCTGCCCCGCGTGCTGGTGAACCGTCGTTATTACGCGGTGGTCAGCAGCCAAGCGCGGACCCGCGAGGAGAAAGAGTACATCGCCGAACGGTTGCAGTCGGCCAACTGGCTGATCAAGTCTCTCGACCAGCGGGCGAACACGATCATGCGGGTGGCGACCGAACTCGTGCGCCGGCAGAACGACTTCTTCCGCCACGGCGTGCAGCACCTCAAACCGCTGATCATGCGCGACATCGCCGCCGCGATCGACATGCACGAAAGCACCGTGAGCCGGGTCATCAACAACAAGTACATGGCGACTCCGCGCGGCATCTACGAGCTGCGGTACTTCTTCACCAACGCCATCCCCTCGACCGGCGGCGACGGCGTCGGCCACTCGTCGGAGGCCGTGCGGCACCGGATCAAGATCCTGATCGACAACGAGGATCCCGAAAATCCGCTTTCCGACGATCGCCTGGTCGCGGTTCTCAGGGACGAAGGAATCGACATCGCGCGGCGCACGGTCGCCAAGTACCGCGAGGCCCTGCGGATTCCGTCCTCGCTCGAACGCCGGCGTCGCTACCGGCAGGCCGTCAAAGCCTGATTCGGTTCGCCCGCGTTCCCTCTTGCCTCGCGGGCGCGCTGGTGGTTCACTCCGCCGGCCGGCGCGCCGCGCAGACCGCCCGGCCCCTTCCCGCCTTTGGAACGACCATACGCGACATGGGATTCACCTGCGGCATCGTCGGCCTGCCCAATGTGGGCAAGTCCACGCTCTTCAACGCGCTGACCGCGACCGCCCAGGCCGCGGCCGAGAACTACCCCTTCTGCACCATCGAGCCCAACTTGGCCCGGGTGCCGGTGCCCGATCCGCGCCTCGAAACGCTGGCGGCGATCGCGCATTCGGCCGCGATCACGCCGACCCAGATCGAGTTCGTCGACATCGCAGGGCTCGTCCGCGGGGCGAGCCGGGGCGAAGGGCTCGGCAACAAGTTCCTCGCCCATATCCGCGAGGTCGACGCGATCGCCCATGTGCTGCGCTGCTTCGAGGACGAAAACGTCACCCATGTCGAAGGCGGCGTCGATCCGCTGCGCGACGCCGAGATCGTCGCGACCGAGCTGATGCTCGCCGATCTCGAAAGCCTGGAGCGCCGCCGCGAGCCCCTGGTCAAGAAGGCCCGCGGCGGCGACCGCGAGGCCAAGGCCCAGCTCGCGCTGCTCGAACGCGCGCTCGACGCCTTGCGCGAAGGCCGGCCGGCGCGCGCGCTCGCGCTCGCCCCGGAGGAGCGCGCGGCCTTTCGCGCGCTCCAGCTCATCACCGCGAAGCCGGTGCTCTACGTCTGCAACGTCGACGAGGGCGCGGCCGCCGCCGGCAACCGACACACCCGCGCGGTCGCCGCGATGGCCCAGGCCGAAGGCGCGGGCTGCGTCACCGTCTCGGCCAAGATCGAGGCCGAGCTCGCGGGCCTCGGCGACGACGAGGCGCGCGACGCCTTTCTCGCCGATATGGGGCTCGCCGAGCCCGGGCTGCATCGGGTCATCCGCGCAGGCTACGCGCTTCTCGGGCTGATCACCTTTTTCACCGCCGGGCCGAAGGAAGCGCGCGCCTGGACGGTGCGCGACGGCGCGACCGCGGTCGAGGCGGCGGCGGTCATCCACACCGACTTCGCGCGCGGCTTCATCCGGGTCGAGGTCATCCCTTACGACGACTACGTCGCGCTCGGCGGCGAGCAGACGGCCAAGGACGCAGGAAAGCTGCGCATCGAAGGCCGCGACTACGTGGTCCGCGACGGCGACGTCTTGCGCTTTCGATTCAACGTCTGAAGACGTTCGCGCGCACTCCCGCTCGGGCGCCGAAATGCTGTAAAGTGATCGTCTACTGGGAGGTGCGCCATGGGAGAGTTCATTCAGCTCACCACTCTCGACGGCCACGTGCTCGACGCCTGGCAATGCGCGCCCAAGGGGCGGGCGCGAGGACGCCTCGTCATCGTGCAGGAGATCTTCGGCGTCAACGACCATATTCGCGAGGTCTGCGCGGGCTTCGCCGCCGACGGCTTCGAGGTCATCGCGCCGGCCCTGTTCGACCGCGCGGCCCGGGGGGTCGCGCTCGCTTACGACGAAGAGGGCTTCGCCCGCGGCCGGGCGTTGCGCGCCGAGGTCGGCAACGACAACGCGGCGCGCGACATCGCCGCCGCGCTCGCCGCCTTCGGCGACGGGCCGCGCGCCGCGGTGGTCGGCTACTGCTGGGGCGGCGCGCTCGCCTGGCTGGCCGCGACCCGGCTCGCGCCCGCCTGCGCGGTCGGCTACTACGGAACCCAGATCGTCGAGTACATTCACGAGCATCCGCAGTGTCCGGTGATGCTGCATTACGGCGAGAAAGACCCAACCACGCCGCCCGAGCAGATCGCGCGGGTGCGCGCGGCCCAGCCGGAGGCCGCGATCCACGTCTATCCCGCCGGCCACGGGTTCAACTGCGACCGCCGGTCCGACTACCACGCCGAGAGCGCGCGCCTGGCCCGCGAGCGCACCCTCGCCTTTCTCGCCGAGCACGCTGCGGCCGGTTGAGCCGCATGGTCGCGCTGAGCGCCGAGGAACGCGCGCTCGCCCAAGGCGCGGAGGGGCCGGCGCGGGCCATGGCGATGCGGATCGTCGCCGAGACCGCGCGCATCAACGGCGCGCCGAGACTGACCCCCATCGTCTCGGCCCATGTCGATGGCTGCCTCGACCACGGCGAGGCGGGGATGGCCTTCGCCGCCCGGCTGGTCGAGGGCGGCGGGCGGGTCGCGGTGCCGACCACGCTCAACGTCGGCGCGCTCGATTTGCTGCACCCCGGGCGCGTGCGCGCAACGGCCGCGACGCGGCGGCGAAGCCATCGCTTGATGGCCGCTTACCGGGCGCTCGGCTGCCGGCCGAGCTGGACCTGCGCGCCCTATCAGGCCGGCCACAGGCCGCCCCCGGGCGCCCAGGTCGCCTGGGGCGAGAGCAACGCCATCGCCTTCGTCAATTCGGCGCTGGGCGCGCGCAGCGAACGCTATGGCGACTTCATCGACATCGCCGCCGCCATCGCCGGACGCGCCCCGTACTTCGGCCTGCATCGCGACGAGAACCGACGCGCGCGCGTGATCGTGGACGCGACCGCGATCTCGGACCGGCTCAAGGCGTCGGACGCCTTTTATCCGGTGTTCGGGGCTTGGCTCGGCGCGGCGGTCGGCGAGACGGTGGCGGCGATCGTGGGGCTGCCGCGCGCGATCTCCGAGGACCGGCTGAAGGCGCTCGGCGCGGCCGCGGCTTCGACCGGAGCGGTGGCTCTGTTCCATATTCCAGGCGTCACCCCCGAGGCCCCCGATCTCGCAACCGCCTGCGGCGGCGCGATCCCGAAGCGCCGCATCGCGCTCGATGCGGCGGCCTTGCGGGCGGCGCGCGATGCGTTGTCGACCGTCGGCGACGGCGCGATCGACGCGGTCGCGGTGGGCAGCCCCCATTTCTCGGTCGCCGAGTTCGCCACGCTCGAGCGCCTGATCGCCGGCCGCCGCTTGCGCGCGCCGCTTTACGCTTGCACGGGGCGGCATACGCTCGCCGCGCTCGAAGCCGAGGGCCGGCTTGAGTCGCTGATCCGCGCGGGCGTCGAGATCGTCGCCGACACCTGCATCGTCGTCGCCCCCGTGCTTCCCGCGCGGTCCGGCGTGCTGATGACCAACTCGGCCAAGTTCGCGACCTATGCGCCCGCCAACATCGGCTGGGCGGTGGCGTTCGGCAGCCTTGAGGACTGCGTGGCCTCCGCGATTGCGGGCCGGGTCGTGCGGGACGAAAGCCTGTGGACGTAACCGTCGCCGAGGTCTTGATCGACGGCGAGGCGGAGGGCCGCATCCTCAGGCTCCATGCGGCGCTCAGCTTCTGGGGCGGGGTCGATCCGGCGAGCGGCGAAATCAACGATCCGCGCCATCCCGACCGCGGGCGAAGCATATGCGGCCGCATCCTGGTTCTGCCCGCGACCCGGGGGTCGAGCTCGTCGAGCGCCGTGCTCCTCGAGCTTCTCGCCAAGGGCCGCGGCCCGGCGGCGCTGGTCCTGGGGGCGCGCGATGCGATCCTGCCGATCGGCGCGATCGTCGCCCGCGAGATGGGGATCGGCGCGATTCCCGTGCTTTTGCTGCCGCCCGCGGCCCAAGCCGCGCTGCCCGACGGCGCCGAGGCCGCCATCGCCCGGGGCGGGCGGATCGAGATCAGGGACGGTTGAGCCGTTCGGCGCGGAACTCAAGCACCACGCCGGCGGCGCGCTCGGGCGCGACGATCAGCGCCTGTGCGGACGCGCCGTATGTCGGAATCCCCGCGTCGTCGAGCACGGCGGCCGCGCGCGCGATATCGGCGACCGCAAGGGTGAGCGCCGCGACGTAAGGAGGCTCGGCCGCGCCCGCGCCCACCCCTTCGTAGAGAAGATCGAAGTCGTCGGGCGAGGCGAAGGTGAGGGCCGTCTCCCCGAGACGCAAGGTCAGCACCGCATCGGTCAGCGTCACCGCGCCGGCACCGAAGGTTCGCGCATAGGCCGGGGCGAGCGCGGGCGGGTCGGCGACCACCGTCGTCACGGCGACGATGCGCCGCGCCCCGTTGGCGTGGGCCAGCCATTCGGGCCGTCGGATGAGATCGGGGGTCAGGTGCTCGCAGACGAAGGCCGGCATCGCCGGCGTCGCCTCGGGCGGGGTATGCACGAGCCGGAAGCGCGGCCGGACCGCGCCCTCGGGCAGCTCGAGATCGCGCTCGAGCGCGCGCGGCTCTTGGGCCGCAACGCCGCGGGCGAGGAAGGCGGCGCGGCTCGCCGCGGCGTCCGCGCTTGCGAAGGCGACCCCCATCAGTCCCTCGCGCACGCCGAGGAAAACGTCGAGGTTGTTGGTGAACTGGCTCGGATCGACGATGCCGAGAAGCTCGATGTAATCGTCCGCGAACATGATGCAGTAGTTCGCCGTTCCCCAGCCGATGTGCCGGCCCCGCGGGGTCACGGTGAAGCCGAGCGCCTGATACGCGCGGCGCGCGGCCTCGAGATCGCGCACGCCGACGAGAACGTGGTCGAGGCCCGAGACCGGCGGCGGCGCGGTCATGCGCCCGCCGCCTCGTTCGCGCGCTCGGGATAGAGCGACAAGAGCCCTTCGCGCGAGGCCGGGCAGACCCCGCGCTCGGTGATCAGCCCGGTGACGAGACGGGCGGGGGTGACGTCGAAGGCCGGGTTGGCGACCGGGCTTCCCTCAGGGGTGACGCGCAGGCGCGCGGGCGCGCCGTCGACGCCGATCCCGGAGACGAACGCCACCTCGTCGCCGGCGCGCTCCTCGATCGGGATCTCGGCGATCCCGTCGTCGATGGTCCAGTCGATGGTGGTGTGCGGCAACGCGACATAGAACGGCACGCCGTTGTCGCGCGCGGCGAGCGCCTTGAGATAGGTGCCGATCTTGTTGCACACGTCGCCGCGGGCGGTGGTGCGGTCGGTCCCGGTGATGCAGAGATCGACCCGGCCGTGCTGCATCAGATGCCCGCCGGCGTTGTCGACGACCACGGTGTGCGCGACGCCGTGGCGGCCGAGCTCCCAGGCGGTGAGCCCGGCCCCTTGGTTGCGGGGCCGGGTCTCGTCGACCCAGACGTGGACGGGAACGCCGCGTTCATGCGCCACATAGACCGCGGCGAGCGCCGTACCCCAGTCGATGGTGGCGAGCCAGCCCGCGTTGCAATGGGTGAGCACGTTGACCGGCCGCGCCCGGCCCGCGCGCTCCCAGGCGGCGGCGATCAGATCGGCGCCGTGCTCGCCGATGGCGCGCGAGATCGCGACGTCGTCGTCGCAGATCGCGCCGGCCCGCGCATACGCCGCCTCGGCGCGCGCGGCGGGCGCGAGGGGGCGCACCGCGGCCGCCATCTCGTCGAGCGCCCAGCGCAGGTTGACCGCCGTCGGCCGGGTCGCGGCGAGAAGCGCGATCGCCGCATCGAGCGCCGCGTCCGACGGATCGGCGGCGAGCGCCAGCGCGATTCCATAGGCCGCCGTCGCCCCGATCAGCGGCGCGCCGCGCACCCGCATGGCCCGGATCGCCTCGGCCGCGTCCTCGACGGTCTCGAGCCGGCGGAGACGAAAGGCCGCGGGGAGCTGCGTCTGGTCGACGATCTCGACCGCGCGGCCATCATCGGCGAGACGGATGCTGCGGTAGTGATGGCCGTCGACCATCATGGGCGTCTACTCGCCTTCGAAGGCGCAGAGCGCGAACACCCTGTAGCCGCCGGCCTCGAGCCGGGCGCGGCCGCCGAGGTCGGGCAACTCCACGATGAAGCCGCACTCGTAGACGCGCCCGCCCGACTTCTCGACCAGCCGGATGGCGGCCTCTGCGGTGCCGCCGGTGGCGATCAGGTCGTCGATCAGAAGGATGTTTTCATCCGCCTCGATGGCGTCGGAGTGGACCTCGACCCGGTCGATGCCGTACTCGAGCTCGTAGTCCTCGGCGATCACCTTGCCGGGCAGCTTGCCCTTCTTGCGGATCGGCACGAAGCCGACCCCGAGCGCATAGGCGACCACCGCGCCGAGAATGAAACCGCGGGCCTCGATCCCCGCCACCTTGTCGATGGGCTCGGCGGTGTAGCGGTCGACCAGCATGTGGACCGCCGCGCGCAGGCCCTTGGGGTCTTTGAGAAGGGTCGTGATGTCGCGGAACTGCACGCCTTCGCGCGGGTAATGGGGAATGGTGCGAATGCGCGACTTGATCGGCACGACGCGCCTCTTGTATCTCTCAGTTGCCGAGCACGCGCCCGGCGACCGCATCGAGCCGGGCCGCGAGCTGTGGATCGCGCGCCTCGGGCGCGGTGATCACGGCCGCATCGAGCGCGGTCTCGCAGCCGCAAGGGCAAAGCGGCGCGTCGGCGTCGAGCCGCGGGGCGAGGCGGGCGATCAACGCCGCCGCCCGGTCGGCGTTCTCGGTCAAAACCCGGATCACGCTTTCGACCGTGACGTGATCGTGGTCGGGGTGCCAACAGTCGTAATCGGTGACCATGGCGACGGTCGCGTAGCACATCTCGGCCTCGCGGGCGAGCTTGGCTTCGGGCATGTTGGTCATGCCGATCACGTCGCAGCGCCAGGCGCGGTAAAGCTCGGATTCGGCGAGCGTCGAGAACTGCGGCCCCTCGATCACGAGATAGACGCCGCCGCGCACGGTCTCGATCCCGGCCTCGACCGCGGCCTCGACGATGGCGTCGCCGAGCCGGGCGCAGACCGGGTGCGCCATCGAGACATGGGCGACGAGCCCGGGACCGAAGAAGCTTTTCTCGCGGGCGTAGGTGCGGTCGACGAACTGGTCGACGACCACGAAGGTTCCGGGGGCGAGATCCTCGCGCAAAGAGCCCACCGCCGAGACCGACAGGATCTGGCGCGCGCCCGCCCGCTTGAGAACGTCGATGTTGGCCCGATAGTTGACCGCGCTCGGCGGAATCCGGTGGCCGCGGCCGTGGCGCGGCAGGAAGACGAGCGGCCTGCCGTCGAGGCGTCCGAATAGAAGCGAATCCGAGGGCGCGCCGAAGGGCGAGGAAACCTCGACCCATTCGGTGTCGGTCAGCCCGTCGATCCGGTAGACGCCGCTGCCGCCGATAACGCCAAGAACGGGCGTTTCTCTCGTATCCATGATGCGATCGCCTTGTCCGTTCGCTTGGACGTTGCGGTTTCGCGCCCGCTCAGTGTTCCAGGATCGATGCGCGTCTTCAACCGCCGCGACGGAAACGGCGGGGGCGTTCCGCCAGACGCCCCCGCCTCAACGCCCGTCGCCTGCGGCAAAGGCGGTCAGTGGATTTTCGACCAGACCTTACGCTTCACGGCATAGAGCAGGATCGTCAGCACGATGAGGAACAGGATGACCTTGATGCCGAGATTCTTGCGCTCGTCCATCTTGGGCTCGGCCGCCCACATCAGAAACTGGGTCACGTCGGCGGCCATCTGCGGCACCGTCGCCGAAGTGCCGTCGGCGTACTCGACCGCATCGTCGAACAACGGCGGCGGCATTGCGATCTGATTGCCCGGGAAGACCTTGTTGTAGTTCATGCCATCGCCGAGGGTGAAGCCCTCGGGCGGGTCCGCGAACCCTGTGAGAAGCGAATAGACATAGTCGGGGCCGCCTTCGCGCGCCTTGGTGATCAGGTTGAGATCGGGCGGCAACGCGCCGTTGTTGGCGACCCGGGCCGCCTGCGGGTTGGGATAGGGCTTGGGAAAGCGGTCGGTCGGACGCGCCGGGCGGGTGTACATCTCGCCTTCGTCATTGGGGCCGTCCTCGACCTCGTACTCGGCGGCGAGCGCCTTGATATCGACCTCGCTGAAACCGATTCCCTTCAGATTGCGAAAGGAGAGATAGCGCATGCTGTGGCAGGCGGCGCAGACCTCGCGATAGACTTGAAAACCGCGCTGAAGCGCCGCCTGGTCGTAACGACCGAAGATCCCCGAAAACGACCAGTTCTGCTTGGCTACGGCGTGCTCTTCGGCCGAAGCCCCGACCGGAGCCAACGCCCAAAGCGCGACCAGCGCCGCGATCATCGCCCCGCGCATTACGCTTTCTCCATCTTGCTAGCCGTTGCCTCGGCCGCCGTCGCGCCGCCGCCGAGAACCGAGGTCGCGATGCTCTCGGGAAGTGGGCGGGGCCGCTCGAGCTTGCCGATCAGCGGCATGAGAACCAGGAAGTGCAGGAAGTAGTACGCCGTGGCCAACCGGCCGATAAGGATGAACTTGCCCTCGGGCGGGTTGGCCCCGACCCACCCCAGCACGATCGCATCGACCACCAAAAGCCAGAACACCTGCTTGTAGATCGGCCGGAACCGGGCCGAGCGCACCTTGGAGGTGTCGAGCCAAGGCAGAACGAACAGGATGAGGATCGAACCGAACATCGCGGCCACCCCGCCCAGCTTGTCGGGGATCGCGCGCAGAATCGCGTAGAACGGCAGGAAGTACCACTCGGGCACGATGTGCGGCGGCGTCACCAGCGGGTTGGCGGGAATGTAGTTATCGGGGTTGATCGTCGCATTGGGCGCGAAAAACACCAGATAGGCGAAGACCAGAAGAAACACCCCGAGCCCGAACAGATCCTTGACCGTGTAGTACGGGTGGAAAGGAAGCGTATCCTGCGGCCCTTTCATGTCGATGCCGAGCGGGTTGTTCGACTTATGCACATGCAGCGCCCAGAGGTGCAGGAACACCACGCCGAAGATCACGAAGGGCAGAAGATAGTGCAGGCTGAAGAAGCGGTTGAGCGTCGCGTTGCCGACCACGAAGCCGCCCCACAGCCACCGGGTCACGGTCTCGCCGATGACTGGAACGGCCGTAAACAGGTTGGTGATGACGGTCGCCGCCCAGTAGCTCATTTGTCCCCAGGGCAGCACGTAGCCCATAAAGGCCGTCGCCATCATCAAGAGAAGGATAATGAGCCCCAGCCACCACAAAAGCTCGCGCGGCGTCTTGTACGAGCCGTAGTAGAGGCCGCGGAAGATGTGGATATAGACCACCGCGAAGAACAACGACGAGCCGTTGACGTGGATATAGCGCAACAGCCAACCGTAGTTCACGTCGCGCATGATTCGCTCGATGCTGTCGAAGGCGAGCCCCGAATTCGGCACGTACTGCATGGCGAGCACGATGCCGGTGACGATCTGGATCACCAAGGCGATGCCCGCGAGCGATCCGAAGTTCCACCAGTAGTTCAGGTTGCGGGGGGCCGGATAGTCGACCAGGTGGTGGTTCACGAAACTGAAGATCGGCAGGCGGTACTCGATCCACTGCACGATCCGGTTCTGCGGAATTTGAGTCATGGTCCTCCGCCCTTCAGCCGATCTTGATTAGGGTGTCTTCGACAAACCTGTACGGCGGCAGATAAAGGTTCTTCGGCGCCGGTCCCTTGCGAATACGGGCCGCGCTGTCGTAGTGCGAGCCATGGCAGGGGCAGAACCAGCCGTCGTAATCGCCGCGCGGGTCTCCCGGCTTTTGGCCCAGCGGAATACAGCCCAGATGGGTGCAGATGCCGATCGCTACAAGCCATTCGGGTTTTTGTACGCGCTCGGCATCGGTCTGCGGATCGCGCAAGGTGGAGACATCGACCGCCCGCGCCTCTTCGATCTCTTTCTCGGTGCGATGGCGGATGAAGATCGGCTTGCCGCGCCACACCACGGTGATGCTCTGCCCGACCGCGACCGGCGAAAGATCGACCTCGGTGGACGACAGCGCGAGAACCTCCGCCGACGGGTTCATGCTGTCGATCAGCGGCCAGACTGCGGCGGCGGCGCCGACAACGGCCACGGCCCCGGTTGCGATGTAAAGGAAATCTCGCCGCGTTTCGGCGCCCTCTTCGGCGCGGCCAGGCTCGCCCGCCGGCGCTGTTTGAGCCATGGTTCTACCTCTTGAACGTCATACCGCTATCGCGCGCCGCTTTTTCTCACCAAATCGCCGCCGTGTCCAGAGGCGGCGGCGCGGGAGGCGCAAAGGGCGTATAGGTCCAAATCGCGGCGATTGCAAATCCTGGGCGAAGCGCGCTATTGAGGCTCCATGCGGCTCGCGCTCTATCAGCCCGACATCCCCCAGAACACGGGCGCTATCTTGCGGCTCGCCGCCTGCCTCGGCGTCGGCGTCGACGTGATCGAACCCTGCGGCTTCGCTTTTTCCGACCGCGCCCTGCGGCGCGCCGGGCTCGACTATCTGGATCATGTCGCGCTTACCCGGCACCGCTCGTGGCGGGCCTTTCTCGATGCGCGCGCGAAGACGGGCGGGCGGCTGGTGCTGGCGACCACGCGCGCCGAGACGCCGCACACCGCTTTCGCCTTCCGCCCCGACGACACCCTTCTCATGGGGCGCGAGAGCGCGGGCGCGCCGGCCGAGGTCCACGCGGCGGCCGACGCGCGGCTCCGCATCCCGATCCGCGCAGGCCTGCGTTCGCTCAACGTCGCCCTTGCCGCGGCGATGATCCTCGGCGAGGCGCTGCGTCAGACGAACGGCTTCCCGGCGACCAGCGCCGGCAACGCCCCTCTCGCCGCCGCGGGAGACCGGCGATGACCGAGACCGACGAGCGGCGCAAGGCGAAGGCCGCGGCCTGGTTCGAAAGCCTGCGCGATCGCCTCTGCGCGGCCTTCGAGGCGATCGAAGACGACTACGCCGGCCCCGCCCTCGACATCCCGCCGGGCCGCTTCTCCCGTCGGTCCTGGGCGCATGAAGGCGGCGGCGGCGGGGTCTCGGCGATCCTGCGCGGCCGGGTGTTCGAGAAGGTGGGGGTCAACGTCTCGACCGTCTGGGGCGTGTTCGCGGACGACTTCCGGGGCCGCATCCCCGGCACCGAGGCGAGCGGCGCCTACTGGGCGAGCGGGATCTCGCTGGTCGCGCACATGCGCTCGCCCAAGGTGCCGGCGGCGCATATGAACACCCGCTACATCGTGACCGGTGCGGCCTGGTTCGGCGGCGGGGCCGACCTTACCCCGAGCCTGCCCGAGCGCGGCGTCAACGACCGCGAGGCCGCCGACTTCCACGCCGCGCTCAAGGCCTGTTGCGACGCCCATCCGCCCGCCGATTACGCCCGCTTCAAGCAATGGGCCGACGATTACTTCTTCCTCCCCCACCGGGGCGAGCCGC
Source organism: uncultured Alphaproteobacteria bacterium (assembly GCA_964475385.1). Classification (GTDB taxonomy): domain Bacteria; phylum Pseudomonadota; class Alphaproteobacteria; order JAAXGF01; family JAAXGF01; genus CAYYWV01. The sequence continues at coordinate 12,619 of CAYYWV010000017.1, read as the reverse complement.
GGGGCGCGGGCGGCATCTTCTACGACAATCTCGCGAGCGGCGACTGGGAGGCCGACTTCGCCTTCACCCGCGCCGTGGGCGAGACCTTTCTCGACATCTTTCCCCGGCTCGTGCGCCGACGCATGAACGAGCCCTTCACCCCCGCCGAGCGCGAGGCCCAGCTCGTTCGCCGCGGCCGCTACGTGGAGTTCAACCTGCTCTACGACCGCGGCACCCGGTTCGGCCTCGAGACCGGCGGCGACGTCGAGGCGATCCTGATGTCGCTGCCGCCTACCGTGCGCTGGCCTTAATCCCCGTCCTTCCCGCCGGCCGCGATACGGGCGCGCAAGGCTTTGAGAAGCGCCGCGCGGTCGTCCCGACACCCGCCGGCGACCCAGTCGTCCTCGATTGCGGCGAGAAGCCGGCCCAGCTCGGGCCCCGGCTTCGCCCCGGCGGCGAGCGCGTCGGCCCCGCGCAAGGGAAAGGCGGGCGCGCGCCAATCCTTGGCGGCCTCGATCAGGGCGGCGAAAGCGGGGCCGCGTTCGGGCGTCTCGGCCCAGGCGAGCAGCGCGAGGTCGCGGACCGTCTCCGCGCCCGCGCGGTAAAGCGCCCGGCGCAGGCCCGCTTCGTCGAGGTCGGCCTTCACCGGGATCGCTGGCGCGACCAGGGCGCAGAGGCGCTCGCGCATCGCCTTCGAGAACCGAAGCCGCGCCGCCGCCCGCGCCGCCGCCTCCGCGCCGCCGCCGCCCGCGCGCAACAGGCAAGCCAGCCGCCGCAGGGCCTCGGGCGCGGCGTCGACCGCCCGCTCGGCCGCGACCAAGGGCGCGAGCGCGCGCGCCGGCCCGGCTTCGGGCAGCACCTGCGCGCAGGCGCCGGTCTCCTCCATCAGCGCCGCGGCCTCGACCGGGTCGGGCGCGGCGAAAAGACGCAGGAGCTCGGCCGCCACCCGCTCGCCCGAAAGCCGGGGCAGCGCGGAGGCCATCTTGCGGCAGGCGGCGAGCGCCTCCGCATCGGGCGGCGGGCGGCCGTAGGCCGCGTAGAAGCGGAAGAAGCGCAAGAGCCTCAGCACGTCCTCGCGAATCCGGGCCTCGGCCTCGCCCACGAAGCGCACGCGCCGGGCGCGCAAATCGTCGAGCCCGCCGACCGGGTCATAGAGCGTGCCGTCCGGGTCGCAGTAGAGCGCATTGATGGTGAAGTCGCGGCGCGCCGCGTCCTCGGCCCAGTCGTCGGTGAAGGCGACCCGGGCGCGGCGGCCGTCGGTCTCGACGTCGCGGCGCAGGGTGGTGATCTCGAATCGGCGTTCGCCGACCACGGCGCTGACCGTGCCGTGGTCGATCCCGGTCGGGATCGCGCGGATGCCCGCCGCCTTAAGCCGCGCCATCACGGCCTCGGGCGGCGCCGGGGTGGCGAGGTCAACGTCTGTCACCGGCCGGCCGAGGACCGCGTCGCGCACCGAGCCGCCGACGAATCGCACGGGCTCGTTCTCGGTCCGAAGCGCGTCGATCACCGCCCGGGTCTCGGGGGCCCGCATCCACGCGGGCGGCGCGATCCGGCCGGCCGGCTCCATCGCCCGGAACCTACTCGAACCGGCCGGGGACGATGACCCCGTTCTCCATATGGGGCGGCTGGTACTTGGCTTCGGGCGGCGCGTCCTCGCGCAGCCCAAGGTAGACGAAGCCCATCGAGGCGAGCGCGATTCCCGCGATGATCAGCCAGGTGAGCGGCGCGTCGTTCCAGCCCGGCACTTGCGCGCCCGCGCGCCGCGCCCGCCAGCGCACCAGCGCAAGCCACAGGGCATAAGCCGCAAAGGGCAACAGAAGCGGCAAGAGATAGGACAGGATTAACCGACGCATGACCCAATCGTCCGGATGAGATCGACCACGATGCGCGCGGTGGCGCCCCAAATGACGCGCCCGCGCCAGTCGAACACGTAAGATTCGTATCCGCCGGGATAGCGCTTCAAGCGCCGGTTGGCGGGATCGAGAAGGAAGGAGAGCGGAACCTCGAAGATCTCGGCCACCTCGAACGGATCGGCGCGCAAGCTGAGCGGCGGCCGCACCAGCCCGACCACCGGCACGACGGCGAAGCCGGTCGAGGTGTCGCAGACCGAAAGTTGGCCGAGCACCTCGACCGCGCCGGCGGCGAGCCCGATCTCCTCCTCGGCCTCGCGCAGCGCCGCGGCGACCGGGCCTTGGTCGGCGGCCTCGATCCGACCGCCGGGAAAGCTGATCTGACCGGCGTGGTCGGCGAGATGGTCGGTGCGCCGGGTGAAGATCGCGGTAGGCCCGTCGTCGCGAGCGACCAGCGCCACCAGAACGGCGGCCCGGGTCAGATGCGCCGGCGCCGCGCCGCAAGGAACGGCGGCCAGGCGCTCGCGAAGGCGCGCCGGGGTCAAGCCCCGGTCCCGAGCCGTCCGAGCGGAAAGAAACGGCCTTCGCTCCATACGCCGAACAGGGTTTCGCCGTCGCGCTCCTCTTCGACCCCGAGCGCGACGAGATCGTAGAACACCGAACGCGCGATCAGGGCCTCCAGCCGGTCGCGGACCAGAACGTAAGGCGCGGGTTCGCCGGTCTCCGGGTTCTCGGAGACCCGGATCGGATGATCGGGGCCGGCGACCACCTCGTCGTCGAGATTGGTGCGAAAGCGCAGGCGCTGGTCCCGGCCCGCGCCCTCGACCGTAAGCGCGACCGCAACGAAAGGGGCGTCCTCGACCTCGATGCGCCCTTTCTCGACCGGAGTGACCAACCAGTAGGTTCCGTCGTCGTCGCGGCGCAGGACCGAGGCGAACAGCTTGACCAGCGGTTTGCGGCCGATGGGCGAGCCGTGATAGAACCAAGTGCCGTCGCGCGCGATCCGCATGTCGAGATCGCCGCAAAGCGTAGGCTCCCGCCGGCCCGCGCCCTTGGCGGATAGAGGCTCCCCGGCGGGCGCGGAACCAGCGTCGGCGCTTTTTCCGCTCTGGCCGAGCGCAGCCGCAAAAGCGGTGGGATCGGTGGGCGGCTTGCTCATTTCCGGGCCCTTTGCTCCAATAGCCATCCGCACAACGCCACGGAGACCGATTTCATGTCCGACGCCTCGCCGACCCCGATCGAGCCCGCGCGCGATCTGATCGCGCGGATCGACGCGCTCGCCGAAAAGATGGCGTCGGTGCGCGACTCGGTCGGCCGCATTATCTTCGGGCAAGCCCACGTCATCGAACACTCTCTTATCACGCTGCTGAGCGGCGGTCACGCTCTGCTCATCGGCGTGCCCGGGCTGGCCAAGACCCGGCTCGTGGAAACCCTCGGCGTGGTGCTGGGCCTGAGCGAAAAGCGCGTGCAGTTCACCCCCGACCTGATGCCCGCCGATATCCTCGGTTCCGAGGTGCTCGAGGAGTCGGAAACCGGGCGGCGGTCGTTCCGTTTCATCAAGGGGCCGGTGTTCTGCCAGCTCCTCATGGCCGACGAGATCAACCGCGCGAGCCCGCGCACCCAGTCGGCCCTCCTCCAGGCGATGCAGGAGCGCGAGGTCTCGATCGCCGGTCAGCGCCACCCGCTGCCCACGCCCTTCCACGTGCTCGCGACCCAGAACCCGCTCGAGCAGGAAGGCACCTACCCGCTGCCCGAGGCGCAGCTCGACCGCTTCCTGATGGAGATCGACATCGACTATCCCGACCACGAGGCCGAGCGCCGCATGCTGATCGCGACCACCGGGGCCGAGGACGCGGCGCCCCGCGAGGTCGTCACCGCGGCCGAGCTGGTCGAGGCCCAGGCCCTTCTGCGCCGCATCCCGGTCGGCGAAAGCGTGGTCGAGGCGATCCTCGCCCTGGTCCGCGCCGGCCGGCCCGAGAGCAGCGACATCGACGAGATTCGCCGCCACGTCGCCTGGGGACCGGGGCCGCGGGCGAGCCAGGCGCTGATGCTCGCGGTGCGCGGGCGCGCCATCCTCGACGGCCGGCTTTCGCCCTCGATCGACGACGTGGTCGCGCTCGCCGGCCCCATTCTGCGCCACCGGATGGCGCTCAACTTCGCCGCCCGGGCCGACGGCGTGACCATCGATCAGATCATCGAGCGGCTGTGCGCGCCCCTCGGCTGAGCCCGGCCCCCATGACGGCCGCCCCGCCATGATCCCGGCCCTGCGATGACTTCCGGTTCGCTCGCGCGCCGGCAACGGGCCGAGCAACTTGCGGCCGCCCTGCCGCCGCTCCTCGTCGCCGCCGAACGGGTCGCCTCGGTCGTCTCGCAAGGCGTTCACGGCCGCAGGCGGGTCGGCGCCGGCGAGACCTTCTGGCAGTACCGCCGCTACCAGCCAGGCGACGCCGCCCAACGCATCGACTGGCGGCAGTCGGCCAAGCGCCTCCACGTCTATGTGCGCGAGAACGAGTGGGAAGCGGCGCAAAGCGTCTGGCTGTGGGCCGACGCTTCGCCCTCGATGCATTACCGCTCGGCGCTCGCCGCCGAGACCAAGGCCGAGCGCGCGGCGCTTCTTCTGCTCGCCCTTGCGGTGCTTCTGGTCCGCGGCGGCGAGCAGATCGCCCTTCTCGGCGAGACCGCGCGGCCCGCCGCGGGCAGCGCCGCGCTGAGCCGAATCGCCGCCGCGCTCGAGCGCGTGGACCGGGCCGACGGCCAGGCGAGCCTGCCGCCCGCCGCCGCCTTGCCGCGCCACGCCCAGATCGTGCTGATCGGCGACTTCCTCTCCCCGTTCGAAGAGATCGAGGCCCTGGTCAAGCACTATGTCGGGCGGGGCTTGCGCGGCCATCTGGTCGAGATCGTCGATCCCGCCGAGGAGATCCTTCCCTTCGCCGGACGCAGCGTGTTCTCGGGGCTCGAAGGCGAGGGCGAGATCCTGATCGGGCGGCCCGAATCCCTGCGCGAGGCTTACGCCGCGCGCATGAAGGCGCGGCGCGCGGCGCTCGCCGACCTCGCCCGGGCCGGGGGTTGGGGGCATACCACCCATCACACCGACCAGCCGGCGCAGGCCGCGCTTCTCGCGCTTTACGCGGCCATGGCGACCCGGCCGCGCGGCGGGGCGAGCGGTGCTTGAGGCCCTGGGCCTCGGCTTCGCGGCGCCCTGGGCGCTGGCGGCGCTCGCCCTGCTGCCGATCATCTGGTGGCTGCTCAAGCTCACCCCGCCCGCGCCCAAGCGCGTGCCCTTTCCCGCGGTGCGTCTTCTATTCGGTCTCGACCGCAAGGAGGAGACGCCGGCCAAGGCCCCGCCCTGGCTGATCGCGCTCAGGATCGCGGCCGTGACGCTTTTGATCGTCGCGCTGGCCGGGCCGACGCTCAACGCGGGCGCGCCGCTTACCGGCGACGGGGCGCTGGTTCTGGTGGTCGACGACGGCTGGGCGGCGGCCCGGCGCTGGGAGCGGCGCCAGGCCGAGATGCTGCGCCTCATCGACCAGGCCGAGCGCGCCGGCCGGCCGGTCGTCGTGGCGACTACGGCGCCTCCGCCCGGGGAGGCCGAAGCGGCCGCGCCCAGCCGGCTGATGCGGGCGGCGGATGCCCGCGCGCTCGTCCAGACGCTCGCGCCAAAGCCCTGGACGACCGAGCGGATGCGCGCGGCCCGCGCGCTCTCCCGTCTCGGGCTCGCCGGCACCGTCGACGTGGTCTGGCTGACCGACGGCCTCGACGACGGGCGGGTCGAGGACTTCATCGCCGCCCTGCGCCGCGTCGGCCCGACCCGGGTCGTGACCGAGCCTGCGGGGGATGCGGCGCGTCTTCTGCGGCCGCCGAAGAACACCCCGGGCGGCCTCAGGCTCGCGGTCGAGCGCGCCGCCGTCGGCCGATCCGAAACCGTATGGCTCGCCGTCCGCGACGAGGACGGCAAGCTCCTCGTCCGCCGCCCGGTCGCTTTCGGCAAGAACGATGCGCGCGCCAGCGCCGATCTCGCGTTGCCCGTCGAGCTGCGCAACCGGATCGCGCGCATCGAAATCGAGGACGAGCGCAGCGCGGCCGCCGTGGCCTTGCTTGATGAACGTTGGCGGCGACGGCCCGTGGGCCTGGTTTCGGGAAGCCCGATCGAAGCCGACCAGCCGCTGCTTTCGCCGCTCTACTACCTCGAACGCGCGCTCGCCCCGTTCAGCGAGCTGCGCAAGGGCGAGCTCGGCGCGCTTCTGCGCCGTCCGCTCGCCGTGCTGGTGCTCGCCGACGTGGCCAAGATCGGTCCCGCCGACCGCGGCCCGGTCGAGCGCTGGGTCCGCGCCGGCGGCGTTCTGGTGCGCTTCGCCGGGCCTCAGATGGCCGAAGGGACCGACGATCTGGTGCCGGTCGCGCTGCGCTCGGGCGGGCGCGCGCTGGGCGGCGCGCTGTCGTGGAGCCGGCCGGCGAAGCTCGCGCCGTTCGATCCGCGCTCGCCCTTCGCCGGGCTCAAGGTGCCCGACGACGTAACCGTGCGCCGCCAGGTGCTCGCCGAGCCGTCGCTCGATCTCGCCGCCAAGACCTGGGCGCGGCTCGCCGACGGCACGCCTTTGGTGACCGCGGCCCGCCACGGCGAGGGCTGGCTCGTGCTCGTGCATACGACCGCGAACGCGCGCTGGTCGAACCTTGCGTTGTCGGGCCTGTTCGTCGAGATGCTCCACCGCCTGGTCGGGCTCAGCCAAGGCGTCTCGGGTCAGGCGAAGACCGGGATGCTGGCCCCTATCAAGACCCTCGACGGCTTCGGCCGGCTGGTCGCGCCGCCGGCCGAGGCCCGGCCGATCGCGGCCGCCGCGTTCGACGGGGCGCGCGCCGGTCCCGTCCATCCGCCCGGCTTCTACGGCGCGAGCGGAGAGCGGCGGGCGCTCAACCTCGGCGAAGGGCTGCCCTCGCCGCGTCCGGTGGCGCACTGGCCGCTGGCCCTCGAGCGCGCGGTCTACGGCGAATCGGCCGCGATCGACCTCGGCCCCTGGCTGCTCGCGGTCGCGACCCTTCTGATGATCGTCGATCTCGTCGCCGGGCTCGCGCTGCGCGGGCTCTTGCGCGGGCTTGCGCGCCGGGGCGCGGCCGCCGGCCTCGCGCTCGGGCTCGCCGCCGGTCTTGCGCTGAGCCTTCCCGCCGAGGCGCAGGCCGCCGAGGACGCCGACGCCTTCGCGCTCAAGGCCTCGCTCCAGACCCATCTCGCTTACGTCAAGACCGGCGACGTTCGCGTCGACGAGATCAGCCGCGCCGGGCTCGCCGGGCTCAGCGACATCCTGCGCGCGCGCACCTCGATCGAGCCCGCCGAACCGATGGCGATCGACGTCGAGACCGACGAGATGATCTTCTTCCCGCTGATCTACTGGCCGGTGACGGCGGCCCAGCCCCGGCTTTCGCCCGAGGCGGTCGCCAAGGTCAACCACTTCCTCAAGACCGGCGGGATCATCCTGTTCGACACCCGCGATCAGAATTTGCGCTTCCTCGGTCAAGGCCCGGGGGCCGAGCGCCTGCGCCGCCTGCTCGAAGGCGTCAACGTCGGCCCTCTCCAGCCGGTGCCGCCCGACCATGTGCTGACCCGCGCGTTCTATCTGTTGCAGGACTTTCCCGGCCGCTGGGCCGGCGGGCGGGTCTGGGTCGAGCGCCACGAAGGCGGCGTCAACGACGGGGTCTCGCCGCTCGTGATCGGCGGCAACGACTGGGCCGCGGCCTGGGCGATGGACGACCGCCGCCGGCCGCTGTTCGCGGCCGTGCCGGGCGGCGAGCGCCAGCGCGAGCTCGCCTTCCGCTTCGGGATCAACCTGGTGATGTACGCAATGACCGGCAACTACAAGGCCGACCAGGTCCATCTGCCGGCGATCCTCGAAAGGCTCGGCCAATGACCACCGCGCTGTCGTCGGTCGCCTTCGCGCCGCTTCTGCCCTGGCCGCTGCTCGCAGGGCTCGCCGCGCTCGCCGCGGCCGCGGTTGCGCTCGCCTTCCTGCGCCGGGCGCGCGGAGCCTGGTGGCGCGCGCTCGGGCTCGCGGTCGCGCTCGGCGCGCTTCTCAACCCGGCGCTCGTCGAGGAGACGCGCGAGATGCTTCCCGACATCGCGGTCGTGGTGGTCGACGATTCGCCGAGCCAGCGGGTGGGCGCGCGCACGGCCGAGACCGAAGCCGCGCTCGCCACCCTGCGCGAGCGGCTTTCGGCGCTGCCCGATCTCGAGGTCCGCGTGGTCCGGCTCTCGGAGACGAGCAAGGCCAAGGGCGCGGCCCCGGCCTCGGGCACGCGCCTGTTCGCGGCGCTTCGCGAAGCGCTCGCCGACGCGCCGCGGCGGCGGCTCGCCGGCGTCATCGCGTTGACCGACGGGCAAGTCCACGACGCGCCCGAAACGACGGCCGGGCTCGGCTTCGACGCCCCCTTCCACGCGCTCATCGCCGGCCGGCGCGACGCCGCCGACCGCCGCCTGATCGTCGAGAGCGCGCCGCGCTACGGCATCGTCGGCGACAAGCTTTCGCTGCGGCTGCGCATCGAGGACAGCGCCCCCGGCCCCCGGCTCGCCCGGGTCACGATCCGCCGCGGCGGCGGCGCCGCGCGCACGGCGTTGGTGCCGGTCGGCGAAAGCTATACCATGACCTTCACCCTCGAGCGCGCCGGGCCGACCGCGATCGCGCTCGAGGTCGAGCCCGCCGCCAACGAGCTCAGCCTCATCAACAACCGCGCCGTGGTCGAGGTCAACGGCGTGCGCGACCGGCTGCGGGTTCTCCTGATCTCGGGCGAGGCCCATCCCGGCGAGCGGGTCTGGCGCAACCTGCTCAAGGCCGACCCGTCGGTCGATCTCGTCCACTTCACGATCCTGCGCCCGCCCGAGAAGCAGGACGCGACCCCGATCCGCGAGCTCGCCCTGATCTCGTTCCCGATCCGCGAGCTGTTCCAGGAGCGGCTCGACGACTTCGACCTCATCATCTTCGACCGCTACCGCCGCCGCGGCGTGGTGCCGCTGAGCTATCTCGACAACATCGCCCGTTACGTCGAGAACGGAGGCGCGCTTTTGACCGCGGCGGGGCCGTCGTTCGCCACGCCCTTGAGCCTGTTCCGCACCCCGCTCAACGCCGTGCTGCCGGCGCGCCCCACGGGCGGCGTGTTCGAACGCGGCTTCCGCGCCGAGCTCACCGAGATCGGCCGCCGTCATCCGGTGACCGCGGCGCTTCTCGGCGGCGATGGCGAAACCGGCGCGCGCTGGGGCCGCTGGTTCCGCCAGATCGACGTCGAGGCCGACCGCGGCCAGGTCTTGATGAAAGGGGTTGGGGGCCGGCCGATCCTGGTGCTCGACCGGGTCGGCAAGGGGCGCGTGGCCCAGCTTCTCACCGATCAGATGTGGCTGTGGGCGCGCGGCTTCGAGGGCGGCGGCCCCCAGGCCGAGCTTTTGCGCCGGCTCGCGCATTGGCTGATGAAGGAGCCCGACCTCGAAGAAGAGGAGCTGCGCGCGAGCGCCAAAGGCGACCGAATCTCGATTCTGCGCCGAAGCCTGGGCGACGGCGAAGGGATGGTGACGGTGGTCTCGCCTTCGGGCGTTCGCCGCGAGGTCGCGCTCTCGCCCGCCGGACCCGGCCGTTACACTGCGACGATCGACGTCGACGAGCCCGGGATCTACCGCCTTACGGAGGGCGGGCTCAGCGCGATCGCCGCGGTCGGCGACGTGAACCCGCGCGAGTACCTGGACTTGCGCGCGACCGAAGACCGCCTCGCCCCGATCGCCCGGGCCACCGGCGGGGCGGTGGTGTGGCTCGAAGACGCGGGCGCGCCGCTCTTGCGCAAGGTGCGGGCCGGGCGCGACACCGCCGGGCGCGGCTGGTTGGGCCTGCGCGCCAACCGCGCCTACCGGGTCGCCGGAATCCGCCAAGCGCCGCTTTTGCCCGTCTGGCTGGTGCTCGCGCTGGCGCTCGGCGGGCTGATGCTCGCCTGGCGCGCCGAGGGCCGCTGAGCCCGCAACCGCTGACACGCCAGGGTTAAGGGTTTTTTAGCGCTGTCGCCGCAAAGTAGTGCGATCGCGGCGCGCGCATCGCGCCCGCCGCCCCGAGCCCGCGAGGGAAGCCCTTGGCCAGACCGAGCCCCAACGCCGTCGCCGCGCCCGTCCGTCCCGCGCCCTGCCGCGCATGCGAACCCGAGTTGCGGGTCGCGCGCATCGCTCTGTTCGAGAGCCTCGCGCCCGAAGCCCTGCGCGACATCGAGAAGCTCTGCCGCTGGCGCACTTGCGCCGCGGGCGAGCGCATCATCGAGCGCGACGACGACGGCCGCGACGTTTACTTCATCGTCCGGGGCGCGGTCCAGGTGGTGAACTACTCGCTCGGCGGGCGCGAGATCGGCCTCGGCCGAATCGGTCCCGGCGGCTTCTTCGGCGAGCTTGCGGCGATCGACGGCAAGCCGCGCGCGGCGAGCGTGATCGCGGCCGAGGACTGCCTGATCGCCTGCATGGCCGGACGCGACTTCGAGCGCGTGCTGCGCGCGCACCCGGACGTGGCGTTCGCGGTGCTGCGCCGGCTTGCGGAGCTCCTCCGCCGCGCCAACGATCGGATCATGGACGTGAGCACCTTGAGCGCCGGCCAGCGCGTGATCATCGAGCTCCTTCGGCTCGCCGACGACGACGGCGAGGACGGGACATTGATCCGGGAACTGCCGGCGCATCGCGAGATCGCGGCCCAGGCGAGCACCACGCGCGAGACGGTGGCGCGCACCATCAGCCAGCTCACCGCCGAAGGGCTTCTTGCGCGCGGCGACGACGGGCTCTTGATCCGCGACCGCGCGCTTCTCGAAGAGGTGGCCGCCGAGCAGGATCCGGGCCGATTCACCGACCGGCGGACGGGTCTCGACCGTCGCCGTCTGCGCCGGTCGGCCGACGGCATGCCGCCCGCGGGCATCGAGCGCCGCAGCGGCCAGGACCGCCGCCGCGCCGCCGAAGGCTGACCCCGCCCCGCTCCTTCCTTTCGGCTCAGGCGACCTCGTGGCCGGCCATGATTTCGAGCGCGCGCACCATCGCCGCGTGATCCCACCCCTCGCCGCCGTTGGCGACGCAAGCGTTGAACAGCTCCTGCGCGGTCGCCGTATTCGGCAGGCTGATCCCGAGCGCCTGCGCGCCCGCGAGCGCGAGGTTGAGGTCTTTCTGATGGAGACGGATGCGGAATCCGGGATCGAAGGTCCGCTTGATCATGCGCTCGCCGTGGACCTCGAGAATGCGCGACGAGGCGAAGCCGCCCATCAGCGCCTCGCGCACCCGGGCCGGGTCGGCGCCGGCCTTGGCCGCGAACAGAAGCGCTTCGGCCACCGCTTCGATGGTCAGCGCGACGATGATCTGATTGGCGACCTTGCAGGTCTGGCCGTCGCCCGCCCCGCCGACCAGGGTGATGTTCTTGCCCATCAGCTCGAGCAACGGCCGGGCGCGCGCGAACGCCGCATCCGTGCCGCCCGCCATGATGGTGAGCGTCGCCGCCTTGGCCCCGACCTCGCCGCCCGAGACCGGCGCATCGAGCCAGTCGCAGCCCATCTCGGCGATTCGCCGGGCGAAGTCTTTGGTGGCGATCGGCGAAATCGAGCTCATGTCGATGACCATCTTGCCCGGGCTCAGGCCGGCGGCGACGCCGTCCTCGCCGAACAGAACCTGTTCGACGTCGGGCGTGTCGGGCACCATGACGATGACCACCTCGGCGCGTTCGGCGACCGCGCGCGGGTTCGGGCACTCGACCGCGCCGCCTTCGATCAGCTCGGGCGGCGGCGGGTTGCGGTGGCGGGTGAGATAGAGGGCGTGGCCCGCCTTCTGGAGATGGCCGGCCATGGGCCTGCCCATGATGCCGGTGCCGATGAAGCCGATGTCGGTCATGCGCGGTCTCCTTCCGTGTCTTCGCCCGCCGCGCGCCGCCGGTAGGGCGCGAACCAGCCGAGGCCTTCGGCCGTGCCTGCGGCGGGCTTGTACTCGCAGCCCACCCAGCCGCCATAGCCGATGCGGTCAAGGTGGGCGAACAGAAAGCGATAGTCGATCTCGCCCGTGCCGGGCTCGTGGCGGCCGGGCACCTCGGCGATCTGGATATGGCCGATCCGCGCCGAATGGCGCGCGAGGGTCTCGGCGAGGTTCCCTTCCATGATCTGGGCGTGATAGGCGTCGTACTGGATCATCAGATTGTCGGCGCCGACCGCATCCAGAATGGCGGCCGCCTGATCGGTCCGCGAGAGATAGAAGCCGGGAACGTCCTGGGTGTTGATCGGCTCGATCAAAAGGGTAAGCCCGGCGCGGGCGAGCGCATCCGCCGCATACCGCAGGTTGTCGACGAAGGTCGCGCGCAACGCCGCCTCTTCGACGCCCTCGGGCGCGATCCCGGCGAGGCAGTTGAGCCGCCGGCACCCTAGCGCGGCCGCGTACTCGATCGCCTTGGCCACGCCTTCGCGGAACTCTTCGATCCGGTCGGGATGGCAGGCGACGCCGCGCTCGCCGGCCTCCCAGTCGCCCGCGGGCAGGTTGAACAGCGCCTGGACGAGCCCGTTCGCCCGCAGCCGTTCGGCGAGCGCGTTCGCCTCGTAGGCGTAGGGAAACAGGTACTCGACCGCCTCGAAGCCGGCCTCGGCGGCGGCCGCGAAACGATCGAGAAAAGGCCGCTCCGTGAACAGCATGGTGAGATTGGCGGCGAACCGCGGCATAGCTTGTCCTCCCCGTTCCTCCCGATGCCCGGACGCGCCCGGCGCGTCGGTGCGAGACCGCCATCATAAAGCGCGCCCCGCGGCGCCGCCAGCATCCGCAGCCCGGT
>CAYYWV010000016.1:0-31556 GCA_964475385.1 uncultured Alphaproteobacteria bacterium | reverse complement strand
TAGAGCCGCTCCTTGGTCTTGAAGTGGAAGATGACCAGGGTGGGCGAGAGCCCGGTCGCCTCCGACAGGGTCTGAAGCGTGGTCTTGGCGAGGCCGCGCAGCGCGATGAGGTCGATGGCGGCGTCGATGATCCGCCGCCGGCTGATCGCGCTCCGCCGCCGCCGCTTGTCGGGCCGCTTGCCCCCGGCCCCAGAGGCCGGGCGCGGGGCGGATGGCGAGCCGGTCATGACGCGGGTCTGGTCGTCCGTCTGATAATTCACTAACCACTCAGATAGTATCTGGCCCTGGTTGCCCGTCAATGCCCTTGTCCGCGAGGCGATCCGCTGACGGAGAGCCTCGCCGCCGGAACGATCGCTCGGCGGAAACAGAACGAGCAATGACCGGGCGGCATCGTCGCGCGCTGCCGCCCCCTGGACGCGGCCGCCCTGCTCGAACCGAGCGAGGAAACCTTGCTCGCCCCCTGCGCCTCGCGGACGAAATGTTGTCGGCCCTGCCGCGCGCTGGATATTCGACCGCCGAGTCCAGGGTGAACGGGGCCGCGCCCCGGCTCAGGCTCTCGCGACAGAAGGCGCGGCCCGCTCGCCCCAAGACCGATGCCAAGGCGCAGACCGTCACTCGACGATCAGCTTGCCGCGAAACATTCCCATAGCGCAGGCGAACTCGTACTCTCCGGGTTTTTCGGGAACGAACTCGATCGGCACGACCTCACCGGTCGGCAGATCGGCGCTCTTGCCGAAGTCGGCGAGGATCACCTTCTCCGAACACGAGGCGGTCTCTTCGCGCCGGAAGTTGAGGCGGACCGGCTTACCGTGGCGAACCACGATGGTGTCGGGCGTGTACCCGCCCTTGACAAGGATCATCACCTCTTGGTGGCCGCTGCTAGACACCGAAGCGCGCACCCCCTTGGCGGGCTTCAACCAGAAAAACCAGATGATGAAGACGACGAGCGACAGCCCGAGAACGAGAACGATCCAGCGATCCGGTGTCATGATGCAACCCTCCTGGGCTGGAAGAAGCGGAGCCGATTGGCGTTGGAAACCACGGTGACGGAGCTGAACGCCATGGCGGCGGCGGCGATCAGCGGCGACAGCAGCAGGCCGAAAGCCGGGTAGAGAACGCCCATGGCGACCGGAATGCCGAGTCCATTGTAGCCAAACGCGCCAACCAGGTTCTGGCGAACGTTGCGCATCGTGGCCCGGCTGATCTCGATCGCCGTCACAACGCCCATCAGGCTGCCCTTGATGAGGGTCACGTCGCTCGCCTCGATGGCGACATCGGTGCCGGTGCCGATCGCGAAGCCGACGTCGGCCTGAGCCAGCGCCGGGGCGTCGTTGATACCGTCGCCGACCATGCCGACCTTCTTGCCTTCGAGCTGAAGCTTCTGGACTTCATGCGCCTTGTCGTCGGGAAGCACCTCGGCGAGCACCCGGTCGATATCGACCTCGCGGGCGATGGCCATGGCGGTGCGCTCGTTGTCGCCGGTCAGCATGACGACCTCGATGCCGAGGCGCTTGAGCTCGGCAATGGCCGCCTTCGAATCGGGTTTGACCGTATCGGCGACCGCGACCAGACCGGCGGGCTCGCCGTCGACCGCAACGTACATCGGCGTCTTGCCCTCCCCTGCGAGACGTTCCCAATCGCCCTCCAACGCGTCGATGGCGATCCCGCGATCGCGCATCAGACGGGCGTTGCCGAGCATGACCTCGCGGCCGTCGATCCGCCCGCTCACGCCGTGGCCGGGGATCGCGGCGAACCCCTCGGTCTCGGCAAGCGCGATCTCGCGCGCCTCGGCCCCCTTGACGATCGCCTCGCCGAGCGGATGCTCGGAGCCGCGTTCGAGCGATGCGGCGAGACGCAGAACCTCGGCCTCGGACAGCCCGCTGGCGGCGACGACGACGTCGGTAAGCGCCGGTTCGCCGCGCGTGATGGTCCCGGTCTTGTCGAGGACCAGCGTGTTCAGTTTCTCGGCGGTCTGGAGCGCATCGCCCGAGCGGATCAACACCCCATTCTCGGCGCCCTTGCCGATTCCGACCGTCAACGACGTCGGCGTCGCAAGCCCGAGCGCGCATGGGCAAGCGATAATCAGCGTCGTCACCAGAACGATGGTCGCGTAAATGATTCTCGGTTCGGGGCCGAACACGTACCAGGCGACGAAGGAGAGGATGGCGAGAATCATGACCGTGGGCACGAAATAGCCCGAAACGGTATCGACGATCCGCTGGATCGGCGCCTTGGAGCCCTGAGCGTCCTTGACCATGCGGATAATGCTGGCGAGCGCGGTATCCTTGCCCACCTTGGTGGCGCGGAACCGGAAGCTTCCGGTCTTGTTGAGGGTGCCGCCGATGACCTCGTCGCCGACGCCCTTTTCGACCGGAAGCGATTCGCCGGTGATCATCGATTCGTCGACCGCGCTCGTCCCCTCGACGATCTCGCCGTCGACCGGGATCTTCTCTCCCGGCCGCACAATCACGACATCGCCGGCGACCACCTCCTCGACCGGAATGTCGATCTCTTTGCCGTCGCGTAGAACGCGCGCCGTCTTGGCCTGAAGGCCCATCAGCTTCTTGATCGCCTCCGAAGTCCGCCCCTTGGCCTTGACCTCGAGCGCCATGCCGAGCACGACCAAGGCGACCACGACCGCGGCCACGTCCCAGAACACCTCGGCGAGCGCGATGTCAGGGAACAGCTCGGGATACGCGACCGCGACCACCGAATAGAGATACGCGGCGCTGATGCCGATCGCGATCAACGTGTGCATGTTGGCGGCGCGGTGCTTGAGCGCCTGCCACATGCCGGTGTAGAACTGCGAGCCCGACCACAGCATCACCGGCAGAACGAGCACGCCCAACAGCGACCAGACGATCTGGCGCGCGTTCGTGCCGGGCGCCATCCATTCGCGCAGGCCGGGGATAAGGTCGGGATAGCTGAGCGTCATCACCGGGATCGAGATGACGGCGGCGAACCAGAATTTCCGCATCAGTATGCGATACTCGGCCTGACGCGCCGCCTCTTCCGGACTTTCTTCTCCTTCCTCCTCGCCGACCGCCGCGCGCGGCTTTCGCGATGCGACGCGCAGACCGGCCGATTCGATCGCCTTGTCGATGGCGTCGAAGTTCGCTCGTTCTGGCTGATATTCGATATCGACCGCCGCCGGCGCGAGGCTCGCGCTCGCAGCGACCACGCCGGGGGTGGCGCGCAACGCCTCCTCGACGCGGGTCACGCAAGAGGCGCAATGCATGTTCTCGAGCGGGATGCGCATCTTGACCGTGCCCGCCGTGTAACCAACCGAGCGAATCGCCGCGACGAGATCGCCCGCACTCGTCCGCGCCGGATCGTAGTCCACCGACGCGATCCTGGTCGCCGCGTTGACGCGCGCCGCGGCCACGCCCTCGACCGCGGCGAGCGCCTTTTCGATCATGCCGGGGCAATGCGGACAGGTCATCCCGCCAATCGAGAGATCGATGTGTTCGAGCCCCGAAGCCGCGATATCCGTCCTTCCGGCATCGTTGCGGTCCGCGAGGGATGGCGTCTGCGCAGTATCCTCGCTCATTTCAAACTCCTATGCGTTGCTGTGTTCCAGGCCGGGAACGAAGGAATGAGGGGACGAGCCCCTTCTCCATCGACAAACCATTCCGGACCTTCCGTAAAAGCCAGGGAGAACAAAAAAATGCGCCTGGCGCTACATTCCTCCCAGAACCCGTTCTTGTCGATACTGAATAATCTGTCGCAAACCGAACTCCGAGATTGCGCCAAGGCTTTTCCCCGGCCGCGCCTCTGTCCCGTCTTAGCGATCGCGTCCTAGTGATGAAGACGGCGCCCGCCGCCGCGTTCGCGGGACCATTCCAATATGGGCGTGTTTTCGGGCGAAGACAGGGTTTCCCCCACCACACACGAATCAGGGTTCTGGTCCTTCGCGCGGCACTGGCACCAGACGCACCCGCAAGCGACGTGATCGCAACTGGGATCGCGCAGCACCGATCGGTAGCGGAACCGCGCGATTGGGAAAAGAACGCGGCTCAAGGGCGATGGTCCGTAGAATCGGCGCAGAGTCGTTCCGGTGTCCGCAAGCCCGAGCTTGCGCAAGGCATGGCGCCAGCCCCGTTCTCGAAGAAGGTTGAAGATGAATCGGTTTACGGTTCCGACGCGAAGCGCGGGCAGAAGCTCGCGTCGCCACAACCGCGTATAGTCGGTTCCTTCGAGCAGGCTGCGAGCGGCAAGAACCCCCGAGCGGAACGCATAGCGCAAACCGAAACCGGCGAGCGCATCTTGGAACCCGGCGAGCTCGCCGACCACCGGGCGCCCGCCCCGCATCGCCGTTCGGGGCAGCCGAAAGTTGACATACCCTCCGAAGGGGCGCGCGTTGCGCATGACGAGGCCGGTCCGGTCCTGAAAGAAGGCGAGCGTCCGCTTGGCGTACTCGGCCTGCCGCTTGAAGTCCTTGAACAGGCAGGTCGCCATTGTTCCGCGACCGTCGTGGACGAGCAGGTAGGCGTAGCCGAGCGGCGCTATCCGATTGTCGAGCGCGATCCAGCCGCCATCCGGCATGTCGGTCTCGAACAAATAGCCAACGGCGATCGCATCGGCCCGGCGCGGCCCGCCTGCGAGCACCGCCGGCCCCTGAACGTGGCGAACGCGATCCCCAAAGCGCACCTCGACGCCGGCCTCGAGAGCCTGATCGAGCAGGCCCCGGTCGAGGCTGCCCGCATTCCTTCCTCGATGGACGAGATAATAAAGCGGGCGGGCGCTTTTTACACGGTATCGTTTCCCCGTGTGATCGAAGGCGGTTCCTTCGTAAACCGGAACGGCGTCGAACGTGGGCGCGATGCCGAAGGCGCGGAGCTCGTCGAGCGTGTCGCGCGCGTCGCTCCAATTTTCCAAGCCCTGAAAGTCTCCGTGGAACCGCGCCCCGACCTGTTGACGCCATTCGCGGACCACCACCCGACGCCCGCCCCGGGCAAGGGCGATCGCGCAGGCGAGACCCGCCGGTCCGGCGCCGACGACGGTGACGGGCGCGGGATCTTCGCGCCGCGCCGTCACCGACAGCCCGCCGTGACGGGCGCGGGGAAAGGCCTCCACGCGGCCTTTTCGCTCCCGGGTTCTTGTGGGCGGCGATGGCGGCGCCTTTGACATGGCTTAGGCCGGTACGGGGCAGCAAAGAGACGCCGGTTGCGGCGCGCAATGAAGATCGGGGTCGGAAGGCGCCGGGAGCGCCGCTGCCCTCGCCTTCATCTGCGTCATGAGGACGGCGATGGCGAGAGCGGCCAAGCGCGCCGGCGGCGGATCGGCGCGCGAGCTCAGAACGGCGGGCGCCGTAAGACCCATGACCATGCCGGCGACCACCGCGCCGGCGAAGTATTCGAGGTTCTTGGCGAGGATGTTGCCCGACACGAGGTCGGGGACGAGAACGATGTCGGCGTCGCCGGCGACCTCGGAGACGATCCCCTTCTCACGGGCCGCCCGGTCCGAGATCGCGTTGTCGAAGGCAAGCGGGCCATCGACGACGGCATCGACGATCTGGCCGCGCCGCGCCATCAACGTGAGCGAAGCCGCGTCGATCGTCGAAGCAATGTCGGGGTTGACCGTCTCGACGGCCGAGAGAACGGCGACCTTCGGTCGCTCGATGCCAAGCAGCCGGAACAATATGACCGCATTCTGGAGAATTTGAGCCTTGGCCATCAAATCGGGAGCGATGTTGATGGCGGCGTCTGTGATTCCCAGAAGCTTGGGCCGAGATGGGGTTTCGGCGACGAACACGTGACTGACCCACCGCCCCGGGGTGCGCAGGCCGCGCTCGCCGTCGAGCAGCAGGCGCATGAACAGGTCGGTGTGAACATTGCCCTTCATGACCGCGTCGGCCTCGTCGCTCCGCACGAGACCGATCGCCTTCGCCGTCGCCTCTCGGTCCGTGGCTGCGGGCACGATCCAGCTCTTTCCGTCCGCCCAACCGAGGTCTTCGCAAATTGCGGCGATGGCCTTCGGCGGCCCGATGAGACGGGGTTCGACAAGCCCCAACTCATGCGCTTGTCGCAGGGTGTCTACGACCAACGCTTGCGCCGCATCTGCAACGGCGACGCGGATCGGTCCCAGTCCACAGGCGCGATCGATCAGGCCTTGGAGGCCCTGGCTGCGGCGGTTCATCGATTATGTCTCCGACGGGCGCGCTGTGGAATCGCGCGTCTCGCCGCCCGAGGTTGAAGCCGCCTCGCCTCCATAGAGAAGGGCGAACCATTGCTCGTAGACCGCGTCGCGCATCAGGCGCGCGTTTTCGAACATGTCCGATACGTATCCTATGCCGTCGCGTTCAAGGGCGATGAAGGGGTTGTCTTCCTCTACGGGATGCCGGTCTTGCTCGACCAGGTTGGCGAGCGCGCGGACCCCGAGCATCCAGGGGTTGAAGGTGTCGGAGAAAAGATATCGGCTCGTCCTCATCGGGTGAGACCATTTGAGAAACATCGCCGACCAGGGGTTCGCCATGGCTCGGACCCAGGGGCTTACAAAGGTTTCGTACAACGATTCGTTGATATCCGAGACTTGGCGGACGCGCTCGAACGCTTGACGCGGGTAATCGGCGCGGAGTTCTTCGATGCGTCTCTCTTCGAAATGAACCGCATACTGCGGCTTGCGGCAGTCGGGGTCTCCGGTGGGGTTGTCGATCTTCATCTCGTAAAGCCCGGGTTCGAGCGCTTCGATGTCGGCCAGGCTTTCCAGAATGGCGCGATGCTCCAGGCGCGCGACCTTGGCCGAAACGAACAAGCCGAGGTGTCCGACATGGCGGTTGATCAGGTAGACGATCCGCTGCCCGGCGCGTTTGAGGCCTTCGGTGCTTTCATAGACCACCGGAATCCAGCCAAGCGCCTGCTGCGGCGGCGTGATGTTGTCGCCGTATGAAGCGAAGATCACAAGCGGGTTTCTGATCTGGCGCAGATTGACGAAGCATCCCGGGCAGATCCGGATTTTTCCTTCCTCCAACCTGTTGCCAATGAACAAGTTGTCGACGATGGCGAGGATTTCCTCGCGACTCAGAAAGTAAAATCCGTTCCACCAGCGTTCAAAATCGAGAAACCGCTCGCGCTCGGTGTCGATCTTTGAGAACAGGTTCGCGTATTTGTCCCACAAAGCGGTTCCGGGCTTCAGGCTTTCGAAGTTCTGAGCCAACCAGGCGCCATCGAACGCGCCGTCACCGAGATCGGCCATGAAATGGGCGAGCCAGACCCCGCCAAGCAAGCCGCCCGTAAGACGCATGGGGTTGATGCCCGATTCGCCGGCCCAATAAGACAACGGGGAGCCGTTGAGAACCGCGGGGCCCACCAGCCCCTGGCACCCGGCCGAAAGCAGGGCGATCGCCCAACCGGCTTGGCAGTTGCCGTAAAGGACCGGAGGTTTGCCGGGATGGCGTCTCGTGACCGTCTCGACAAAACGGCGCAGCGCGTGGAGAACGTCGGCCAACGTCTGGCCGGGGCAAGGCTCGGGGAAGAAGATGACGAAGTATACCGGGTGTCCTTCGCGCAGCGCCACGCCAACCTCGGAATCGCGCTTGAACCCGCCGATTCCCGGCCCGTGGCCGGCGCGCGGATCGACGATGATCACCGGCGGTTTGTCGGGGTCCACGCACGCTTCCGCGCAAGCGTCATCAACGGCGGTGATCTCCAGGAGCGCATAATTAGCGGGTCGATCGAATGTTCGCGCGTCCGCGAGGGTCCGGAATTGGAAGTCGAGTAGAGGCGGCAGACCTTCGCGCTCGTGATCGAGCATGTTGTCCGCGCGTTGACGGATCGCGTCCCAGAACAGGACCGAACGTTCCCAAAAGTCCCGGTGATACGCGAAAAGGTCGGCCGGAAGCGCGGCGAGGGACGAGCCCGCCTCGGCCCTAAAGGGTTTCTCGCGCGGGGACCGCGAAACCGCCGGCCGCCGGCGCGCGGGGCCGGGGCGTTGAACGGTTTGACGCCGTTTCGGCGGCCGTCTTTCCGCGGCCGAAGGAGTCTCGCTCGCCGGATCGCTCGACATCGATCAGCTCCACCGCGCAGCGAAGAAATTGAACAGCGGGCCGAAGATGATCGCCACGAACCATCCGTACCCGAAGCTCTCGGCGAGCCCGAGGAAGAAGCTCGGCCAACTCAACCAGGTAAAGCCCGGCAAGAGATTCTGCCAGCTCTGGTACATGGCGTGGTCCGGGAACTGAAGGTCGAACAGAACGCAAAGCAGGAAGGCGATCGCCAGAAAAAGCCCGAGGCTCATCCCGAACGCAGCGATGGGAATGCGCGGCGCCGTGCGCGCAGGGGCCGAAAACTCCTCGTAATGCCCGAGCCCACGCGGAGCGGTTTGATCAGACATGGGATTTCTCCAAATGTTGTAGTTGCTTCGGTTTCGAGGCGTCGTCGACATAGGTTTCCGGCGCGACCTCGAAGAGTTCACGGCAGTCGCGAGAACAGAAATAGAAGACATTGCCCGCATAAACGCTCGGCTTGGCCGTCTTGGTCGCGACGGTCTTGCCGCAGACCGGATCGACGTCTTTCTCGGGCGGAATCCAGACCAACGGCCCCGGCGCGCTCGGCGCGTCCTCCGACACGACCCGCGAGGCATCGTTCGAGGACGCGGGCGGAGCGGCAGGAGGTTTGTCATGCCGGGCACGAGACCCATGGCCGCCCATCATGTGCTTGCCGCAGCCGAACTTCGTCATCAGAAAGATGACCCCGATCAACAGGCCGATATTAAGAAGCAGTTCCATGTCCCGTCTCCTTCTCCCCTGACCCGGCGTCCTTTGTTTGCGGCGCATCGCGCTTGGCGCCGGTTATTTCCATGCCTTGGCGAACCCGCGCGAGCGCCGCTTCGAGAACCGCTTCGACCAGACGACGCTGTTCGCGTGCGGCCCCGTCCGGCCCGTCTCGGTCTTGACGGCCGTTCGCGATCCGAAAGGCGTCTTCAAGCCCCTCGTCGGACGGCGCGGACCGCTCGTCGCGAGCTGCGCGCAGATCGTCGAGAACCGTTCGAATCGTGGCGACGAGGGCCTCGATGTGGGCGCGGCGCGTCGCCCTCAGCGCTTCCGCATTCAGTCCGCGAAACCGAAGAACCGCCGCCGCTCTGGCGTGGCGCGCACCAATGGAGGCGCCAGCGTCGAGCGCGCGGGCGCTTGGCCTCCTGGTCGTGATAGACATCATCTCATCCTTCGTGAGCGCGTCGATCCGGACCGCGTTCCGACCCCGGAACGATCGTCGCCGACGGTCGCCGCAGCCCGTGAAGCGCTGTGGCCGGCCGCGCGTGACCGGCCGGCCTTCAGCGATGCCGAATCGCAGATTTTCGGCGGGACGCCCGGTCGTTACGAACCGCTCTTGCCGCCGGGGCCCTTCTTACCATGCATCGCCGCCATGCCCGGACAACCCGCAGACGCCTGATCACCCGACATCATGGCGCCGCCATGCATGTTCATGCCCTGCATCATGCCGGGGCCGGCCTTGCCGTCCTGGGTTTTCCCCATGGCGCCCGACATCTGGCCCATGTGCCGCATCATGTTGTGCATCATGTTGTGCATCATGGCATGCATGTTCTTCATGCCCTGCATGGGCTGCATGGGCTGCATGTTCTGCTGCATCATGCCGGGGCCGGCCGGCGTTTCCTGGGTTGCCGGCGCGGTCGGCGCCGCGGCGTCATTGCTCGCAGCCACGGCCGGCAGGGCGATCGCCGTCGCAAAGGCGAGGGCGGTGAGGGTCGCAAAGCTGTTCCTGCGAAAACGGGTCATCGTTCTCACCATCTGTTGATCATGTTCTGATGACCAATATCTGATCATCCCGACGTAACGTTTCGATGGTGAAAAACGGGCGTTTTGTAACAATAGGTTTCAATCCCGCCTGGCGTTACGGGACGTTACAAATTTTCTTCACGTCAAAAATATGGCGAAGAGATAGGCGCAATAGCTCACCAGCAGCGCCGCGCCCTCGCCGCGCCCGATGCGGGAGCCGGTGAACGCAAAGACCAACAACGCCACGGCGGCCGCCACCATGACGAAGTTGTCGAACCGCGCGATATGCGGTGGAACGATGGTCGGGGAAAGAAGCCCCGTCATGCCCCCCACGCCCAGAATATTGTAAAGGCTCGATCCCAGCACATTGCCGAGAGCGACGTCGCTCTGCTTGCGCCGCGCGGCGATCACAGAGGTCGCCAGCTCCGGCAGGGAGGTTCCGATCGCAACGATCGTAAGCCCGATCGCCGTTTCGCTTATTCCCACGAGACGGGCCATGCCGATCGCCCCGCCGACCAACAGGTCGCCGCCCCCGATCAGGATCGCCAGCCCGCCCAGAACCAACACCGTCAGAAACCATAGGCCTCGCTTCCTTGGCGACGCCCGCGTTGCGTCGCGCAGAGGGGCGGAGGCATCGCGCAAGACCTCGTGGCCCCTAGCTTTTTCGAACGCCGCTGCGCGCCGGAACCTCGCCCCGGCCGTCTCCTGTCGATACGCGCAATAGAGATAAACGATCAGGCCGGCCACCAGCGCCGAACCGACCGCTCTGTTGAGCGGCAGATAGAGCCCGATCGCAGTGAACAAAACAGCGGCGAGGAAGACCAACACGCCGTCGCGAACGAAGGCTCTCGGACTGACGGCGACAGGCGAGACAATCGCTGAGACGCCGAGAACCAAAAGAATATTCGAGATGTTGGAGCCCACGATGTTGCCCACGGCGATGCCGGGGGAACCGGTCATGGCGGCCTCCACGCTCGTGACAAGCTCGGGCGTCGAGGTGGCGAATCCGACCAGGACCAACCCGATCAACAAAGGCGACATTCCGAAGCGTTCGGCGATTCCAACCGCGCCCTTGACCAAGGCCTCGCCTCCGACGATGAGGAGCGCAAACCCGGCGACGAGCATCAAAAAGTATGACATTCCAACGTATTTCCGATTCCGACGTTCCCTTTCGGGAGATGAGGCGATTCCAAGCGTTACCCCCTGCGGGAACGCCTTGGTCGGCTGATGCGACGCGGAAGGGCGGGCGGGCGAGCCGTCACGCGCATATACCCGTTCGTTTCTCGCCCGCGACGATCACGGCACGTCGATATCGGGGAATTCCCTGCGCACGCGCATCCTTATCATCTCGGCGAGCTCCGCATACCGGGCGCTTCGCGCGCTGGTTTTGCGCCAAGCGATCCCGACGGACCGTTGCAATGCTTTCCCCGACATCTGCAACGTTCGCAACCCTTTGTCGCGCGACAGAACGGTCTTTACGTAGAGACCGGGAAAGAAGGAGACGCCCAGACCGGTCGCGACCATCTCGCGCAACGTCTCGAGGCTCGTCCCTTCATAATCGAGTCTGGCCCTGGCGCCGCACGCCTCGCAAAGCGCGATCACGACCGTATGAAGCTGATAACCGGACCCGAGCGCCAAGACGTCCTCACCGGCGAGCTCGCTACGACGGATGCGCTTGCGGCTGGCGAAGGGATGGTCCTTGGAGACAGTCAGGTAGAGCGGCTCCCGAAACAACAGCTCCGCGTGCACGGTCTCGAACGCCAAGGGAAGCGGCGTTATGATGAGATCGTACCGTCCCTCAACGAGGGAGACGGGCAGGCCCTGCGGAAAGTCCTCGCGGACGTAAAGCTTCAGATCCGGGTAGCGCTTGCGCAGATCGGGCAGAACGCTCGGCAAAAGATAAGGACCGATCGTCGGAGGCAACCCAATCCGCACGACGCCGCTGAGCCGGTCTCCTCCGCCGGTGGCCAGTTCACGGATCTCGGCGGCGTCGCGAAGCATGCGCCGCGCGATCGTTACGATCTTCCCGCCCGTTTCGGTGATCACGACCGACGCGCGGCTCCGTTCCACCAATTGCACGCCGAGCCGCTTCTCGAGCGCTTTGATCTGTCCGCTCAGCGTCGGCTGACTCGCGTTCACTTTGGCGGCCGCCTTGTGAAAGTGCCGCGTATCGGCGATGGCCACCAGGTATTCGAGCTGTCGAAGCGTCGGCAAGGGCTGCTCTTTCCGCGATGGAAGCGTATGGCCGTTGTGACAGACTATATGGGAAATGTAATCAAGAACATCAAATCGATCGGAAATTTCTATC
Organism: uncultured Alphaproteobacteria bacterium; assembly: GCA_964475385.1. GTDB lineage: Bacteria > Pseudomonadota > Alphaproteobacteria > JAAXGF01 > JAAXGF01 > CAYYWV01. The sequence goes on along the minus strand of CAYYWV010000016.1, from coordinate 19,515 downwards.
AAAAACGACTCCTAAAACGATTGGTCCCGGCCGTCTCGGGTCGCCATCTCAAGACCACCCATAAAGGCCGGACATCGACCGCGAATGCGCGTGCGAAGCGAAGAGCCGTGTGAAAGCGTCGATCGAAAGGGCGGCGCCGCCGCGCCGGTCGGCCGGGGCGCGCCGTATCGGCCAGAGGCTGAATCCCCGGCTCTCCTCACGCGCTGCGCGGCAAGAAGAAGGAGCGATCTCCATGCACAGGTTCAAGAACATCCTGGCGGTGTACGGAGACCAGGTCGGGGCCGACGACGTGCTGAGCCAGGCTGTCGCCCTGGCGCGGGCGAACGGCGCGCGATTGACGCTGATCGACGTGCTGCCGGAGAAATACGCCACCAGCGCATCCCTTGCGGAGCGTCGGAAAAGACTCGCGCGGCTCGTGCCGTCGATCGAAGCGGAAGGGGTCGGAGCGATCGCCGTCGAGGTTTTCGTCGGCCCCGCATTTTTGAAGATCATCGAGCAGGTTCTATGGGCGAAGCACGATCTGGTCGTTGCGAGCGCGGACGACGGAACCACCTTGCGTCGATTCTATTTCGGCAGCACCGCGACCCATCTCATGCGCAAGTGCCCGTGCCCGGTCTGGATCATCAGGCCGAACCGGCCTCATCGTTACGCCAACATCCTCGCCTGCATCGACCCGAAAACGAATGAAGGAACGGGCAACGAGCTGGACGAAAAGATTCTGGACTTGGCGACCTCTCTGGCCGCGACAAACGGGGCGAAGCTTCATATCGTCCATGCTTGGGAGGTCGAAGGGAAAGACCGCGACACCGTCAGGTCTGAGGTTCACGACAGCGTTCTCCGCTCGATATTGGCGAAGCACGAAGCCCTTCACCGCGATCGCGTCGACCGGCTGCTTGCGGGCTATTCGCTGGCCGCGATCGAGCACCGCATCCATATCCCCCGCGCGACGCCGCAGCAGGCCATCCTCGAACTCGTCGAAACGCATAACATCGACCTGATCGTCATGGGCACCGTGAGCCGCACGGGAATCGCCGGTCTGATCATCGGCAACGCGGCGGAATCGATTCTAAGCGTCGTCGATTGCGGCGTGTTCACCGTCAAGCCGAAGGGCTTCGTGACCCCGGTCGTCTTGGACTCGACGATGGATGGAACGCGACTAAGGGAGGCCGGTCGTTCGACCCGTCTCGTGCGATAGCCGGGCCCGCTCGACATCCGCCGAGCGCGCCGACGCCCCCAGCCAGACCGCCGGAGATCCGCGTTTGCTCGCCCTACTGAAACGGTCATGCGGCCTGAAGCGCCACGTCCGGGCGTTCTTCCGCCATCAGGCGGCGGGCGGGCTTCTGCTGATGGCGGCCGCGGCCCTCGCGCTGCTGCTGGACAACTCTGCTCTGTCGTGGCTTTACGACAGCCTTCTTCAAACACCCGTCGCGATCCAGGTCGGGGCGTTCGTGTTGAACAAGCCGCTGCTGCTCTGGATCAACGACGGTCTGATGGCGGTCTTCTTCTTTCTGATCGGCCTGGAGATCAAGCGCGAGGTGGCGGAGGGGCGTTTGTCGAACCTTCGCCAAGCCGGCCTGCCGGTCATCGCCGCCATCGGCGGCATGGTCGCGCCCGCCGCGATCTACCTCGTCCTCAACGCCAACGATCCCACGGCCGTAAACGGCTGGGCGATCCCCGCCGCGACCGACATCGCCTTCGCGCTCGGCGTCCTGGCCTTGTTAGGGCCGCGCGTGCCGGCGGCCCTGAAGGTCTTTTTGCTGGCTTTGGCGATTATCGACGACCTCGGGGCCATCGCGATCATCGCGGTGTTCTACACCTCGGAGCTGTCGGCCCCCGCCCTCGCCGTCGCCGCCGTCGGGATCCTCGGCCTCGCCGGCCTCAATGCGCGAAAGGTGACCCGTATTGCGCCTTACCTTGCGATCGGCCTGCTCGTATGGGTTTCCGTGCTCAAGTCCGGGGTCCATGCGACCCTGGCCGGCGTGATCGTCGCGTTGTTCATTCCCCTCCGCGGCGGCGACAAAGGCGAGTGGTCTCCCCTGAAAGAGGTCGAGCACGACTTGGCGCCGTGGGTCGGCTTTGGAATCCTGCCTGTTTTCGCCTTCGCCAACGCTGGGGTGTCGTTGCAGGGGCTTGCGCCCTCGAGCCTGTTCGCGGGCATCCCGCTTGGGATCGCCGCCGGGCTGTTCGTCGGAAAACAACTCGGGATCATGGGGTTCGTATGGGCCGGGGTTAAACTGGGCATTGCGCGCCTCCCGGACGGCGTCACTTGGCGGCAGATCTACGGCGTGGCGATCCTTGCCGGGATCGGCTTCACGATGAGCCTGTTCATCGGAACGCTGGCGTTTTCCGATCCCGAACAGGCCGCCGCGGTTCGAATCGGCGTCTTGGCGGGATCGCTATTGTCTGCGGTCGCCGGCGCATTTGTCTTGCGCGCGGCTTTGCCCGCGGACCGTTCGGTCGGGAAAGCGTCTGCGCTCGTCGAGCCCAATTGAGAAATCAAGGGAGCCGCCAATGGACGCTCCACGCGATCTGATCGCGGGCTATCAACGCTTTCGAGAGGCGATTTCCCCTCGCCGGGCGGAGCGCTATCGCGCGCTGGCCCGCGTCCAGAAGCCTCGCACGATGGTGATCGGTTGCGCCGACAGCCGCGCCGACCCCGCCACTATTTTCTCGGCCGCGCCTGGCGAGCTGTTCGTTCTCCGCAACATCGCCGCTTTGGCGCCGCCTTTCGAGCAAGCGGATTCATGCCTCGGCGTCTCCGCGGCGATAGAATTCGCCGTGACGGTTCTGGAGGTGGAGAACATCGTCGTCCTGGGGCACGGCATGTGCGGCGGCATCGCCCTTGCGCTCGGGGCGGCGGACCAACGGGCGGCGGGGCGTTTCGTCGAGCCGTGGGTGGGGCTGGCCGCTGGGCCGCGCAGCGAGTCGCGCGGCGGGCGTCGAATCGAATCCGAGAGCCTGCGCAAGGCGTCGGAGTGGGACGCAATTAAAACCTCGTTGTCCAATCTCAAGACCTTTCCCTTCATCGCTGAGGCGGTGGACGGCGGCCGCTTGGCGCTTCACGGGGCGTGGTTCTCGATCGCCGACGCCGAGTTGCGATGGCTCGATCGAAGAACCGGCGTTTTCGAGAAAATCGCCCTTGGATAAGCGCAGCCCGTTTCCGCCGGCGCGGTCGAAACGCGAAACGCGCTAAACGCCGCTGATTCGCGAATCGGACGCGCGTGGCGAAAACTCTGGACCGGAAGCGGTGATGGGAACGCGCCCCCCGAGCCCTGAATCCCGGGTCGAGCCCAGCTCCGGCCGCGCTTTGCTCGACGAAGCCCGACGCTTTGGCGCGCCGTTCCGGGCCCGCCGCAACGTCCGCCGCGCTCAGACATCAGACCGGGCAGCAGCCTTCGATCAGGGTCAGGATCTCTTCTTCGACGGCCTGGCGCCAATTCCTGAGGCCCTTCGTCTCGCTCTGAAGATGAAGATATTTTCCATCGCCTTTCTCGAGCCGCGTAAGCTGATCGTTAAGCTCGCTGTACTCTTGGCAAAGCGTGACGAACAGGCCATTGCGCTCTAAAAGGTCCAGCACAACCTGATCATACTCGGGATAGCGGTCGATCAAGGGGCGGATGCGTTCGACCATCGCCTTTCTCTCTCGCGCCACTCGGGGACGGACCCACATCGGACATATGGGGATCTGAGGGGCGATATTCACGACCCGGACGATGTGAATCGCGATCCCAGCGAAAGGTCAGTGCTCTTGCCGACGCCAGCGCTGCATCCAGCTCGCCTGCGCCTCGCGGTCGAAGACGAGCTGGAGCAATAGGTGGGCCGGAAGGCAGAGAAAGACCGTCACCCCGAGAGAGAGAAGGAGAAGGTAGACAAGCGGGGGCAGCGCCTCCTGCGGCCCGTTGATCCCGAAGGCCCAGTTGATGTTGCGCGCCGGGTCGCTGAAGAGATAGGTGGCGAGCAAGACGAGCGCCATCAGCCCGCTCTGCGCCGCGAAGGCGCGGCGGTCGTAGCCCAGGCGGTGGACCATCCACAAGGACAGCGCCGGAAGCGGGACATGAAACAGCGACAAGGCGCGCAGCTCCAGCGGCAAGGCCGGGTCGAACATGTAGCCGACCATGCCCAGAAGGGCCGCACCGGTGAAAAAATCCAGGTTCCAGCCGACCGAAATCAACAGAATGCCCACGGCCGTCATGCTCGCCAAGAGCGCGCTTTCCAGCCACATGGCGAGCAGCAGGGTCACGAGCGCGACATCGGAAAACCAGAGAAAGTTGCTCGCCCCGTAACCCTTCCAATAAGTCGGCACGAGGACGCCGAGGAACAAGGTGTACGGCACCTTGACGGCAAGCGGAACCCGGCTCCGCTCTTTGCCCATCCCCCTGACTCTCGTTCCCGAGCAGTCGGTCATAGAATATGACAAATCGCTTCGTTCACGAAGCCCTAGTCGCGCCCGAGGAGCGATAAGCGATGGACAACCGGCGGCGATACGATCGGCTAGCGCCGTTTTACGACCGAATCGACCTCGCCGAGCTGGCCTATAAACGCAGATTGCGGCCCAGGCTTTTCGCGGGGCTCGAGGGCGTCATCCTCGAGGCCGCCGTCGGCACCGGTTGCAACATCGCCTTCTACCCGCCGGGCGCGCGCGTGGTCGCCTTCGATATCAGCCCCGCCATGCTCGCGAAGGCCCGGGCCCGCAGCGAACGGCTCGGCCGGCCGGTCGCGCTCGTCGCCACGAGCGTTCTGCAAACCGGCTTTCCCGACGCCGCCTTCGACGCCGTCGTCAGCGCTTTTCTCTTCGGCGTCCTGGACGAGGCGATGCAAGGCCCGGCGCTGGCCGAGCTCGCGCGCGTCTGCAAGCCCGGCGGGGAGATCCGGATTCTCGACTACACGGCCTCCAGGCGCCCGTTCCGGCGCTTTTGGATGGCCCTTTGGCTGCCTTGGGAGAAGGCCGTCTACGGCGGAAGCTTCGCCCGCCATACCGAGCGTTACATGGCCGGCGCTGGGCTCGAGCTGGCGCGCGAGGAGTTTCTTTACAAGGACATCGTGCGCTTGCTCGTGGCCCGTCCCGCATCTGCGGCGCGAACGGAGGCGACGCAAGACTCCGATCGGGCGGGATCGGACGCTTCGGATCGGCGCTGAAAGGGAGAGAACGCGCGGGCGCGCCTCAGGCCGGCGCGGCTTCGAGCCGGCGCACCCGGCGGCGCATCAGCCACCACCCGGCGCGGACCAGAAGCCGCCCGAAGCGCCCTTGCGGGCTGAGCCCCACCGCTTTGAGCACCATGCCGAGCGCGCGTTGGACGTGGCCGAAGCGGTAGAGCGGCAGCGCCCGGCGCTCGTACTCGCGCACGAAGGTCTTGCGGTCATAGGCGCGCGCCGCGCCTGAGCCGCAGTAGTAAGCGAAGGCGAGCTCGTCGTCCTCGCTCTCGGCGAGCCGACCGAAGGCGACCCTGAGGCGCGCGAGGAGCGGCAGGCCCTCGGTCTTCTGATAACGCCGCATATGGGTGAGGAACAGCTTGTAGTGGCGAAACTCGTCGCCCGCGATGCGGTGGCAGATGAGCTTGAGCACCGGCTCGCGGACCGAATCGCGCAGCGCGCTGTAGTACGACGAGGTGCCGACCTCGACCACGCAGCGGGCGATCAGCTCGCCCGTGCGCGAGCCGCGCACCGATTCATGCGCGTCCAGCGGCACCTGCTGATAGCCCTCGGTGAACTTCTTGAAGGCGGCGTCGAAGTCGAAGCCGGGATCGGCGCGCTCGGCCCAGCGGCGCAGCGCAAGCCCGTGCTGGATTTCCTCCTCGGCCCAATCGCGAGCGAGGGCGCAGAAGTCGGGGTCGTCCGAGAACACGTTGCAGAGGTAAGTCGCGTACTCGGCCGAGTTGTACTCGACCATGGCGGCCGCCTTGATGACCTTGACGATCTCAGGATCGACCTTGTCCGCCTCGAACCGGTCCCACGGGATATCGTCGAGCGTCCAATGTCCCACGCGCGCGCTCCCTGTTTGCCTGCCTCATTCAGGAATAAGGGCGAGAGCGCGGGAAAATCAACCCGATAAAGCGAAAAGCGCGCGCGGCGCGGCGCGCGGCAAGTCCCGAAGCTCAGCCGATGGCGGCCAGCATCGCCTCCGCGATCGCGATCTCGGCCTCGGCGCGGCGGCGCTCCTCGTCGGTGTCGGCGTCGGCGAGATCGTCCTGGGCCGCCTTGAGCCGGGCTTCGGCCCGGGCGCGGTCGAGGGACTCGACCGGACAAGCCTCGTCGGAGAGCACCGTGCAGCCCTCGCCGTTGACCTCGGCGAAGCCGCCCGAGACGAACAGGCGCTGATCGACGCTGCCGCCCTGGTAGACGGCGATCACGCCGGGCCGGACGGTCGAGATGAAGGGCGCGTGCCCCGGCAGCACGCCGAAATCGCCCTCGCTTCCGGGCACGACCACCATGTCGGCGTCGACCGCAACCACGAGCGCCTCGGGCGAGGCGAGCTCGAAGGCGACCTTTGCATCGGCCATGACGGCGCTCCTTACGCGGCCTCGGCGGCCATGCGCTTCGCTTTCTCGACCGCTTCCTCGATGGTGCCGACCATGTAGAAGGCGGCCTCGGGCAGGTCGTCGTACTCGCCCGCGCAGATCGCCTTGAAGCCGGCGATGGTGTCGGCGAGGTTGACGAACACGCCCGGCGTGCCCGTGAACACCTCGGCGACGTGGAAGGGCTGCGACAGGAAGCGCTGGATCTTGCGCGCCCGCGCCACCGTCAGCTTGTCCTCTTCCGAAAGCTCGTCCATGCCCAAGATCGCGATGATGTCCTGAAGCGACTTGTAGGTCTGGAGAATGCGCTGGACCTCGCGAGCGACCGTGTAGTGCTCTTCGCCGATGATCCGCGGGTCGAGCATCCGCGAGGTCGAGTCCAGCGGGTCCACCGCCGGGTAAATGCCGAGCTCGGCGATCTGACGGCTCAGCACCGTGGTCGCATCGAGGTGCGAGAACGAGGTCGCGGGCGCCGGGTCGGTCAGGTCGTCGGCCGGCACGTAGATCGCCTGGACCGAGGTGATCGAGCCCTTGGTCGTCGAGGTGATCCGCTCCTGAAGGTTGCCCATGTCGGTGGCGAGCGTCGGCTGATAGCCCACCGCGCTCGGGATGCGGCCCAAGAGCGCCGAGACCTCGGAGCCCGCCTGGGTGAAGCGGAAGATGTTGTCGATGAACAAGAGAACGTCCTGGCCTTCCTCGTCGCGGAAGTACTCGGCGAGCGTGAGCCCGGTCAGCCCGACCCGGGCGCGCGCCCCCGGCGGCTCGTTCATCTGGCCGTAAACCAGCGCCGCCTTGGAGTTGCCGCCGTCGAGGTCGATGACCCCCGATTCGATCATCTCGTGGTAGAGGTCGTTGCCCTCGCGGGTGCGCTCGCCGACGCCGGCGAAGACCGAGTAGCCGCCGTGCGCCTTGGCGATGTTGTTGATGAGCTCCATGATGATGACGGTCTTGCCGACGCCGGCGCCGCCAAACAGCCCGATCTTGCCGCCCTTGGCGTAGGGCGCAAGGAGGTCGACCACCTTGATGCCGGTGATCAGGATCTCGGATTCGGTGGACTGGTCGGTGAAGGCGGGCGCGGGCGCGTGGATCGGCGCCCGGCGCTTGGCGTTGACCGGGCCGCGCTCGTCGACCGGCTCGCCGATCACGTTGATGATCCGGCCCAGCGTCTCGGGCCCCACCGGCACGGTGATCGGCCCTCCGGTGTCCACCGCCTCTTGGCCGCGGACCAGGCCGTCGGTGGTGTCCATGGCGACCGTGCGCACGGTCGATTCGCCCAGGTGCTGGGCGACCTCGAGCACGAGCTTGTTGCCGCCGTTATCGACGTGCAGGGCGTTCAGGATGGGCGGCAGATCGCCCTCGAACTTCACGTCGACGACGGCCCCGATGACCTGGGTGATCCTTCCGACGGCGTTCTTCATCTGGTCGCTCCCGTGGGCAAAGTGTTGACGTCTTGCGCGGGCGTCACAGCGCTTCGGCGCCGGTGACGATTTCGATCAGCTCCTTGGTGATCGCCGCTTGGCGCGTGCGGTTGTAGTAGAGCGTGAGCCGGTCGATCATCTCGCCGGCGTTGCGGGTCGCGTTGTCCATGGCGGTCATGCGCGCGGCCTGCTCGCCGGCCGAGCTTTCGAGCAGCGCCCGGTAGATCTGGACCGCGAGGTTGCGGGGCAAAAGCTCGGCCAGGATCTCGGCCTCGTCGGGTTCGTACTCGTAGATCGCGCGCGCGCGCGCAGGCGCCGGTTCCGTCTTCTCCTTCTCCTCGCCGGCGACCGCGAAGGGAATGAGCTGCTGGACCGTCGCCTCCTGGGCGATGACCGACTTGAAGCGGTTGAAGAAGATGGTGCAGATGTCGAACGCGCCGTCGTCGTAGAGCGCGAGCAGCCGTTCGGCGACCATCATCGCCTTGTCGAAGCCGACCCCGCCCTTGTCCATGTCCTCGAAGGTGTCGATGATGCGATCCCCGTGCTCGCGCTTGAGCTGATCGCGGCCCTTGCGGCCGATGCACAGGATCTTGACCTCGCGGCCGGCGGCGAGGAGCTCGCCGATGCGGGTCTTGGCGACGCGCACAATCGTGCTGTTGAAGCCGCCGCACAGCCCCCGGTCCGAGGTCGCGACCACGATCAGATGGCGGCGCTCCTCGCCGTCGCCGACGAGCAGGCGCGGCGCGGTCTCGGTTCCGGCCACGCTCTCGGCGATGGCGCGCAGCATCCGATCCATGCGGTCGGCGTAAGGGCGCGCGCTCTCGGCGCGCTCCTGGGCGCGGCGCAGCTTGGACGCCGCGACCATCTTCATCGCCTTGGTGATCTTCTGCGTCGACTTGACGCTGTTGATCCGGATGCGAAGCGACTTGAGGCTGGGCATGGGCGAAAAGGCCCCGGTGGGTTGGCGGACGCTTAGGCGAAGGTCTTGGTGAAGCCGTCGAGGATCGACTTCAAGCGGTTGTCGATCTCGTCGGTGATCTCGCCCTTCTCCCGAATCTCGGCGAGCAGGTCCGCGTGCTTGTCGCGCACCTCGTCGAGAAGCCCGCTCTCGAAGCGGGTGATGTCGCGCACCTCGAGCCCGTCGAGATAGCCGCGCACGCCGGCGTAGATCGCCACCACCTGCTCCTCGACCGGCAGCGGCGCGTACTGCGGCTGCTTGAGAAGCTCGGTCAACCGCGCCCCGCGGTTGAGCAACCGCTGGGTCGCCGCGTCGAGATCGGAGCCGAACTGGGCGAAGGCCGCCATCTCGCGGTACTGGGCGAGCTCGAGCTTGATGGTGCCGGCGACCTGCTTCATGGCCTTGATCTGGGCCGCCGAGCCTACGCGGCTGACCGACAGGCCGACGTTGATCGCCGGGCGAATGCCCTGATAGAACAGGTCGGTCTCAAGGAAGATCTGCCCGTCGGTGATCGAGATCACGTTGGTCGGAATATAGGCCGACACGTCGCCCGCCTGGGTCTCGATGACCGGCAGCGCGGTCAGCGACCCGGCGCCGTAGTCGTCGTTCATCTTGGCCGCGCGCTCCAAGAGCCGCGAGTGCAGATAGAACACGTCGCCCGGGAAGGCCTCGCGCCCCGGCGGCCGGCGCAACAGCAGCGACATCTGGCGGTAGGCGACCGCGTGCTTCGACAGATCGTCGTAGATGATCAGCGCGTGCATGCCGTTGTCGCGGAAGTACTCGCCCATCGCGCAGCCGGTGTACGGGGCGAGGAACTGGAGCGGCGCGGGCTCGGACGCCGTGGCCGCGACCACGATGGTGTACTTGAGCGCGTCGTGGTCCTTGAGCGTCTTGACGATCTGGGCGACGGTCGAGCGCTTCTGGCCGACCGCGACGTAAACGCAGTAAAGCCGCTTGGACTCGTCGTCGGCCTCGTTGACCGCCTTCTGGTTGATGATGGTGTCGATGGCGACCGCGGTCTTGCCGGTCTGGCGGTCGCCGATGATCAGCTCGCGCTGGCCGCGCCCGATGGGCACCAGGCTGTCGAGCGCCTTGATGCCGGTCTGCATCGGCTCGTGCACCGAGCGGCGGGGAATGATGCCCGGGGCCTTGACCTCGATCCGGTGGCGGGCTTCGGTCTCGATGGGCGGGCCGCCGTCGATCGGATTGCCGAGCGCGTCGACCACCCGGCCGAGAAGCCCCTTACCGACCGGCACGTCGACGATCGCGCCGGTCCGCTTGACGATATCGCCTTCCTTGATGTCGCGGTCGTCGCCGAAGATCACGACGCCGACATTGTCGACCTCGAGGTTGAGCGCCATGCCCCGGACGCCGCCGGGAAACTCGACCATTTCGCCGGCCTGCACCTCGTCGAGCCCGTAGACGCGCGCGATGCCGTCGCCGACCGAAAGCACCTGGCCGACCTCGGCGACCTCCGCCTCGGTCCCGAATCCGGCGATCTGCTCCTTGATGATCGACGAGATTTCCGCGGCCCGGATTTCCATTACCCAACCCCTTTCATCGCAAGATGCAACCGCTGAAGCTTAGTCTTGAGCGAGGCGTCGACCATGCGCGAGCCGACCCGCACCACGAGCCCGCCGATCAGGCTTTCGTCCACCTCGGCGTCGAGCACCACCCGGCCGCCGACGAGCTTGCGCAGCAGCGCCTCGATCCGCCCGACCTGCTCGCCGCTCAGCTCGACGGCCGAGGCGACCTCGGCCCGAACCTCGCCGCGATGGGCGGCGAGAAGTTTGGCGAAGGCGTCGATGGCCGGCGCGAGAATGAACAGACGGCGTCGCTCGGCGAGCAGGCCGACGAAGCGGCGCGTCAGGTCGTGGGCGCCTGCGCGGTCGAGCACCGCAAGCACCGCCTTGGTCTGCTCGGCGCGCGACAGCACCGGGCTGCGGACCAGCCGCTGGAGATCGGCGCTCTCGGCGAGAAGCGCTTTCAGGGCCTCGAGGTCGGCGGCCACGGCGTCGACCGCCTTGGCCTCGACCGCCAGTTCGAATAAGGCGGTGGCGTAACGCCCAGCCAGTCCCGCCACTCCGCTCGAGTCTGTCGCCACGCGGGAATTCCCCCAACGTCCCTTTCTAGGGTAGCCGTTTGAAAAGACGCGTTTTTTCCATACAAACAGGGGGCCAAGCACGGACCCGGCCCAAGCGAGGCGGATAGGTAACATAGGACCTGTTGGGATGCAACCCGAACCCGGCCCCAGAACCGCGATCTAGAGGAAACTATAAGGGTCGATGTCGACGCGGACGCGCACCCCGCCGCGCGGGCGCGTCCCGCCCAGCCAAGCGCGCAGGATCTTCTGGATCGGCGCGGCGCGCGGCGCCTTGACCAGAAGGCGGTAGCGGTAGCGCCCGCGCAGAAGCGCCAAGGGCGCGGGCGCCGGCCCCAGGGTCTCGACGCCGCCCCCGCGGGGCGCGGTCCGGGCGAGGCCGCGGGCCGTCTCGCGGACGGCCTCTTCCGAGGCGCCCGAGACGATGACCGCCGCGAGCCGCCCGAACGGCGGCAGGCCGCGCGCCCGGCGGTCTTCGGCCTCGCGTTCGAGAAAGGCGTCGCGGTCGCCCGCGATCAGCGCCGCCATCACCGGGTGCTCGGGCATATAGGTCTGAAGCAGCACGCGCCCCGCCCGCTCGGCGCGCCCGGCGCGGCCGGCGACCTGGTGGAGGAGTTGATAGGTGCGCTCGCTCGCGCGCAGATCGCCCCCCGAAAGCCCGAGATCGGCGTCGACCACGCCGACCAGGGTCAAGAGCGGGAAGTGGTGGCCCTTGGCCATGATCTGGGTGCCGATCAGAAGGTCGATCTCGTGGGCGGAGACCCGGCGCACCATCTCGGCCGCGGCGCGCGGGCCGAACAGGGTGTCGCTCGCCATGATCGCGGCGCGCAGGCCGGGAAAGGCGGCCGCGACCTCCTCGGCCAGGCGCTCGACCCCCGGGCCGCAGGCGGCGAGCCGACCCTCGGCCCCGCATTCCGGGCAGGCCTCGGGCAGCGCCATCGCATAGCCGCAGTGGTGGCAGACCAGCCGGCCGAGATGGCGGTGCTCGACCAGCCAGGCGGCGCAGTTCGGGCAGCCGAAGCGGTGGCCGCAGGCCCGGCAGAGCGTCAGCGGCGCATAGCCCCGCCGGTTGAGGAACAGCATCGCCTGCTCGCCGGCGGCGAAGGTCTCGGCCATCGCCTCGACCAGCCGCGGCGACAGCCAGCGCGTCGCCGGCAGGCCGCTCTTGCGCATATCGATGGCCTCGATCGTCCGCCGGGCGGCGCTGCCGTGGGGGTCTGGCAGCGCGAGCCGCCCATAGCGTCCGCGCGCGACGTTGACCACGGTCTCAAGCGACGGCGTCGCCGACGAGAGGACGAGCGGCAGCCCCTCGATCCGCGCCCGCACCACGGCCATGTCGCGGGCGTGGTAAACGACCCCGTCCTCCTGCTTGAAGCTCGCGTCGTGCTCCTCGTCGACCACGATCAGGCCGAGATCGGCGAACGGCAGGAACAGGGCCGAGCGCGCGCCGACCACGACCCGCGCCTCGCCGTTCGCGACCGCGCGCCAGGCGGCGCGGCGCTGGGCGGGCGTCAGCTCCGAGTGCCAGACCGCCGGCGCGGCCCCGAAGCGTTCGGCGAAGCGCGCGAGCCACTGGGCCGAAAGCGCGATCTCGGGCAGCAGCACGAGCGCCTGGCGGCCGGCTTTGAGAACCGCGGCGATGGCCGCGAAGTAAACCTCGGTCTTGCCCGAGCCGTTGACCCCGTCGAGCAGGGTGACCGAAAAGCCGCCTTCGCGGGCGCGCGCGACCAGCGCTTCGGCGGCCGCGGCCTGAACCGGGGTGAGCCGCGGTCCCGGCCGCGCGGGATCGGGCGCGGCGAAGGCCGGGGCCGGAGGCATCGGCGCGGTTTCGAGCGCGCCGGCCTCGGCCAGCCCGCGCACCACCGAAGGGCTGACGCCGGCGGCGCGCGCGAGCTCGCTAAGCCCCCGCGCCGGCCCTTCCCCCGCCGCCGCGAGCGCCCGGGCGCGCGCGGGCGTGATCTTAAGCCCCGGCGGCGGGCCGCCCTCGGCCAGCCGGAGGCCGCGGCGGGGCTTGGGCGGGCGCAACGCTTCCGCCACGCTCATCGCCATCCGCAGGACCGCCCCCCGGGGGGCCATGGTGTAGGCGGCGACCCAGTCGATGAAGCGGCGGAAAGGGGCGGCGAGCGGCGGCGCATCAAGCACCTCGGCGACCGACTTCAGGCGCGTCTCGGCGACGTCGCCCGCGCCTTCGCCCCAGACCACGCCGATCACCACCCGCGGCCCGAGCGGCACCCGGACGAACGCGCCCGCGGGCGCGTCCAGCCCCTCGGGCAGACGGTAATCGTAAGGCGCATCGAGGGCGAGCGGGACCAGAACGGCGACCCGGCGGGCGCGGGTCCGCCTCCGCCGGCCTTCGCGCGCGCGAAGGCTCTTACGGGGGGCGGTCGAACTGGTGCGCGCCGATGCCATCGGCTACACTGTGGCGGCAGCCGGCGGGCCGGGCAAGCCCGCGCGAGGCGAACGCGAAAGACGGCGATCGCGAAACCAAGGGAGACAGGCGTGAAGTTCTTCGTCGATACGGCCGATGTGGACGAGATCCGCGAGCTCGCGGCGACCGGTCTGGTCGACGGGGTCACGACCAACCCCTCTCTGGTGGCCAAGACGGGACGCGACTTCCTTGCGGTCCTGCGCGAGATCTGCGCCCTCGTCCCGGGACCGGTCAGCGCCGAGGTCACGGCGACCGAGGCCGAGGCGATGGTCGCCGAAGGCAAGCGCCTCGCCGAGATCGCGCCCAACATCGCGGTCAAGGTGCCGCTCACCTGGGACGGGCTCAAGGCCTGCCAGGCGTTGAGCGGCGACAACATCGCGGTCAACGTCACGCTCTGCTTCTCGGCCGCCCAGGCGCTGCTCGCGGCCAAGGCCGGGGCGCGCTTCGTCTCGCCCTTCGTCGGCCGGCTCGACGACATCGGCCAGGACGGCATGAAGCTGATCGAGGACATCCGCCTCATCTACGACAACTACGCCGACAGTCTGGACACCGACATTCTGGTCGCTTCGGTCCGCCATCCGATGCATGTGGTCGAGGCCGCGCGGCTCGGCGCCGACGTCGCGACCGTGCCGCCCGCGGTGCTGCGCCGGCTCGTCCACCACCCGCTCACCGACAAGGGTCTCGCGGCCTTCCTCGCCGATTGGCGGAAGACCGGCCAGACCATCGTGGGCTGAGGGCCGCGCCGTGGGCCGCCGTCCCGATCCCGCGCCGCTCGCGGACCCAGCGGGCCTGACGGACGCCCAGGTCGTCGCCTACATCCGCCGGCATCCCGACTTCCTGATCGCGCATCCCGAGCTTCTGCGCGTGCTGACGCCGCCGTCGCGCAGCGCGGGCGATGCGGTCGTCGACATGCAAACCTTCATGATCGAGCGCCTGCGCGCCGAGATCGAGCGCCTGATCCGCCACCGCACGGCCCTGATCGAGGCCAACCGGGCGACCCGCTCGGCGCAGGCGCGGGTCCACGGCGCGGTGGCGGCGATGATGGGCGCGCGCTCGCTCGAGCACCTGCTCGAGGTCGTGACCGAGGACTTCCTCGGCCTTCTGCGCCTCGACGTGGTGACCCTGTGCGTCGAGAACGGCATCGACGAGCGCGCCTGCACCCGGCCCGGCCTGCGCTGCGTCGAGCCCGGCCTGTTCGATGCGGTGCTCGGCCCCGGCCGGGAGAGCCTGTTCCTCGCCGACGCGGCGGGCGATGAACGCCTGTTCGGCGCCGGCGCGGGGCTCGTGCGTTCGGCGGCGCTTCTGCGCATCGCGCTTGGGCCCGAAGCGCCGCCCTGCGTGCTCGCCCTCGGGGCGCGGCGCAAGGACACCTTCCCGGCGCGCGGCGACCGCGAGCTTTACGCCTTCCTCGCCCGCGCGCTCGAGCACTGCCTGCGCACGTGGCTCGACCTGCCGCGAAGCTGAGCGCCCGCGCCGCGGCCCACGCCGCCCCGGCGCTCGCCGCCGCGATCGTCGATTGGGAGCGCTGGCTGGCGACCGAGCGCCGCTGCGCGCCGCGCACGCGCGCCGCCTATGACCGCGACCTCGCCGCCTTTCTCGCCTTTCTCGCCGAGCACCGGGGCGGCGCGCCCGACCTCGACGTCCTCGCCCGGTTGCGCCCGGCGGACTTCCGGGCCTGGCTCGCCCGACGCGCGACCGACGGACTTGCGGGCGGCTCGCGGGCGCGCGCGGTTTCGGCGGTGCGCGGCTTCTTCCGCTTTCTCGACCGCGAGGGCCTGGCGCGGAACGGGGCGATCGCCGCGCTGCGCGCGCCGCGGAAGGCGCGCCGAGCGCCGCGCCCGCTTTCGGTCGCGGACGCCCGCGCGGTGGTCGAGAATGCGGGCGCGATCGAACCCGCAGCTTGGCTCGCGCGCCGCGATACGGCGCTGTTCGCGCTTCTCTACGGAGCCGGGCTCCGGATCGGCGAGGCGCTCGCGCTCGACGTGGGCGACCTGCCGCGCGCGAGCGCCGAACCCGCGCTCAGGATCGCCGGCAAGGGGGGCAAAACGCGCTATGCGCCGCTCCTGCCCGCGGTGCGCGCCGCCATCGACGATTACCTCGCCGCCCGCCCCTTTCCCGCGACCCCGAAAAGCCCGCTGTTCGTCGGCGTCCGCGGCCGCCGGCTGAACGCGGGTGTCGTCCAGCGCCAGATGCGGCGGTGGCGCGCGGCCGCGAACCTCCCCGAGACGGCCACGCCGCACAGCCTGCGCCACAGCTTCGCGACCCACCTTCTGGCCGCAGGCGGAGACCTGCGCGCGATCCAGGAGCTTCTCGGCCACGCGAGCCTCTCGACGACCCAGGTCTACACCGACGTCGACGCCGAAAGCCTGCTCGCCGTCTATCGCGAGGCGCACCCCCGGGCGCGCGCGCCGGCCGAAGAGCGCTGACGCGTCAAGTCGCGCGGCCGCGGGCGGCGAGCGCGAGCGCGAGCGGCCCCATCGCGGCCCCGAGGCCGAGCGTCGCGAAGGCGAGCCCCCAGCCCAGCGCCCGGTCGGCTCCGGCGAGGTCGAGCGCCGCGCCGAAAGCGAGCGGGCCGAGGAACGCGCCGGCGAAGCCCAGGAAGGAGTGCACCGCCATCACCGCGCCGCGGCCGCCTTCGGGCGCGGCCCGCAGCGCGCCGGTGGTGATCGCCGCCGAATCGCCGGCGATGAACGGCCCGTAGAGAAGCACCAGAACGACGACCGCCGGAAACGGAAGCCCGGCGGCGAAGCCGACGCCGGATGCGAACAGGGCCGAGGCCGTCATCACGATCGTGATCACCCGGCGGCGCCCGAAGCGGAGCGCGCATTCGCCGCCGATGATGCTCGCCGGCACCGCGCTCAAGGTCACCGCGGTCGCGATCCAGGTCGGGCTCCAGCCCGCGCCGCCGCCCGACGCCGCGGCGCTGAACGCGAGGAAAGCGACCAGCCAGCCGCGGACCCCGAACAGCTCCCAGTTGTGGGCGGCGTAGGCGAGCACATAGGCCATGGCGCGGCGATTGGCGAGCACGGGGCGGAAGTCGAGAAGGGCGTGGCGAGGGCGGGCGGGCGGCGCGGCCGGCCTGCGCCCGAGCGCCCAAGCGGCGAGCAGCACGGCGACCGGCGCCGCGGCCGCGGCGACCCCGAAGGCCCAGCGCCAGCCGAGCGCGGCCTCGACCTCGCCCGCCATCAGGAACGAGGCGCTGACCCCGACGCCGAAGCTCGATGTGTAGAAGGCGACCGCGCGAGGCTGCGCGGCTCCGCCGACCCGGTCGGTCAGCGCCTTGAGCCCCGGCATGTAGGTGCCGGCGAGCGCGACGCCGGCGAGCGTCCGAAAGACCAGCGCCGACCAGAACCCGTCGGCCCAGAGCGCGAAGCCGAGCTGCGCAAGCCCGGCGAGCGCTGTGCAGGCGAGGTAGATGCGCCGGGCGTCGATGCGGTCGGTGAGGCTGACGAGCACCGGCACCGCGAGCGTGTAGCCCGCGTAGTAGACGCCGGTGATCCAGCCCGCTTGCGTGTTGTCGAGGCCCCAGGCCGCTTGCAGTCCGGGCAAGAGCGCCGGAAAGACGGAGATCCCCGCCATGCCCGCGACCTCGGCGAGGCACAGAGCGGCGATCAGCGTGCGGTCGCGCATGATCCACGCCGGACGAGGGCCGGCGCGGCGCCGGCGTCAGATATGGATCGCGCGTCCCGCCACCGCGAGCGCCGCCTCGCGCACCGCTTCCGAGAGCGTCGGATGGGCGTGGCAGGTGCGCGCGATGTCCTCGGCCGATGCGCCGAACTCCATCGCCATCGCCGCCTCGGCGATCATCTCGCCAGCGTCCGGGCCAAGGATGTGGACGCCGAGCACCCGGTCGGTCTCGGCGTCGGCGAGGATCTTCACGAGCCCGTCGGTCTGGCCGTTGGTGCGCCCGCGGCTGTTGGCGAGGAACGGAAACTTGCCGACCGTATAGGCGACGCCGGCGGCCTTGAGCTCGTCCTCGCTGCGCCCGACCATGGCGGCCTCGGGCATAGTGTAGACGACGCCCGGGATGACGTCGTAGTTCACATGGCCCGCCTGGCCGGCGATGATCTCGGCCGCCGCGAGCCCCTCGTCCTCGGCCTTATGCGCGAGCATCGGCCCGGCGATCACGTCGCCGATGGCGTAGACGCCTTCGACATTGGTGCGGAGGCGGGAATCGACCGCGATCCGGCCCGCCTCGTCGAGAGCGACGCCGGCGGTATCCAGCCCGAGGCCGTCGGTGAACGGCCGCCGCCCGATGGCGACGAGCGCCACGTCGGCCTTCAACGTCTCGGCCTTGCCGCCGGCGGCCGGCTCGACCGTCAGGGTCACGCCCGCGCGGGTCGTCTTGGCCCCGGTCACCTTGGCGCCGAGCCGGAAGGCCATGCCCTGACGTTCGAGCAGGCGCTGGAACTGGGCCGCGATCTCGCTGTCCATCGAGGGCGCGATGCGGTCGAGGAACTCGACCACCGTGACCTCGGCCCCGAGCCGGCGCCAGACCGAGCCGAGCTCGAGCCCGATGAAGCCCGCGCCGATCACGATCATGCGCTTGGGCACCTTCGCAAGCGCAAGCGCGCCGGTCGAGGTGACGATCCGCTTCTCGTCGATCGCAAGCCCTTTGAGCGGCATCGATTCCGAGCCCGTGGCGATGACCACGTTGGCCGCCGAGAGCACCCGCTCGGCCCCGTCCGCAAGCGCGACCGAGACCTCGCGCTTGCCGACGAAGCGCGCGGCCCCCTTGACGTACTCGACCTTGTTCTTGCGGAACAGGCCCTCGATCCCGCGGGTGAGCGTGGCGACGACCTTGTCCTTGCGCTTCATCATCGCGGCGAGGTCGAGCGCGACGCCTTCGACCTTCACGCCGTGGCCCGCGAGGCCCTCGCGCGCGGTCTCGTAGAGCTCGGAATCGTGCAGAAGCGCCTTCGACGGAATGCAGCCCACGTTGAGGCAGGTGCCGCCGAGCGCGCCGCGCTTCTCCACGCAGGCCACCGAAAGGCCGAGCTGGGCGGCGCGGATCGCGCAGACGTAACCGCCCGGGCCGCCGCCGATGACGACGAGATCGAATGTGTCCTTGGCCATGACTTCCCCCTCTGCGCGCCGCGGCGTGGTTCTCGACCTCTCAGACGTCGAGAACGAGCCGTTGCGGGTCTTCGATGCGCTCCTTGATGCGGACCAGGAAGGTCACCGCCTCGCGGCCGTCGATGATGCGATGATCGTAGCTGAGCGCGAGATACATCATCGGGCGCAGCGCGATCTGGCCGTCGACCGCGACCGGGCGCTCCTGCATCTTGTGCATCCCGAGGATCGCCGCCTGCGGCGGGTTGAGAATCGGCGTCGAGAGAAGCGAGCCGAAGATGCCGCCGTTCGAGATCGTGAAGGTGCCGCCCATCAGGTCTTCGAGCGCGAGCTTGCCTTCGCGCGCCTTGGCGGCGTACTCCGCGATCGCCTTCTCGATCTCGGCGAAGCCGAGCCGGTCGGCGTCGCGGATCACCGGCACGACGAGGCCCTGGGGCGAGCTCACGGCGACGCCGATGTGGTAGTAGTTCTTGTAGACCAGGTCGTCGCCGTCGATCTCGGCGTTGACCGCCGGGAACTCCTTGAGCGCCGCGATCGCCGCCTTGACGAAGAACGACATGAAGCCGAGGCGCACGCCGTGCTTCTTCTCGAAGGCGTCGCGATAGGCCTTGCGCAGCGCGATCACCGCCGACATGTCGACCTCGTTGAACGTGGTGAGAATCGCGGCGGTGTTCTGGGCCTCCTTGAGCCGCTCGGCGATGCGCTTGCGCAGCCGGGTCATGCGCACGCGCTCCTCGCGCGCGGCCTCGGGCCGGGGGCCGGCGGGCTGCGGCGCTGAAGGGGCGGCGGGCTGCGGCGGCGAAGGCGCGGCGGGCTGGGGCGCGGGCTCCGCGCCCTTGGCTTCGATCGCCTTGAGCACGTCGCCCTTGGTCAGCCGCCCGCCTTTGCCGGTGGCCGGGATGGCGGCGGGGTCCAACCCGTGCTCGGCGACCAGCTTGCGCACCGCGGGCGACAGCGGGGCCGGCGGCGCGGCGGGCTGCGGCGTCGGCTGAGGCGCGGGCGGAGGCGGCGGCGCGGCGGCGGGC
>CAYYWV010000015.1:20498-31567 GCA_964475385.1 uncultured Alphaproteobacteria bacterium | reverse complement strand
CCGGGCGGCTGCGCATGTTCAACCTTTCGGTGCTGGTCACCGACGCCTTCATGGACGCGGTGCGCGAGGACCGCGCCTGGCCCTTGGTGTTCGGCGGCGTCACCTACCGCAGCGTCTCGGCGCGCGCGCTGTGGGACAAGATCATGCGCGCGACCTACGCCTACGCCGAGCCGGGCGTGATCTTCATCGACCGGGTGAACGCGCGCAACAACCTCGCCTACTGCGAGACCATCGCCGCGACCAACCCCTGCGGCGAGCAGCCGCTGCCTCCTTACGGGGCCTGCCTGTTGGGCTCGATCAACCTCGCCCGGCTGGTGCGCGATCCGTTCACCGAAGAGGCGGCGCTCGACCTCGACGCGCTCGACGAGATCGCGCCCATCGCCGTGCGCATGCTCGACAATGCGATCGACGTCTCGCAGTTCCCGCTGCCGGCGCAAGAGCGCGAGGCCCGGTCCAAGCGCCGCATCGGGCTCGGCATCACCGGGCTCGCGGACGCGCTGATCATGTGCGGGCTGCGCTATGGAAGCCCGCGCGCGCTCGAAGCGATCGAGCGTTGGATGCACCGCCTGCAACGCGCCGCCTATATGGCCTCGATCGCGCTCGCGGCCGAGAAAGGGGCCTTCCCTTTGTTCGACGCCGACGCCTACCTCGCCGGCGAGACCGTGCGCGGGCTCGACGACGATATCCGCGACGGCATCGCCAAGACCGGCATTCGCAACGCGCTGCTCACCTCGGTCGCGCCCACGGGCACGATCTCGCTGCTCGCCGACAACGTCTCCTCGGGCATCGAGCCGGTGTTCAGCTACACTTACACCCGCAACGTCACCATGCCCGACGGCGCCCGCCAGGCCGAGGAGGTCGCGGACTACGCCTACCGGCTCTACCGCCGGCTCAAGGGCGAGGACGCGCCGCTCACCGACGCCTTCGTCGACGTCGCCACATTGACGCCCGCCGACCACCTCAAGGTCCAGGCCGCGGTGCAGCGCTACGTCGACAGCTCGATCTCGAAGACCATCAACTGCCCCGAGGACATCTCCTTCGACGACTTCAAGGACATCTACCTCGAGGCCTATGCGCTCGGCTGCAAGGGCTGCACCACCTACCGGCCCAACCCGGTGACCGGCGCGGTTCTCGAGCGCCCGGCCGAGGACAAGAAGAAGGCCAAGGACGCGCCCCGCGAGACCCAGGCCGAGCTGCCGCTCAAAGCGCCCAAGCAGGCGGCCGACCGGTTCGAGGCGGGGGGCGTGGTCTACATGACCCAGCCCTTGAGCCGGCCCGAATCGCTCCCCGGCGCGACCTACAAGCTGCGCTGGCCGGAAAGCGACCACGCCATGTACATCACCATCAACGACATCATCAAGGACGGCCGGCGGCGGCCCTTCGAGATCTTCATCAACTCGAAGAACATGGAGCACTACGCCTGGACCGTGGCGCTCACCCGCATGATCAGCGCGGTGTTCCGCCGCGGCGGCGACGTCTCCTTCGTGGTCGACGAGCTCAAGGCCGTGTTCGATCCCCGCGGCGGCCATTGGGTGGAGGGCAAGTACGTGCCCTCGATCATCGCCGCCATCGGCGACGTGATCGAGCGCCACATGATCGACATCGGCTTCATGCCGGCGCCCGAATCGCGCGCCCTCGCCGCCGAGCCCCTGCGCAAGGCCCAGGACGACGAGACCCGCGAGAGCCGGCTGCGCCATTGCCCAAAATGCTCGCTGCCGGCGCTCATGCACCAAGAGGGCTGCGACCTCTGCACCTCCTGCGGCTACTCGAAGTGCGCTTGAGGGGGCCGCGCCCCGCGCCCGGCGGGGCCGGCAAGACCCCATGAGCCCGCGCGCGGCCAGGCGATCCGCTCTCGCGCTCGCCCTCCTCGCCGCCATGGCCGGGGCTTACGCCCTTTACTGGCGCGCGGCCGCGCAAGGCGCGGCCCGCGGGATCGCCGACTGGGCGGCGGCGGCGCGCGGGCGCGGGATCGTCCTCGAGTACCGCGCGATCGACGTTGCGGGCTTTCCTTTCGCGCTCGCCATGACCCTCGCCGAGCCGCGGCTGACGCTGACCCGGGGCGATGCGCGCTGGCGGTTCTCGACGGCGCGGATCACCGCTCGGGCGCGGCCCTGGAACCCGCGGCGGATCGCGGCGGCTCTACCGGCGGAGACCGCGATCCGGCGCGCAACGCCCGCCGGCGAGGCCGCCGCCCGCCTGCGCATCGCCGACGGCCGGGCGGAAATCGAGATCGGCGCGGACGGCGCGCTCGAAGCCCGGTTCACGACCGGGACGGCCACTCTTGAATGGGCCGGCGACGCGCTCGCCGCCGCGCGTCTTGCCGGCGTCGGCGGGATGGGGGCCGACGGCCGCCTCACCCTTGCGCTCGACGCCCGATCGGTCTCGCTCCCGGCCGCGCTCGACGGCCCGCTCGGCCGCAAGCTCTCGCGCCTCGCGCTCGACGCGGCGTCGCCTTCGCCTGCGCCCGCCGGGTTCGACGCCGCCGCGCTCGACGCTTGGCGGACGGCCGGGGGACGGCTCGACATCGCCAAGCTCTCGTTTCGCTGGGGCGACTTCGCCTTCGACGCCCGGGGCGTTCTCACCCTGGATGCGGCGTTGCGGCCGGAAGGCCGGCTCGACGCCGAGGTCGCGGGCTGGCGGCCGGCGATCGGGGCCTTCGTCGCGGCGGGCCGCATAGACGCGCGCGACGGGGCGCTCGCCGCCGCCTTCCTCGACCTCATGGCGCGCCCCGGCAAGGACGGCCGCCGGATGATCGCAGCGCCGCTGGTGGCGCGCAAGGGGCGGGTCTATCTGGGGCCGATCGCGCTCGCCCGCTTCGGCTCTGTGGTCGAACCCGAGGACGAGTAAACGCGCCGCCGGCTCAGGCCTGCTTGGCCTCGATGACGCCGCGCCGGATCTCGCGGGTGCGGGTGAACAGCTCGCACAACACGTCGCCCTCGCCCCAGCGGATCGCGCGCTGAAGACGGGCGAGGTCTTCGCTGAAGCGGCCCAGCATCTCGAGCACGGACTCGCGGTTCGACAGAAAGATGTCGCGCCACATCACCGGGTCCGAGGCGGCGATGCGGGTGAAGTCGCGAAAGCCGCCGGCCGCGTACTTGACGACCTCGCGCTGGGTCGTCTGCTCGAGGTCGGCCACCGTCCCGACGATGGTGTAGGCGATGAGATGCGGCAGATGCGAGGTGATGGCGAGCACCCGGTCGTGGTGCGCGGCCTCCATGATCTCGATGGTCATGCCGGCCCGCCGCCACAGCTCGGCGACCGCCGCCACCGCGTCCTCGTCGGCGCCGGGCGGCGGGGTGAGAATGCACCAGCGCCCTTCGAACAGGGTGTCGAAGCCGGCCTCGGGGCCCGAGCGCTCGGTGCCGGCCACCGGATGGCCGGGCACGAAATGGACGCCTTCGGGGATATGGGGGGCGACCGCCTCGATCGCCGCCGCCTTGACCGAGCCCACGTCGGTGACGATGGCGCCGGGCGCGAGATGGGGCGCGATCCGCTCGGCGATCGCGGCGTAGACGCCGAGCGGGGTGGCGAGGACCACGAGGTCCGCGCCCGCGACCGCCGCCGCCGGATCATCGGTGACCTCGTCGGCGAGACCGAGCCGGCGCACGGCGTCGAGCGTCTCGGCGCGTCGCGCGCAGGCGACGATTTGGCCTGCGAGCCCCTCGCGCCGGATGACGCGGGCGAGCGACGAGCCGATGAGGCCGATGCCGATCAGGGCGATGCGGGCGAACAGGGGGGATTGGGCCATGGGGATCAGCTCATGAACTCGGCCAGCGCGTCCGCCACCGCGCGCATCTCGTCTTCGAGGCCGATCGTGATGCGCAGACAGTCGGGCAGGCGGTACTCGCGCATGGTGCGCGGCACGATGCCGCGGGCCATCAGGAAAGCGTTGGCGGCGTCCGCATCGCGCCCTTCGCTTTGCGGGAACCGGACGAGGACGAAGTTGGCGGCGCTCGGCCGCACGTCGAGGCCGAGGGCCGAAAGCTTCTCCGAGAGCCAAGGCCGCCAGCGGTCGTTGTGGCGGCGGGCGGCGGCGAGGTGCTCGGTATCGCCAAGCGCCGCTTCGCCGGCGGCGAGCGCCGGCGCGGTCACGTTGAACGGCCCCCGCACCCGGTTGAGCACGTCGGCGACCGCGGCCGGGCAGTAGGCCCAGCCGAGCCTGAGCCCGGCGAGCCCGAAGATCTTCGAGAACGTCCGGGTCATCACCACGTTGTCGTGGGCTTCGACGAGCGCCGCGCCCGGCTCGTAGTCGGGATCGCCCACATACTCGGCGTAGGCCGCGTCGATGACCAGAAGCGCCTCCGCCGGCAGGCCCGCGCGCAGGCGCGCGATCTCGCGCGCCGGCAGGCAGCAGCCGGTCGGGTTGTTGGGGTTGGCGACGAAGACGATCCGCGTCTTCGGCCCGGCCCGGGCGATGAGCGCGTCGACGTCGGTCGAAAGATCGCGCTCGGGCGCGGCCACGGGCGTCGCGCCCGCGCTCTTCGCCGCGATCGGATAGACCAGAAAGCCGTACGCGCTGTAGAGCACCTCGTCGCCGGGACCGGCGTAGGCGCGGGCGATGAGCGAGAGAAGCTCGTCCGAGCCGTTGCCGCAGACGATGCGGTCGGGGTCGAGCCCGTGGCGCGCGGCCAGCGCTTCGCGCAGCGCCGTCGCCCCGCCGTCGGGATAGCGATGGAGCGTCGCCGCCGCGGCGCGGTACGCCTCGACCGCGCGCGGGCTCGGGCCGAGCGCCGATTCGTTCGACGACAGCTTGATCGTGGGGCGCGCGGTTCCGGGTCCGGCCGACGCCTTGCCGCCGACATAGGGCGTGATGTCGAGGATTCCGGGCCGCGGGTTGGGGGTCGTCATGGCGTGGCCTCGTTTCTCTGGGCGAGCGGGACGGCGTAGCCGCCGAGGTGCGCAACGCCGCGCCCCGCGTCGCCGAGCGTCCCGAGCATGATCTCGAGGCGCGCGTCGCCGGGGCCGACGAAGTCGGCGATCTCGATCAGATGCAAGCGCGTCTCGGCGCTTTCCGGATCGCGCCAGGCGGCGATGTCGGTGGCGGCGAGCCCGGCCGCCGCGAAGGCGTCGCGCACGCTCGCGCGGCTCAGCTCGGCCTCGGCCTCGACGACGACCAGCGAGACGTCGTCGCCGGTCGGCTCCTGCTCGATCCGCGCAATCGCGAGCGCGCCCAGGTTCTCGAACCGCCCGCCCGGGTTCTCGATGAACGGCAGCCGGGCGATGACCCGCGGCGTCCGCGCGCCGCCGGCGACCAGCATGCGCCACCAGGGATCGGGCTCGTCGTCGAGCGGCAAAGGCAGAACGCCGATCGTGGCCGAGCCCTCGGCGACGGCGCGGATCACCGGCGCGGCGAGGCGATGGAGCGTCATCCGGGTGCCCGACCCGTAATGGTCGCGGGCGAGATCCCAATAGCCGACAGAGCGCTCGGGCGCCGAGACCGCGACCACGAGATCGCCCTGCAGACGGGTGGTCGCGGCGACGAGCTCGCGCCACATGCGGACCACCGCCGCGGCCGGAAGCGCGCCGCGATGACGCGCGACCAGCCGGCGCAGGATCGCCACCTCGCGCGCCGGCCGCATCGGCGGGCCGTCCTCGGTCTGCTCCTTGATGGCGCTGATCTCCTCGACGATCTCGGTCCGCCGCACCAAAAGATCGTGTATCTGGTCGTCGATCGCGTCGATCTCGCGACGCAGAGACTCGATCGTAGCCGGGCGAGCGGTCATAGCGGTGCGAATCGAGGGGAAACGAAAGACCGATAGTAGTAGCCGCGGGAGGTGCGAAAATCAAAGAAAACGTTGACATTGCCCACCCGCAAACGCCAACTATTCACCCCCTGCGGCAACCACGGATTCCGGGCTTTCTATCGACCCATGCACGAGCTTCGGCGATCGACGCGCGCCGAGCCCGGCGGCCGCAAGCCGACCGGGCCCACGGCCGTTCTCGGGGCGGACGAGCCTCTCAGGCTCGACTGCGGCGCGAGCCTCGGCCCCTTCACCGTCGCCTACCAGACCTACGGCTCGCTCGACGCCGACCGCGCCAACGCGATCCTGGTCTGCCACGCGTTGACCGGCGACCAGTACCTCAGGGGCCCGCATCCGGTGACCGGGCGTCCGGGGTGGTGGGAGCGGGTCGTCGGGCCGGGGCTGCCGCTCGACACCGACCGCTTCTTCGTCATCTGCGCCAACGTGCTCGGCGGCTGCATGGGAACCACCGGGCCGACCGCCATCAACCCCGAGACCGGCGAGCCCTATGGGCTCAGCTTCCCGGTCATCACCATCGCCGACATGGTCCGCGCCCAGGCGTTGCTTCTCGACCATCTCGGGATCGAGCAACTCTTCTGCGTGACCGGCGGCTCGATGGGAGGCATGCAGGCGCTCGAATGGGCGGCCAAGTTCCCCGAGCGCGTGTTCGCCGCGGTCCCGATCGCGACCGCGGTGCGGCATACGGCCCAGAACATCGCCTTCCACGAGGTCGGCCGCCAGGCCATCATGGCCGACCCCAACTGGCGCGGCGGCGATTACCTGCGCCAGGGGGTGCGCCCGGTGCGCGGGCTCGCGGTGGCCCGCATGGCGGCGCATATCACCTATCTCTCGGAGGCCGCGCTGCACCGCAAGTTCGGCCGCCAGCTTCAGGATCGCAAGGCGCTGAGCTATGGGTTCGACGCCGATTTCCAGGTCGAAAGCTACCTCCGCCACCAGGGGATCACCTTCGTCGACCGCTTCGACGCCAACTCGTACCTCTACATCACCCGGGCGATGGACTACTTCGACCTTGCGGCCGAGTACGGGGGCGTGCTCGCG
Organism: uncultured Alphaproteobacteria bacterium; assembly: GCA_964475385.1. Taxonomy (GTDB): domain Bacteria; phylum Pseudomonadota; class Alphaproteobacteria; order JAAXGF01; family JAAXGF01; genus CAYYWV01. The sequence continues at coordinate 24,767 of CAYYWV010000015.1, read as the reverse complement.
GACGCGTTCCGCGGCACCAAGACGCGGTTCTGCGTGATCTCGTTCACCAGCGACTGGTTGTTCCCGACCTCGCAGAGCCGCGAGATCGTGCACGCGCTCAACGCGGTCGCCGCCAACGTGAGCTTCGTCGAGATCGAGAGCGACAAGGGCCACGACGCCTTCCTGCTCGACGAGCCCGAGTTCCACGCCGCGCTCGCGGGCTTCCTCGACGGCGCGGCGGCGCATCGGGGCCTGCCCAGCCGATGAGCGAAGCGCCGTCCGCCGGGCCGGAGAAAGAGACGGACAAGGACGCGGAGCGCGGTTCCGCGATCCGCGCCGATCTCGCCATCGTCGCCGACTGGGTTCGGCCCGGGGCGCGGGTGCTCGATATCGGCTGCGGCGACGGCGCGCTTCTCGCCTATCTCACGCGCACCAAGGCGGTCGACGGCCGCGGGATCGAGATCAGCCAGGCCGGGGTCAACGCCTGCGTCCGCCACGGGCTGTCGGTGGTCCAAGGCGACGCCGATGCCGATCTTCGCGACTACCCGAGCGACGCCTTCGACTTCGTGATCCTGAGCCAGACCCTTCAGGCCACGCGCGAGCCCCGGCGCGTGCTCGCCGAAATGCTGCGCATCGGCCGCTGCGCGATCGTGTCGTTCCCCAACTTCGCCCACTGGCGGGCGCGGCTTCAGCTTCTCGTCCAGGGGCGGATGCCGGTGACGCGGACGCTCGACCACGCCTGGTACGACACCCCCAACATCCACCTCTGCTCGATCCGCGACTTCACCGCGCTCTGCGACGATCTCGGCGCCCGGGTCTCGCGCGTCGTCGCGCTCAACGACGACGGCCGGCCGCTGCCCTTGTCGGGGCGGGGCGCGCTCGCCAACCTGCTCGCCGCCCAGGCGGTGTTCCTGCTCTGCCAGGAAAAGAATCAGGGCCGGGAGCGGGGCGACGGCGCCGCGCCTTTGGTCAACGCGCGGTAGCCGCGCACCCGCGGGCGGGCGAAACGCTCGGGATGGGCGGCGTAGACCTGCTTCGCCGCCTCGACCAGAAGCGCGCCCGCGAACGGCAGCCCCCAGCGCTCGCCAAGTCTTTCCCAGGCCCCGGCGAACCGCCGCATCATCAGCCGCGGCGACGACGGCGGCACGTAAAGCGCGGCCGTGCTCCGCAACGGCGAGAACAGGCTCTCGCGCAGCAGGCGGTCGAGCTGAGGGCGGCTGAACGGCTGGCCGTGGCCGAACGGCGTGCGTTCGAGCCGCGCCCAGATGCTGCGCCGGTTGGGAACCACGACGAGCAGCCGCCCGCTTCCGGCGAGCACGCGCCAGATCTCGCGCAGCATGGGCCGGAGCTGCTCGCTGCACTCGACGGCGTGGACCAAGAGCACGCGGTCGAGCGAATCGTCGGGCAGCGGGAGCTCGGCCTCGTCGGTCAGCGCGACCAGGCGGCGTTCGTCGGCCGGCCAGGGCATCGCCCCTTGATGGGCCGGCATCAACGCGATCACCCGCTCGGCCTCGGCGCGGAAGACGCGCAAGTACGGCGTCGCATAGCCGAGCCCGAGCACCCTAAGCCCATGCACGTCGGGCCATAGCGCGCGGATGCGGCGGCGGATCATGCGCCGCGCCACCTGGCCGCGCCGGCTGGCGTAGAAGGCGTTGAGATCGACCACGTCCTGCCACATCGCCGGCGGATGGTACCACAGCCCGACCGCGCGCGGGCGGGCGCCGATTCCCCTCGGCCCGCAAACGCTCTATGCTCGGCGCCGCCGACACGACCGGCACGAAACCATCGCCGCGCCAAGGAGAAAGCCCATGAAGCTGCGTTACTCGCCGACCTCGCCTTACGTCCGCAAGGTGACCGTCTGCGCCGCCGAGACCGGCCTCAGCGGCCGGATCGAACGGATTCCGACCCTTCCCTTCGACCCTGCGAGCGATCTCGTCAGCGACAACCCGCTCGGCAAGGTGCCGGCGCTGATCACCGACGACGGAGAGCGGCTCTACGACAGCCGGGTGATCTGCGAGTACCTCGACAGCCTGCACGGCGGCCCCCGCCTGTTTCCCGAGCCGCCCGCCCGCTGGACCGCGCTGCGCCGCCAGGCGCTCGGCGACGGGATTCTGGACGCCGCGGTCCTCATCGTCCTCGAACGACGGCGCGAGCCCGCCTTGCAGTCGACCGCCTTCATCGACCGCCAGATGAGCAAGATCGGCGCCGCGCTCGATGCGCTCGAAGCCGAGTGCGACGCGTTCGGCGAGACGGTCGACATCGGCGCCATCACCATCGGCTGCGCGCTCGGCTACCTCGACTTCCGCTTCCCCGACGAGGACTGGCGCGCCGACCAGCCGAAGCTCGCCGCTTGGTTCGCGCGCTTCGCCGAACGGCCGTCGATGGTCGAAAGCGCGCCCCGCGACCCGGCTTAATCGTCCGCTTGACCGAGGCCGAGCGCGTCCTCGAGCGCCGCGCAGAGCGCGTGCCCGATGGCGATGTGCATCTCCTGGATGCGGGCGGTCTCGCGCGAAGGCACGACGAGAAGGGGATCGGCGAGGCCGCGGAGCGCGCCGCCGTCGCCGCCCGCGAGCGCGGCCGCGACAAGGCCTCGCCCTTTGGCCGCGCGAAGCCCTGCGATCACGTTGGGGCTGCGGCCCGAGGTCGAGATCCCGACGGCGACGTCGCCCGCGCGCCCGAGCGCCTCGACCTGACGGGCGAAGACCGCCTCGAAACCGAGGTCATTGCCGGCCGCGGTCAACGCCGAGGTGTCGGTGGTCAGAGCGATGGCCGCGATCGGCGCGCGGTCGCGGGCGAAACGGACGACGAGCTCGGTCGCGATGTGCTGGGCGTCGGCCGCCGAGCCGCCGTTGCCGAAAAGCAGGATCTTGCCGCCGGCGCGGACCGCCCGGGCCGAGGCCGCGACGAGGCGGGCGAAGGGCGCGCGCACGGCGTCCGGCGTCTTGGCCGCGGTCTCGGCGTGGGCCGCGAACACCGAATCGAGAACGTCGCCTGCATCCATGGGCCTGCGCTTTCGCCGCCGTTATCCGCTATCCCAGGGGTCTTCATACAGGCTGCGCCGCGCGCTGGCAATTTGCCCGCAGCGCCCGGAAAGCTATAGTCGTCGCGCATGACCGCCGCGCTCACCCCCGCCTCCGCCGCCTCCGGCCCTTGGGCCGGGGCGGGCGCGCCGTTTGGAGCGCCGGGTCCGTGACCGCGGGCCGAGAGAGCCGGCGCGTCCGCTACGGGTCGGTGAACTGGGCGCTCGCCGACCAAGCGCTCGTCAGCGGCGCGAACTTCCTGACCGGAATCCTGCTCGCCCGCTTTCTCGGCCTCGACGACTTCGGCCGCTTCACGCTCGCCTGGATGGCGGTTCAGTTCCTGAACAGTATCCAGCACGCCATGATCAACGCGCCGATGATGTCGATCGGCCCGAAGCAGGCGGCGGGCGACGAAGCGGCCTACTTCGGCGCCGTGCTCGTCCAGCAGGCCGCCTTCGCGGCGCTGTCCTTCGCGCTCCTCTGGGCGGGCGCTTGGGCGGGCGCGGCCGCGGCCCCCGACTGGCGGCTCGGCGCGGTCGCGCTGCCGCTCGCGGCCGCCGGGGCCGCCTTTCAGGTCCAGGACCATTTGCGCCGGGTCTTCTTCACCCGCGCCCGACCGGCCGTCGCCTTCGCCTGCGACGCCGTGCGCTACGGGCTCCAGCTCTTTTTCCTGGTCGCGCTCGCGTCCGTCGCGCGGCTTTCGACCGCCTCCGCGCTGTGGGCGATCGCGGCCGCCGCGGGGCTCGCCGGGCTCGCCGCCCTCGTGGCGGCCGAGCGGCCGGGGTGGCGGGCCGAGGTCTTTGCGGCGACGCTCGCCCGCCACTGGCGGTTCGCGCGCTGGCTCGGGGCGTCCGCCGTGATGCACTGGCTTTCGGCCAACCTCTATCTTCTGGCCGCGGGCGCGCTTCTCGGGGCGGGCGCGGTCGGCGCGCTGCGGGCGGCCCAGAACCTGATGGGCGTGGTCCATATCGTCTTCCAAGGGCTCGAGAACGTCGCGCCCGCCCGCGCCGCGCGGCGCTTCCACGAGCGCGGGGCGGCGGCGCTTCGCGCCTTCGTCCTTCGCCTCGCCGCGGCGGTGGTGGGCGCGAGCGCCGCGGTGGCCGCCGTCGCCGCCGCGGCCCCGGGCTTTTGGCTCGGCCTCGTCTACGGGCCCGAGTACGCGGCCTACGGGGACGTGCTGCGCTGGTACGCGGCGATCTACGTGGCGCTCGCTTTCGCGCTTCCCTTGCGCACCGGGCTCAGCGCGCTCGAGGACACGCGGCCGATCTTC
>CAYYWV010000015.1:1440-20398 GCA_964475385.1 uncultured Alphaproteobacteria bacterium | reverse complement strand
CGCGCTTCCCTTGCGCACCGGGCTCAGCGCGCTCGAGGACACGCGGCCGATCTTCGTCGCCAACCTCGCCACCGTCGTCTTCGCAGCCGCGAGCTGTTACGGGTTTGTAAAGATCTTTGGGCTATTCGGCGCGCTGTACGGAATGTTCACCATGTACGCCCTGATGCAGATCGTCCTCGCCCGCGGGCTGCATCGCGCGCTCATTCGCGCCCGCGGCTGACGCCCGTGCCCTCCCTGCGCTCCGCCGCGCTGGCCGCGGCCGAGGCTCGCGTCCGGCCTGCGCCTTGCGCGCCCCGGACGGCCCCGCCCGACGCGGCCGCGCTCGCCGCCCGGCTGTGGGAGCATTTTCGCGCCCGCGGCGTCCGCTTCCGCGTCCTCGGCGCGCCCGAGGCCGGCCTCGGCGGCGACATCGACATGGCCGTCGGCCGCCCCCGCGGGCGCGCGCTCCTGCGCGAGATCGACGCCTTCGCCCGCGCCCAGGGCGCGGTCGTGGTCCAGGCCCTGCAACACGAATGGGGGGCCTGGTACTGCGTGCTCGCCTGGCCGGGGGCGGACGGCGCGCCGCGCTATCTTCACATCGACATCTGCGCCGATTACCTGCGCGACGGCCGGCGCGTGCTCGGCGCGGACGAGATGCTCGCCGGGGCGGACATGGCCCGGGACGCCGGAGCGCAAGGCTATCCCACGCCGCCGCCGGCGGTCGCGTTCGTCTACTACCTCGTCAAGAAGGTGGCCAAGGGCGCGCTCGAGCCCCGCCACGGCGCTTGGCTCGCCGCGACCTGGCGGCGAGACCCCGCGGGCGCGCGGGCGGCGCTCGGGCGCTTCTGGGCCGAAGACGACGCGGCGCTGATCGCCGCCGCCGCCGAAAGCGGCGACTGGCGCGCGGTCGAGGACGCGCTGCCTCGGCTCCGGCGGGCGCTCGCGGCCGCGCTGCCCTACCCCCTTGCGGCGCGGCTGCGCGAAGGCCTGCGGCGGGCGGCGCGCGCGCTCCGGCCGTCGGGCCTGGTGGTCGCGGCGCTCGGCCCCGACGGGGCCGGCAAGACGACGTTGCTCGACCGGCTGGACGCCATGCTCGCCCCCGCTTTCCGCCGCCGCGCGCGCTTCCACCTTCGCCCCGGCCTGATCCGCGCCGGCAAGGCCCGCCCGGGCGCGGTCGACGACCCCCACGGCGCGCCGCCGCGCGGGATCTTCGCCTCGGCCGCCAAGGCGGGCCTGTTCGTCCTCGACCACGCGCTCGGTTACGCGGTCCGCGTCTGGCCGCTCAAGCGGCGTTCGACGCTGGCGCTCTTCGACCGCCACTACCACGACCTGCTCGCCGACCCGGCGCGCTACCGCTACGGCGCGCCGCGCTGGATCGCGGCGCTCGGCGGTCGGCTCGTACCGCGCCCCGACCTCTGGCTGGTGCTCGACGCCCCGGCCGCGGCCATCCAGGCGCGCAAGCGCGAGGTCTCGGCGGCCGAGACCGCCCGCCAGCGCGAGGCTTACCGCGCGCTGGCCCAAAGCCTGGGTCCGCGCGCAATAGTGATCGACGCCGCCGGCCCGCCCGACGAAGTCGCCGCGGAAGCGGCCTGGGCCGCGCTCGATGCGTTGGCCGCCCGCTTCGCCCGGCGCATCGGACGCGCGCCGCCGCCCCGCCATGGACGCGCGCGCGCCTGACCCGCTCGCGCTCGGGGCGCTCGAAGGGGTCTTGCCCGCGGGCTGGACGGCGACGCCCGAGGCCCGGGACGCGCCGCCCGAGTGGCGGTTCCTGGTCATCCCCGGCCCCGACGGCCCGCGCTGGATCGTTCCCGAATCGCCCGCGCTCGGCTGGCCGGCGCTCGCCTGCTGGCGGCCGTTCGGGCGCGCCTCGCGGGCCAAGTGGGCGGCGGCGGCGGCCGCCTACCGCGCGGGCCAGCTCCGCCGCCTGCCGGGCGTGGCCCGGATCGGCGCAGCCCCGCCCGCGGGCGATGCGCGCGACGGCTGGGCGGCGCTCGGCTGGGACGAGGCCGCGCCGCCCGCGCCCGTGGTCTCGATCGGCGTCCCGGGCCCGACTCGGAAGGCGAGCGCGATTCTGGTCTCGCGCGCGCGCAGACGCCCGCGCGCCGTCGTCAAGGCGCCGCTCGCGGCGGCGGCGCGGGCGCGCATCGCCCACGAGGCCGCAGCCCTGCGCCGCCTCGCGCGAACGCGCCCCGGCCTCGCCCCACGGCTTCTTTACGAGGACCGCGAAAGCGGACGAAGCGCGCAAACCGCAGCGCCCGCGCGCATGCCGCAGGCGCGGATCGGGCGCGCGCATCGGGACTGGCTCGCCCGGCTCGTTCCAAAGGAGACCCGCGCGCCGCTCGCCGAGGTCTGCGCCCGGATCGCCGCGCGCCTCGACGCCGCCGCATGCCTCGCCCCCGCGCGCAAGGCCCGCTGCGCCGCGGCGCTGGACGCGCTCGCCCGCTCGGGCGCGGGGGAAGTCGGGCTCGGCGAAAGCCACGGCGACTTCGCGCCCTGGAACCTGCGCGCGGGCGCGGACGGCGCGCTCGTCGCCTTCGACTGGGAGTTCGCCGAGCCCGCCGCGCCCCGCGGCGACGACATCGCCCACTTTCTGGCCCGGGTCGCGCTCGCCCAAGGGCTGCGCGATCCCCGCGCGCTCGAGGCCCGCATCGTCGCGGCGCTCGCGCGGCCGGCCCTCGCGCCCCTTCTCGGCCACGGGAACCCGCGGCTGATCTGGCGGCTTTACGCGCTCGGCTACATCGCCCGGGTCGGGGCCTGCGGGATCGCCGACGGCTGCGCGGAAATCCTTAACCAAGTTGTCGAAACATGGCGCCATGAGCCACTTTAGGATTCCGCGCGCAAGCGTCGACCGGCTGCGCTTCATCCTCGAGGCGGCGGCGGGGCGCGAGGTGCTGCATCTCGGCTGCGCCGACCACCCCTATACCCGCGCCCGCATCGCCGACGGAAGCTGGCTGCACGCCCGCATCGCCGCGGTGGCGGCGCGCTGCGTGGGCGTGGACACGAACCGCGAGGCGCTCGACTGGCTCAGGCGCGAGCGCGGCATCGCCGACCTCGCCGAAGGCGACGCCGAGGCGCTCGACCGGCTCAACCTCGGGCGCTTCGACCTGGTGGTCGCGGGCGAGATCATCGAGCACCTCGCCAACCCGGGACGCTTTCTCGCGACCGCGCCGGAGGTGCTCAAGCCCGGCGGCCGGCTTCTGATCACCACCGCCAACGCCTTCTGCCTGCGTCGAATGCTGCGCATTCCCTTCCGGATCGAGAGCGTGCATCCCGACCATGTGGCCTATTACTCGCACGCGACGCTGGCCGCGCTCGCCCGGCGCTTCGGCTTCGCGCTCGAGGCCGCCTACGCCTATCGGCTGCCCAATCGGCGGCCGCTCCTCCCTTATCTGGTCGAGCGGGCGGCGACCGCGATCGCCCCCAACTGGGGCGAAGGGATCGCGCATCTCTATGTCCATGCCCCGGACCGGGCCGCGACCGACGCGGCCGCCGCGCCATGAGGGTGCTTTTGTCGGCCTACGCCTGCGAGCCCGGCCTCGGCTCCGAGCCCGGAGTCGGCTGGCGTTGGGCGCATGAGATCGCGCGCCGGGGGCACGAGGTCACGGTGCTCACCCGCGCCGCCAACCGGGCGCGGATCGAGGCCGCGGGCGCGGGCGACGGAAACCCGCGCTTCGTCTACTTCGACCTGCCGCGCTGGGCGCGCTGGTGGAAGCGCGGCGGGCGCGGAATCCGGCTCTACTACACGCTTTGGCAGTGGGGGGCCTACCGACGGGCGCGGGCGTTGCACCGGGCGCGGCCCTTCGACATGGTCCATCACCTGACCCTGACCGCTTTCCGCCACCCGAGCTTCATGGGCGGGCTCGGCATTCCCTTCGTGCTCGGCCCGCTCGGCGGCGGCGAGAGGGCGCCGTTCCGGCTTCGCCGCGGGCTGGGCCCGCGCGGCTTCGCGGTCGATCTCCTGCGCGACGCGGCCAATCTCGCCGCTCGGCTCGACCCCATGCTGCGGCGCTGCCTCGACCAGGCGAACGCGATCTACGTCAAGACCGAGGAGACCCGGCGCGCGCTGCCCCGCCGCCATCGCGCCCGCGCCCGCATCGCCGCCGAGATCGGCGTCGACCCCGCGGCCGTGCGGACGCCGAAGGCCGCCCCGGCCCCGGCCAACGGGCTGAGGCTCTTGTTCGTGGGGCGCTTCGTCTCCTGGAAGGGCGGGCACCTCGCCATCGCGGCGCTCGCCCGGCTCATCGCGGCCGATCCCGGCGCCCGGCTCACCATGGTCGGGCGGGGCGCGGCGGGCGCGCGCTGGCGGCGGCTCGCCCGCAGGCTCGGGGTCGCCGACCGCATCGCCTGGCGGGACTGGACCGCGCGCGACCGGCTCGCCGAGATCTACCGCGCGCACGATGTCTTCCTGTTCCCGAGCCTCCACGATTCGGGCGGCAGCGTGGTGCTCGAAGCGCTCGCCGCCGGGCTGCCGGTGGTCTGCCTCGATCTCGGCGGGCCGCCGATGTTCGTCGACGACCGCTGCGGACGGGTGATCGCGACCGCGGGGCGCGACGCGGACGCGGTGGCCGGGGCGCTCGCCGCCGCGCTCGTCGAGATCGCCGCCGCGCCCGCGCTGCGCCGCGCGCTCAGCGCCGGCGCGATCGCGCGCGCGCGCCAGCGCCAGTGGGCCGACGTGGTCGCAGAGGTCTACGGAGAGCCGGCATGGGCCTGAACGTCGAGCGCGTCCGCGACGGCGTCCTTCTCGCCACGATCGGGCTGTATCTCTTGCTCAACTACGGCTTCATGCAGGTTCGCGTGCCGCCGGTGGCGGGCGGCGGGGTGCCGGTGGGCGAGATCGCGCTCGCGCTCGCGCTGCTCAGCCTCAACCACATCGCGGTGCTGTCCAAGCTGCGGACGGTGGCGCTCGTCTTTCCCTTCCTTCTGTGGTGGACCTACGGGCTCGGCCGCGCGATGGCGGGAATGGCGGACCACGGAATCTGGGCGCTGCGCGACGCCACCCATGTGATCGAATCGGCCTTCCTGGTCGTCGGCTTCGCTTATGCGGCCCGGGCCGAAAAGCTCGACCGCTTCTTCCGCTGGCTCGGCCGGCTTCTGGCCGCGGGCGCGGTCTACGCCCTGAGCTACCCGATGGCGGATACGCTCACGGCCTACTCGCCCACGCTCCAGTCAGGGGCGGGCTACCCGGTGCCGATCCTGTTCAACTACACGGCGACGCCGATCCTTCTTCTGATGGGCGCGGCCTGGCTGATGCTCTATCGACCGCGGACCAAGGCGACCGTCGCGCTCGAGATCTTTCTCGTCGGCTACGCGACGCTCCTGTTCCAGGAGCGGACCATCTACATCCAGATCGCCGTCCTGCTGGGCTTCTTCCTGATCTTCCGGCGCGCGGCCCTCGGCAAGGGGGTGATCGGCCTGATGGCGATCGTGCTTGCGGTGATCGCGCTGCCGCTTACCGGGATCACGGTGACCGGCCGGCTCGGCGAGGCGGTCTCGCTCGATTTCATCGTCAACCACATCCTCGCCATCGCCGGGATCGAGAGCGAGGGCCTGCAAGGGACCGCGCGCGGGGTCTCGCTGCGCATGGAGTGGTGGACGAGGCTGCTCGCCAAGCTCGCCTCTTCGCCCGACAGCCTGCTCCTCGGCCTCGGCTACGGCATCCCGCTCACCGACCACCGTTCGCTGACCGGGGCCGTGGTGCGCGAGCCCCACAACTCCTACCTCTCGGTGCTCGGCCGGGGCGGGCTGATCGCGGCGACCGCCTTTTTGTGGATGCACGCGCTGATGCTGGCGGCCTGGTGGCGGGGACTGCGGCTTGCGGTCCGCTACGGCTGGCGCGAAGGCGAGAACCGTTACCTGATCCTGATGGTGTTCTTCCTGCTCGTCTGGGTCTTCGCGATGGGCGAGGACGCGCTGGAGAAGCCCTATATCGCGATTCCCTACTACTTCTTCTGGGGCGTGGCCCTGCGCATGACCTGGCATCTCGTGCGGGCGCAACGGACCGCGCGGACGCGCGCCGAGCGGGCGCGCGCCGCGCCCGAGGCGGCGGCGAAGCCCTGTCCCGCGCCGCCATGACCGCGCCATGAAGGTGCTGATCGTCCACAACCGCTACCGCGAGGCCGGCGGCGAGGACGCGGCGGTCGCCGCCGAGCGCGCCCTTCTTGCCGCCCACGGCCACGAGACCGCGCTGTTTACGGTCTCGAACGACGCCGTGGCCGGGCTTGGCGGGCGGATCGCCGCGGCCTGGCGCGCGCCTTACGCGGCCGCCGCGCGCGACCGGCTCGCCGCGCGGATCGAAGCCGAACGCCCCGCAATCGTGCATATACACAATTTCTTTCCTCTGCTCTCGCCCGCGGTTTACGACGCTTGCCGGGCGGCCGGCGCGCCGGTCGTGCAGACGCTGCACAACTACCGCCTGATCTGCCCGGGGGCGCTGCTTCTGCGCGACGGCCGGGTCTGCGAGGACTGCGTGACCGGCAGCCCGTACCGCGCCGCGATCTACGGCTGCTATCGCGGGTCGCGGCTGGGCAGCCTTGCGGTCGCCCGCATGCTCGCCCGCCACCGCCGCCGGGGCACCTGGCGAACGCAGGTCGACCGTTTCATCGCGCTGACCGCGTTCGCGCGGCGCAAGTTCATCGAAGGGGGACTGCCGGCCGACCGAATCGCGGTCAAGCCCAACTTCGTCATGAACGATCCCGGCCCGCCGACGGCGAAGGCGCGGCGCGGCGCGCTCTATGTCGGCCGGTTGAGCCCAGAGAAGGGCGTTCTCACCCTTCTCGAAGCCTGGCGGGGAATCGACTACCCCTTGCGCGTCGTCGGCGACGGGCCGCTCGCGGCCCGCCTTCGCGCCGAGGCCCCGGCGAACGTCGCCATCCTCGGCCCGCGTCCGCCCGCCGCGGTCGCCGAAGAGATGGCGCGCGCCGCTTTTCTTGTCGCGCCGTCCGTGTGCTACGAAGGCTTTCCCATGGTGATCGCCGAGGCTTACGCGCACGGGCTTCCCGTTCTCGCCGCCGACCTCGGCGGCCTCGCCGAAATCGTCGAGGACGGCGTGACCGGGCGGCGCTTTGCGCCCGGCGATGCGGCCGCGCTCGCCGCTTGCGTGGCGCGTCTGCGCGCCGCGCCCGAGGACTGCGCGCGCATGGGGGCGCAAGCGCGGGCGCGGTTCGAGGCGCGGTATACGGCCGCGGCCAACTACCGGATGCTGCGCGCGATCTACGACGAGGCCCTTGAGAGCCGCGTCGGCGAACGCGCCCGGGTGATCGGCGCGCCGGTCGCGGCCTGCCGCTTCGATTCGGCGGTCGCGCGCATCATGGCGGCGGCGCGCGAAGGCCGCGGCGGCTATGTCTGCGTCGCCAACGTCCACATGGCCACCGAGGCGCGGCGCGCGCCGGCGCTTCTCGAAGCGATGGAGAACGCGCTTCTGTGCGTGAGCGACGGCATGCCGCTGGTGTGGAGCCTGCGCCGACAGGGCTATACGGCCGAACGCGTGGCCGGCCCCGACCTCATGGCCGAATTATGCGCCCGGGCGGCCGCCGAGGGCCTTCCGATCTACCTTTACGGCGGCGACGCGGAAACGCTCGCCCGGCTGAAGGCGCGGCTTTGCGCGCGTTTCCCGGGGCTCGTCGTCGCCGGGGCCGAGGCGCCGCCCCGCCTTCCCGCGCATCCCGGCGCGGACGGCCAAGCGGCGGCGCGGATTCGGGCTTCCGGCGCGCGGCTCGTCTTCGTCGCCCTCGGCTGTCCCAAGCAAGAGCTCTGGATGGCCGCCAACGCGCCCGCGATCCCTGCGGTCCTTCTCGGCGTCGGCGCGGCCTTCGGCTTTCTCGCCGGCGTCCGCGCCCGCGCGCCGCGCTGGATGCAGCGCGCGGGCCTCGAGTGGCTCTTTCGGCTGATCTCGGAGCCGCGGCGGCTGTGGCGGCGCTATCTGACGACCAACAGCCGCTATATCGCCGATCTGGCGCGGACCCGCCTCAGCGGCCGTTAGGGCGTCGCGGCGCGAGCAGCGCCTCGAGCCGCTCGGCCATCGCGGCGAGGGACTTTCCGATCACCACCGAAAAAGAATCGTGCGCATGCCGCCGCGCGGCCCCGGCGTCGCGCGCGCCGTAGCCGGTGGGGACCAGCCAGCCGCCGGCGAGCCCCGCCCGCCGGCCGGCCTCGATGTCGGTCGCGCAGTCGCCGGCGATCCAGCTCGCGGCGAGGTCGAGGCCGAGGTCTTCGGTGGCGCGCAACAGCATCCCGGGCGCGGGCTTGCGGTAAGGGGTCGCGTGAATGCCGGCGGGCGAGGGCGCGTGCGGCGCGGCGTAAAGCGCATCGATCCGCGCGCCCGCGTCCGCGAGCGCCTCGGCGACCGCGGCCTCGACCGCGGCGTAGTCCTCCCAGCCGAGGTAGCCGCGGCCGATCCCGCCCTGGTTGGTGACCACGACCACCGCGACCCCGAGGGCGTTGGCGCGCCGGATCAGGGCGGCGGCCTCGGGGATAAGACGGACATCCTCGGGCCGCGAAAGATAAGCGACCTCTTCGATCACGGTCCCGTCGCGGTCGAGGAACAGCGCCGGCCGCAGCGCCGCCGCCGGCGCGCCGTGAACGACGCGCCACAGCCCGTCCGCCTCGACATGGCGGCGCAGCGCCGGCGGCACCGGCGGAAGGCCGGCGGGCGCGGCCGCGCGCTCGGCGCGGAGGTCTTTTTCCATCGCGGTTTCCATCCCCTTCGGAGGCCGGCCCAAGATTGCGGAAAGCCCCGCCCCGCGGCAAGCGCGATTCGCAACGGCCGCCGCGCGATCACCTTTGCGCGCGCGGGGTTAACAAAGCATTTCAGAGAGCGCGAGAGGCCGCGTTCACCCGCCATTAACCAGTTCACTGTACCAAACGGAGCCAAGGGTGACATGCGGCGATCCAGCTTAACCATATCCCGGGCCAAGGCCCCGATCCGACAGCCCGCCGCGCGCCAGGCGGCGCCGACAGGGCGCTATGCGCGGCGCGCTCCGTTCTCTCTGGGCATCGCGGTCATCGCGGCGGCGGGCGTGGGGCTCTCCGGCGCCGCATTCGGCCAAACCGCGCTCGAAGATTCGGTCGCCCAGCGCCCGCGCCCCGACTACGAGCCGCTCGGGATTCCGGTGGGACCGGCCGCGAGCTTCAACCTCTTCCCGAGTCTTACCGTCGCGACCGAGTACACCGACAACCTGTTCCGCACCGAAGAAAACGCGGTCTCCGACGAAATTGTTCAGGTCTCGCCGGGGTTCAGCCTGCGCTCGGACTGGCTGCGCCACGCCATGACGCTTGGCGCGACCGCGACCGTCGCCCGCCACGCCGAGCATTCGAGCGAGAACTGGACCGACTTCAACGCTTACGCGAGCGGACGGCTCGATATCGGCGACGGCGGCCAAGCGACCGCGACCGTGGCGTTCCGGCGCGACCACGAAGCGCGGGGCTCGCCCGACGACCAGAACCAGACCGAACCCACGGTGCTTTACGTCGGCAGTCTCGATATCGCCGGCGCTTACGCGCTCGACGCGCTCGCCTTCCGGGGCGCGTTCTCGGCCCGGCGGCGCGACTTCCGCGACGCGGGCGCGATCAACAACGACGATCGCGACCGCAACGAGTACGCGTTGCGCGGGCGCGCGGCCTATGAATGGGTGCCGGGCTCGTCGGCCTTCGTCGAAGGCGCGATCGACATCCGCGACTTCGACGAACGCTTCGACGACAACGGGTTCGAGCGCTCGTCGGACGGTTACGAGATCCTGCTCGGCGGCAGCTTCGACATCTCGGGCGTGACCTTCGCCGAGATCGCCGTCGGCTATCGCCGCCAGAACTTCGACGATTCCAGGCTGAAGCCCGCGGCCGGCGTCTCCTTCAGCGGCCGGTTGGTCTGGAACCCGACCGACCTGTTGAGCGTGGACGCCTCGATCAGGCGGTTGGTGCGGGAGACCACGGTGTCCGGGGCCTCGTCCGCCTTCGCCTCGGTCTTCAAGCTCGGCGCCGATTACGAGCTTCGCGACAACCTGCTGCTCAACGCCGCCCTCGCCTACGAGACCGAGGACTTCAAAGGGATCGACCGCACCGATGACATGCTCGCCTTCGACCTTGGCGCGCGCTACATGATCGGATCGTTGGTCTCGGTCGACGCCGGCTGGGCCTACGAGGACCGGGGATCGGACGCGCCGGGCGAAAGCTATTCGGCCAACACGCTGCGCCTTTCGGCAAGCCTTCGGTTCTGAACGGACCGGCCATGCAGGCGCAGCCTTCCACCCCGCTTCATTCCCTTTCGCGGCCGGCGCCCTGGCGCTTGGCCGCGATCCTCGCCGCGCTTGCGCTCGCCGTTCTTTTCGCGCTTGGCGGCGCGGCGCGCGCCCAGTCGGCCGAGGCGGAGTACCGGATCGGCCCCGGCGACAAGCTCAACATCACGGTCTTCGGCCAGAGCGACCTTTCGGGGCCGGTGGTGGTCGACGGCTCGGGCCGGATCTCGTTCCCGCTCCTCGGCCTCATCGACGTCAACGGCAAGACCGTGGCCGAGCTTCAGGCCGAGATCACCGACAAGCTCAACCGCGACTTCCTGGTCGATCCCAAGGTCAGCATCGAGATCGTCAACCACCGCCCGTTCTTCATTCTGGGGCAGGTCAACAAGCCCGGAAGCTACCCCTACATCGAGGGCATGACCGTGCGCATGGCGGTCGCGCTCGCCGGCGGGTTCACGCGCCGCGCCCGCGAAAGTCCGGTGACCCTGATCCGCGGCGGCGACCCCGAGCGCAAGGAGATCGAGGCCGATCTCGACGCCCCCGTGCTTCCCGGCGACACCATCCAGGTCGAACGCCGCCTGTTCTGAGCCCGCCCAGGCGGAGGGGATTTCGCCTGTGGTTGGAAAACCTTAACCGTTTTCTGCCAAGCCTAGGGGGCCTGCCCACGACGCCCCGGACGGCCCATGCGGCGGCCGGGGCGCGGGCGATCCTGCGAGTGCGCGATGAACCTCGGCCAACCGTCCACCGATCTTTCCGGCGCTGCGCCCGACAACGGCGACGAGATCGTCGATCTGCGCCGGTTGTTCGCCACCCTGTGGCGGCGCAAGGCGATCATCGCCGGGACCATGCTTCTGGTCACCAGCGCGACGGTCCTTTACGTGATGCAGATCACGCCGCTTTACACCGCCTACAGCGAGATCGTCGTCGCCCCGCCGCGGGCCAAGGTTCTCAACATCGAATCGGTCGCGCCCAGCCTGCGCCCCGACTACTACACCAACGACACCCAGGCCGCGATCATCGCCTCGCGGGTGCTGGCCGAGAAGGTGGTCGACGAGCTCGATCTCGTGAACGAGCCGGCGTTCAACCCCGAGCTCCGGCCGCCCCGCAAACGGCTTCTCGACCGGCTGGGCCTGCGCCGGTTCCTGCCCCAAGGGCTCCGGCTGCGCGATCTGATCCCCGAATCCTGGCGCACGGCGATCGCCGGTCTCGATGCGCTGACCGATAACGCCCCCGCCGAGGAAGAGGCGTCCGCGCCCGCCATGACGCCCGAGGAGGCGCGCGCCGCCTTGCGCGAGGCGGTGGTCGACGCCTATCTCGCCGGACTCGAGGTCACGCCGTCGGACAGCTCGCGGGTGATCGAGGTCAGCTTCACCTCTCCCGACCCGGTGCTCGCGGCCCGGCTCGCCAACGCCGCGGTCGAGGTCTACATCGAGGACCAGGTGCGCTCGAAGTCCGAGCAAACGAAGCAAGCGACCGCCTGGCTTCAGGAACGCGCGCTGGTGCTCAAACGCAAGGTCGAGCGCGCCGCCAAGGCGGTCGAGGAGCACCGCCGCCGCACGGGCCTCGTCGACGTCGACGGCTCGAACCTGCTCACCGCGCAGATCGCCGAGCTGAACTCGAAGCTGATCGCGGCCCGCGCCCAACGCGCCGAGGCCGAGGCCCGCTACAATCAGGTCCAGAAGCTGCTCAAGACCGACAAAGGGATCGATTCGGCCGCCGCGGTGCTCCAGTCGCCGCTCATCCAGCGCCTGCGCGAGCAGGAAGCCGAGGTCGTGCGCAAGATCGCCGAGATGAAGACCCAGTACCGCGACGGCCACCCCAAGATGATCCTCGCGCGCAACGAGCTTCAGGAGCTCATCGGCAAGATCGAGACCGAGGTCCGCAAGATCGCCACCGCGCTCGGCAACGAGCTCGAGATCGCCCGGGTGCGCGAGCGCAACCTCGAGAGCGAGATCAAGAAGCTGCAACGCAAGCTCGACGCCCAGGCCGGCGCCGAGATCACCCTGCACGCGCTCGAGGCCGAGCTCGAGGCCAATCGCAAGCTCTACGACACCATTCTCGCCCGGCTCAAGGAAACCACGGTTCAAGAGGCCTCGCAGGTCCAGCCCGACGCCCGCATCATCTCGCCGGCCACGGTGCCCGAGGCGCCGTCGTATCCGCGCAAACGCCTGATCGTCGGGCTTGCGCTTGCGGGCTCGGCGGTCCTCGGGGTTCTGTTCGTGCTCCTGCTCGAGCACCTCGATTCGGGGTTCCGCAGTCGCGACCAGCTCGAGGCGGTGACCGGCCTGCCGGCGCTCGGCGTGGTGCCGCGCCCGCGCGGATGGGGGGCGCGGGCGACGCCGATCTACGACGACATCCTCGATCGCCCCCATACGGCGCTCGCCGAATCGCTGCGCTCGATCCGCACCGGGCTCTTGCTCTCCGACGTCGACAACCCGCCGCGGGTGGTGCTGATCACCTCGTCGGTGCCGGAGGAAGGCAAGAGCACCACGGCGCTCGCGCTCGCCCGAACGGCGGCCAAGGCGGGCCAGAAGTGCCTGATCATCGACGCCGATCTTCGCAAGCCCACGCTGCACGAAGCGCTCAGCGTCTCCGACGGCGTCGGCCTGATCGACTACCTGAGCCGCGACGTGCCGCTCGAAGAGATGATCCACATCGACTTTCCGTCGGGGGCGCATTTCATCCTCGCCGGCCGGGTCGCGCCGCACCCCGCCGACCTTCTGGGCTCGTCCAAGATGCGCGGGCTGATCGCGGCGCTGCGCCGGGCCTACGACCTCGTCATCATCGACACCGCGCCGGTGCTCGCCATGTCGGATGCGCTGGTGCTCATGCGCGCGGTCGACAAGACCGTGTTCCTGGTCCGCTTCGAGCGCACGCCCCGTGACGTCGCGCTCGCCGGGATTCGCGAGCTGCGGGCGGCGGGGGCCGATCTCGCCGGCCTCGTGCTTTCGCAGGTCGATTTGCGCAAGCACGCCGCCTATCACTACGACGGGCCGGGCCCGTTCGGCCGTTACGCTTATGGCGGCGACGACCGGCTCGAGGCGCGAGCCTGAGCGTGGCCCGCGGTCGGGATCGGGAGCCCCGGCGAGCGCCGCTCGCGCTCGCGGCGCTGATCGCCGGCGGGCTGCTGATCGCTCTTGCGCTTCCGCGCCTGATCGGCGAGACGCTCGCGCTTCCCGCCCGGCCCGTGATCGCCGCCGTGCGGGCGGGCGCGCCGGTGGACGCCCGCCACCTCGCGCTGGCCGCCGACGCCGAGGCCGCGGCGCTTCGCTGGCTCGACGACGGCCGCGGCTGGACCGCGCTCGGCCTTCTGCGTTACGAGCAAGCGCGCGCGCTCGGCCTCGCCGGGGCCGCGGCCCGCGCCCGTCTCGACGACGCCATCGCCGCCCACCGCGCGGGGCTTGCCCGCAGCCCCGGCCAAGCCCACGCCTGGACCCGGCTCGCCCAGCTCGTTCTCCTGCGCGATGGGCCGTCGCCCGGCATCGGCCCGCTTCTCGTCCGCGCGGTCGAGGCCGCGCCCCGCCATCGCCGCCTCGCCTTCCGGCGGATCGCCCTTGCGCTCGCGACCTGGCGCCATCTTGGACCCGAAGCGCAGGCGGCGATCGCCGATCAGATCCGCTTCGCCGCCCGAATCTCGCGCGCCCGGCTGGAAGCGCTCGCTCGACGCCGCTACGCGCTCGGGATCGTGACGCGCATCCTGAAGACGGAGGGTTAAGGGACGGCGTCCTCGCGCGACGACCAGGACTGGGCGACCGCAACCCCGAGGAGCAGCGCGAAGGTCATCGCGACCGCCGGGATCTGGATCGAGAAGTCGACCAGCGCGTGGCTCGCCACAAGCGCGCTCGCTCCGATCCCGATGCAAGGGAAGACCCGGTCGCGGCGACGGTTGCGCGCGCCCCGCGCCACCCGCCAAACGAGCGCGCCGAGCACCGCCATCATCGCGAGAAAGGCGGGCAGCCCCGCCTCGAAGGCGAACTCGAGATAGCTGTTGTGCGCCTTGTCGTAGACGAGATCGCCGCGGATGGTCTCGTCGCGGATCAGTGGGAAGGCCGCCTCGAAAGCGCCGTAGCCGACGCCGAGCAGCGGGCGTTGGGCGATTCCCTTGAGGACGAGGACGTAGACGGCGGGCCGCTCGCTTTCGGCGAGCACGGTCTGGCCCAGCCGGTCGAGCGCGCCGCCGCTCGAAAGCGCGAGCAGTCCGACGGCGAACAGGGCGACCGCGCCGAGCGTGGCGAGCGCCGCCCCGGGCCGCGCGCCGCGGCGCAGCGCGAAGGCGAGCGCGAGCGCGGCGAGGCCGACGAAGGCGGCGACCATGCCGCCGCGCGAGTCGGTGAGCAGAAGCGCCGTTCCGATCGCGAGCGCCATGCCGAGAAGAAACCCGAAGCGTCCGCCGAGCCCCTGCACCGCCCAGCGCAGCCCCGCCCGGGTGGCGATCGGCGGGGCGCGGCGCAACTGTTCGAGCGCGAGCCCAACCACCACGACGAGCGCGAGCCCCGCATAGGTCGCGAACGAGTTGCGGTTGACGAAGGTGCTGGTGAGCGAGCCGGGATAGGCCCAGCGCCGATACCAGAGGATACGGTCGAAATGGCCGAGCTCGATCACCAGCCCATAGAGCGCGTAGGCGAGCCCGGCGAGCGCCACGGTCCAGACCGCCGCCCGGGCGCGCCGCGAATCGCGGCCAAGCTGGACCGCAAGCCAGAACACTCCGGCGTAAGCGAGAAGCCGCATCAGCGCATCGAGCGTCGCCCGCGGGTCCAGGCTGATCGTCCCCGGGACCGCAACGTCGAGGGCGGCCGCCGCCTCGCCCCACAGCGGATGGCGCCAGGCCGCGGGCGCGATCGGCAGGGCCTGCGCGACGATCCAGGCGACGATCAGCGCGAACCCGAGCACAGGCCCGCGAAGCCGCGGCCAGGGCGCGCCCATCGCGCCCCGGTCGGCGAGCGCCGCCGCCGCCCAGAGCACGAGATCGAGCCCGACCAGAAGACTGAGTGCGCTCCACGCCCAGGGCCGATTGCCGCCGAGCGGCAGCGGCGCGAAGGCGACCGTCGCGAGAAGGCCGGCGAAGGCGAGCCGGGTCAGCCTGCCCGCCGCCATTGGGCCCGCAATCGCGCGCGGTTGCGCGCGAGCCAGAGAAGGGGGATCACCGCGTTGGCGACCCGGATGCGCCCCGCATCGATCGCGTCGAGCGCGTCCGCCAACGGCATGACGACGACGCGGATGTCTTCGCCCTCCTCGGCGAGGCCGAAAACGCCGCCGTCGGCGGGGGCCTCGACGCAAGCGCAGTAGAGGACGAGGCGCTCGCTGCTGCCGCCTGGGCTGACGAGCACCTCGCCGATCCGGACCAGCGCGCCGAGCGCAAGCCCCGCCTCCTCGACCGCCTCGCGGCGCACCACGGCGTCCGGCTCTTCGTCGTCCTCGATGATCCCGGCGATGGTCTCGATCAGCCACGGCCCGCCGGGGGCGTCGATCGCGGCGGCGCGGAACTGCTCGACCAGAACCACCGCATCGCGCGCGGGGTCATAGGGCAGCACGCAGGCGGCGTGGCCGCGCTCGAACACCTCGCGCTCGATCGGCGCGCTCCAGCTCCCGTCGAAGCGGCGGAAACGCACCCGCAGCCGGTCGAGGCGGAAGAAGCCGCGATAACAGGTCTCGCGCCCCAGAACCTCGACGTCGTCGTCCGCGTCCATCAGGCGACGAGATCGGCGAAGGCCGCGCGGTAGCAGTCGTAAACGCGATCGTCGAAGCAGACGAAAACCACGCGTTCGGGCAGATCGTGGCTGCGCAGAAACCCGATGGTCTCGGCGATGGCGATGCGCGCCGCCCGGGCCGGCGGAAAGCGATAGACTCCGGTCGAGATCGCCGGAAAGGCGATGCTTTTGACCCCGTTCTCCTCGGCGAGCGCGAGGCTGTTGCGGTAGCAGCGCGCGAGCAACGCGTCCTCGTCGGCCGCGCCGCCCCGCCAGACCGGCCCGACCGTGTGGATGACGTAGCGCGCCTTCAACCGATGCCCGCCCGTAATCCGGGCCTCGCCGGTCGGGCAGCCGCCGATCTTGCGGCACTCCTCCTTCAGCCCGGGGCCGGCCGCGCGGTGGATCGCGCCGTCGACCCCGCCGCCGCCGAGCAAGGATTCGTTGGCGGCGTTGACGATGGCGTCGACCTCCGCCTTGGTGATGTCGCCTTTGACGATCGAGATCCGGCTGAGCATGGCGCACTCGCGTGGCGCAGGAACGGCGCCGCCGCGCCGCGCCCCCCATTGTCGAAGATCGCGCCCCGCTGTCAATCGGCCATATCGACCGGACCGGCGTCGGAGCGCCAGGGCCTTTTCTTGGCGGACGGTCTCGGGCATTGTCGGGGTGCGCCGGCCGCGCACGGCGCGCGGGCGCGACCAATCGGGGAGTGTGTTCGAGATGCGCGATTTCCAGTTGCCGGGCCGTTCGCCCGTTCATGCCCTCAACGCCATGGCCGCCACCTCGCAGCCGGCGGCGACGCTCGCCGCGATCGAGATCCTGCGCGCCGGCGGCAATGCGATGGACGCCGCGGTGGCGGCGGCCGCGGCGCTCGCCGTGGTCGAGCCGGGTTCGACCGGGATCGGCGGCGACTGCTTCGTTCTGTACGCGCCGGCCGCAAGCGACGAGATCATCGCCTATAACGGCTCGGGCCGCGCGCCGGCGGCGGCCGAGACCGCGTGGTTCGTCGAGCGCGGGCTGACGCGGATCGACGAGACGAGCCCGCACGCGGTCACCGTGCCGGGCGCGGTCGACGCCTGGGACCGCCTGCTCGCGGACTACGGGCGCAAGGGGCTGGAAGCGGCGCTTCAGCCCGCGATCGCGCTCGCCGAGGACGGCTACGTGGTGCATCCCCGCTGCGCCTACGACTGGGCCAAAGCCACCGAGAAGCTCCGCGCCGACGAGGCGGCGGCGCGCCTTTTCCTGCCCGGCGGGCGGGCGCCCGCGGCCGGCGAGGTCCATCGCCAGCCGGCGCTCGCCGCGACCTTGCGCAAAATCGCCGCCGAGGGGCGCACGGGTTTCTACACCGGCCCGGTCGCCGAGGACATCGTCGAGACCCTTCGCGCCCGCGGCGGACTCCACAGCCTCGACGACTTCGCGACCGCCCAGGGCGAGTACGTGACCCCGATCCGCACCACCTACCGCGGCCTCGAGATCGTCGAATGCCCGCCCAACGGCCAAGGCATCGTGCCTTTGATCATGCTCAACATCCTCGAAGGCTTCCCGCTCGGCGAAGATGCGCCGCTGGGCGCGTTGCGCCTGCACCTCGAGGTCGAGGCCGGGCGGATCGCCTACGCCGACCGCGACGCGCTGGTCGCCGACCCGCGCATGGCCGACGTCCCGGTCGCCGAGATGCTGTCGGCGGCGCATGCGGCCGAGGCGCGGGCGCGCATTCGCCCCGACCGGGCGATGGACGACATGCCGCCGCCCAACTTCCCGGCCCATGTGGACACGGTCTATCTTTGCGTCGTGGACCCCGACGGCAACGCGGTCAGCTTCATCAACTCGGTGTTTCACGGCTTCGGCAGCGGGATCTTCGCTCCGCGCTCGGGCGTGATGCTTCAGAACCGAGGCGCGGGCTTCGTCGTCCGCCCCGGCCATCCCAACTGCATCGCGCCCCGCAAGCGGCCGATGCACACCATCATCCCCGGCATGGCCTGCGAAGGCGGCCGCGCGGTGATGCCCTTCGGCGTCATGGGCGGCCAGTACCAGCCCTTCGGCCACGTTCATTTCATCACCAACGTCGTCGACTTCGGCATGGACGTGCAAGCGGCGCTCGACTGCCCCCGGGTGTTCCGCTACGGCGCGGAGCTCGAGGTCGAACGCGGCGTGCCCGAGGAGACCCGCCGGGCGCTCGCCGCGCGCGGCCATCGCATCGTTCGCGCGGCCGACCCGCTCGGCGGCGGGCAGGCGATCCGCATCGATCATGCGCGCGGGGTGCTGATCGGCGGCTCGGACCCGCGCAAGGACGGCTGTGCGCTCGGCTTCTGAACCGGACCCCGGGCGCGCAGGGCTTGCCTTGCGAGTCGCATCCTGATATGACTGCGCCCTCAATATCTTGGGGGTGAATATCGTCGAACCACCAAACCCGTGGGCCACGTCGGGCTTGGGGGGCGAACGCGGTTCGTGCGTTTGGGAGGATCCGATGGCGAAGCAACCGCAGAAAGCGCAGAAGGCGAAGGCCCGCGCGCAGCGCAGGCGGAGCCCGCAATGGACCATTCGCGGGGTCAGCCACGAGACCCGCACCGCGGTCTCTATGGCCGCCAAGCGCGCCGGGATGAGCGTCGGCGACTGGCTCGAAGCGGCGTTGCGCACCGCGGCGACGCGCGAGCTCAAGGGCGAACGCGGCAACGGCAAGCTGCCGGTCCGGCTCGAAGACGTGGTGACCGCGCTGGAGAAGGTCTCGGACCGCCAGCGCGAGCAGGGCAAGCTCCAGGCGCGCATCCTCGAACAGCTCGCCGAGACGACCGCGAGCATCAACCGCGCCCAGGAGGCGCGGTTCGAGGCGCTCGCCCGCAAGGACGCCGATCAGGCGAAGGCGTTGCTCGCCATCGCCGAGAAGCTCGATCAAAAGATCGAGATCGCGAACCGCGGCCGCGACGAGGCCCTCAAGGCGCTGGTCGAACGGCTGAACGGCCACGCCGCGCCGCGCCGCGGCCTGTTCGATCGTCTGCTCGGCCGCGGCTGAGCGCGCGGGCCGGAGCGATTCCACGTAAGTGAAAAAGACTCTAACGTAGAACCCGCTCG